>CAZRKS010000031.1:0-20513 GCA_964600315.1 uncultured Steroidobacteraceae bacterium | reverse complement strand
CGATCAACCCGATCCCGCCGCAGTACCGCGACTGGGAGAAGAACGACTACGAGCACCCGGCCGCGGCGGGCGCCAGGACGGGACCGCAGGCGCCGAAGGAGGCCGCGTAGGGCCGACGGGGCGGGGCGAGCGCAGTCGCGCTCGCTGCGCGCCGCTCAGAGGTCGTAGCGATAGCCGAGGCTGAAGTAGTAGCGGGTGGTGTCCGCGCTCGAGTCGGCGAGGCTGCGCTGGCCGAGTTCGGCGCCGCCCTCGAGTTCGAGCCACAGCCGCCGCCAGCGCAACTCGGCTCGCAGTCCGGGTGCGTAGAGCACCTGGGTCGAGCCGTCGGCATGGAACTCGCGCTGGTCGAAGCGCAACCGCGGCGTGAGGCGCCAGAGCTGGCCGATGGGCAACTGCGCGTAGACACCCAGCGACAGCGTGTCGGTCGCCTCGCCGGTCTGGTATTGGAGCCCGAGTGAAGAGACATCCCCGCTGCGGAACAGCCCGTAGCCGATGGCCTGGGTGGTGAACACCAGATCGGTGCCGGAGTTCGCGGTCGCTTCGACACCGCCGGACGCCGGCGTCCCGCTCAGGCGGATTCCCGAGGCGTCCGCCGACCACTGCCAGCGGTCGCCGAAGGCTCGTTGCAGCGACAGCGTATAGGTGTCGGATTCCGCGGTCCGGTCCTGCGCCAGCTGCTCGATCTGGCGGAGCGTGTAGAGGCCGAACAGCTCGTCGAAGTGGCGTACGGGTTGTCCGACCAGCGCATTGCGCAGGCCGACCCCCGGGCTCTTGCGATGATCGAGATTCACGCTCGCCGTCCAGTTCGCGGGCAGCATCGCGGTGCCGAGCAGCAGCAGGTCGTTCAAGTCACCGAAGTGGAGGTCGTAGTCGACGAGCCCGACGAACGTGAGGCCGGGGCGGAAGTATCGCAGTTCCGAGCCGATCGCCTGTCGGTCCGTGTAGCCGACGTAGTCCTGGTTGAGCGCGTAGACCGAGACGTCCCACGCCCCGGCGAAGGTGCCGAAATCCGCTGACAGCGCATAGAAGGTCTGGTCGGTCGAGGGCGCCGCCCGCGACGTACTGACCGGATAGCCGAAGTGCGCGTTCATGCGCACCCGCGGTGCGACCTGGTAGCCCGCATAAAGCCCGTCGAAGGTGCCGATCAGTCCGCCGAGCGTGCCCGACTGCCGCCCGCCGCGCACCGACCAGTCGAGTTGCCGGTCACGCACCTCGGCGTAGAGGAGCGCCACCGTGCCCTGATTGCCCGGACCGTCGGACATCAGGTCGAGGCCGTAGGCGCCGCTCATGCGCATCGACAGCTCGTAGCGCTCGCCGCTGCGGCGCGCGGCGAGCGCGGCGTCGTTCAGGATCGCGTCCTGCGTGGTCGCGCTGCGCGAGACGACACCGTTGTCGAAGCTGCTGGCGTCCCGGCGGTAGGTCTGCGACACCCCTCCGTAGACCTTCCACCGCGATTGATCGGCCGCCGCCGTGCGCGCCTGCAAGCTGGCCGGGCTCGACTCGAACGTCAGGGCGCGCAGCCGCTTCGCGACGCGACCCGCGGCCTCGCCCTGCGGGTAACGCTGCAGGTACTCCTCGTACTCCGCCTTCGCGTGCGCGAGCTGGCCGTTGCGCTCGCGTGCGAGCCCGAGCAGTTCCTGGGCCTGGGCGCGGCCGGGAAATTCCGGCTGCTCGGTGAGCCGCGTCAGCAACTGGATAGCGACCACGTAGTCCTTGCGTCGGAGCATCTCCTGCGCGCGCTTCATCGTGACGTCGATGTCCTGCGGCGTCAGGGTCGCGTTGACGGGCGCGGTCGCGGCGGGCACGTTCGCAACGGCTTCGGGCAGGCCGGCTTCGGTGGTCTTCGGGTCGTCGGCCACGGCGACCCAGGCCTTTGGATAGCGTGCCCGGGCGGACGCGAGCACCCGTCGCGCATCGGATTCGGCGACGAACGGGCCGGCGCGCAGTCGATAGAACTTCGTCCCGTCGACGGTGGTCTCGGAAACGTAGACGCGGACCCCCGTGGCCTGCTTGGCCGCCGCGAGGGCCGCCGCATCGTACGGGCTCCGCGATGCATCGAGGTTCACGGCATAGGCCGACGCGCCGCCCGTGACTTCGCGGACCGTCACCCGCGAGCGGTCCACCTCGGGACGGACGAGCAGGAGACGCAGGCCCCGGCCATTCGTCGAGGGCACGACGACGAACTGCTCCGGGCGCGACCAGCGGAGGCTGAGCTCGACGTTGCGGCCCAGGTTGCGGTCGACGTCGATCGAGCGGATCACGCCGCGCTCGTCGAGCGGCGGCGGCGCGACCCAGCCGGCGGCAGGCGAGCCGCAGTCCGGCCCCGGCACCAGGCGCAGCCGCACCGCCTCGCCGCGGCTCGCCGGAGAGTGGCTCACGTACTGCACGGTGCAGCCGAACACGACGGTCACCGCGGCGTAGCCGTCCTCCTCCGACACGCTGACTTCCTCGAGCAGACGGCCGGCCACCTGCGCCTGGGCCGTGCCCGCCGCGGCGGCGAGCAGCGCGATCCACCTCGACATGCGTCGCGCCCGGGACATCAGTGGAACTCCGTGTCTGAAACGCGGTGCTGCGGGCCCGGGCGGGACCTCGAGATGGTCGTGAGCGTCGAGTCGGTGTAGGTGTGACAGGCGCCCGAGCAGTTGCGCAACTCGCTTACGGTGTATTTTGCGTCGCCGTACTTCTTGTGCGGATCGGGCTTGAACTTGCTCGCGTGGCAGCCGGCGCAATCCGGCTTGTAGGCGGCCGACTTCCAGGTGGCGGCGTCGGTGTTGGCGGCATGGCAGCTCACGCAGGTGAGGGCGACGCGGTGGTCGCCGGGGTAGCCGTCGCCCGCGGTGTGCCGGAAGCTGTTCGGCGACCAGGCGGACGTCGCGTGGCAGTGGTTGCAGTCGAAATTGCTGACCGGGAACGTCATGTGCCCGGCGGACGGCCCGCTCGCGTGCGTCCCGTCGTGACAGGTCCTGCAGCCGCCCGTCACGCCCGTGTGATCGAAGGCGGCGGGCAGCCACGCGAGCGTCGAGTGACAGGCCCCGCACTCCTGGGTCGTGGGGATGTGGGTCGTCGGCTTGCCCGGCGCCTTGACGCCGTCGTGACAGCTGCTGCAGGTGCCGGCCACGTGATTGTGATCGACGCGCACCGCCGGCTTCCATGCGGTCGTCGTGTGGCAGGCGTCGCAGCTCGTGTCGCTCGCGATGTGTCCGGCGTTCTTCCCCGGCGCGTGCGTCCCGTCGTGGCAGGAAGAGCAACTGCCGACCACCTGCGAGTGGTCGACGCGGACGGCCGGCTTCCAGCCGGCGGGCGAGTGACAGCTCTCGCAGAGGTTGCTCGTCTGCAGGTGCGAGGCATTCTTGCCCGTGGCCTTGACGCCGTCGTGGCAGCTGTAGCAGTTGCCCGTGATGCCCGTGTGACTGAATCCCGTGGCGGGTTTCCACGCGGTGCTCGCATGGCAGTTGCTGCATTCGGCGGTCGTCGGCACGTGCTCCGCCGGCTTGCCGGTCGCGAGCCTGCCGTCGTGGCAGCTCGAGCAGGTGCCGATCACCTGCGCGTGGTCGACGCGCACTGCCGGCTTCCACGCGGTGGTCGCGTGGCAGGCTTCGCAGACGGCGGTCGTGAACAGGTGCGCGGCGTTCTTGCCGGGCGCCCTGACCCCGTCGTGACAGCTCGCGCAGTTCGCGGTGATGCCGGCGTGCGTGAACGTGGCCGGGATCCATGCCGTCGTCGCGTGGCAGCTCCCGCACTCCTGTGTCGTCGGGATGTGGTTCGCGCCCTTGCCCGCGGCGATCGTGCCGTCGTGACAGGTCGAGCAGGCGCCGGCGACGTGGGCGTGATCGACGCGCGTGGCCGGCCGCCACGCGCTGGTCGCGTGGCAGCTTTCGCAGATCGTGTCCGTCGCGATGTGCGACGCGCCCTTGCCGGTGGCGTTGACGCCGTTGTGGCAGCTGTAGCAGTTCGTCGTCGTGCCGGCGTGATCAAAGCCGGTCGCCGGCTTCCACGCCGTGGTCGCGTGACAGCTGCCGCACTCGGCGCTCGTAGGGATGTGGGCCGCCGGCTTGCCCCGTGCCGTCCTGCCGTCGTGGCAGCTCGAGCAGGTGCCGAGCACCTGCGTGTGATCGACGCGCGTCGCGGGCTTCCAGGCCGTCGTGAGGTGGCAGGCTTCGCAGGCTCCGGTCGTGAACAGGTGCCCGGCGTTCTTGCCGGCGGTCTTGACGCCGTCGTGGCAGGCGACGCAGCCGGTCGTGATTCCCGCGTGACTGAACGTCGCGGGCTGCCAGGCGAGCGTCGAGTGGCAACCGCCGCATTCGACTGTGGTCGGGATGTGGTTCTGGCCTTTGCCCGTCGCCCTCGTGCCGTCGTGGCACGAGCTGCACGTCCCCACGACCTCGGCATGATCGACACGGGTCGCCGGCTTCCAGCCGGAGACGGCGTGACAGGCGGAACACGTGTTGCTCGTGGCGAGGTGCGATGCGCTCTTGCCCGTTGCCTTGATGCCGTCGTGACAGCTGGCGCAACCGTCGACGATCCCGCCGTGATTCCATTTCGCCGGCTTCCAGGCCGCCGGCGTGTGGCACGCATCGCAATCGTCCGCGGTGGTGATGTGGTTCGGCGGCTTGCCCGTCGCCCGGGTGCCGTCGTGGCAGGCGACGCAGCTGCCGGTCACCTCGCGGTGGTCGACGGCCGTGACGGGCTTCCACGCGAGCGTGGCATGGCACGCGCCGCAATTGCCCGTCGACTGGATGTGCGCTGCAGGCTTGCCCGTCGCCGTGGTGCCGTCGTGGCAGGACTCACAGCTGCCCGCGACCTCCGCGTGGTCGATGCGCAGCACCGGACGCCAGCCCGCCACCGCGTGACAGGACTCGCAGCGGTCGCTCGACCGGATGTGGGTCGTGCTCTTGCCGGTCTGCCGGACGCCGTCGTGGCAGCTCGCGCATCCGGACGAGAGGCCGTCGTGGGTGAAGCGGGCGGGGAGCCAGGCACTCGTCGCATGGCAGGTTCCGCACTCGACGGCGGTCGGAATGTGGCTCGCGTTCTTGCCCGTGGCGCGACTGCCGTCGTGACAGGTCGAGCACGGTTCGGTGATCCCGCCGTGGTCGAACGTCGCCGGTTTCCAGGCCGTAGTCGCGTGGCAGTTCCCGCATTCGGCGTGCGTTACGATGTGGCTGGCGTCCTTGCCGCGCGCGACCGTGCCGTCGTGGCACGACGAGCAGGCGCCGAGCACGTTCGCGTGATCGACGCGCGTCGCGGGCTTCCAGGCCTGGGTCGCGTGGCAGGCGGCGCATTCGACGCTGGTGGTGAGGTGGGCCGCGTGCCGGCCAGTGGCCGTGGTCCCGTTGTGGCAGGAATAGCAGCTGCCCGTCACCTGAGCGTGATCGACCCGCGTGACCGGGCGCCAGCTCACGGTCGCGTGACAGGCCTGGCAGCTGTCGCTGGTGCGAATGTGCGTCGTGCTCCGTCCAGTGGCGCGGGTGCCGTCGTGGCAGGTCACGCAGGTCGCGGTGAGAGCGTCGTGGCTGAAGCGGGCCGGCTTCCACGCGGTCGTTGAGTGGCAGGTGTCGCAGGCCTGGTCGCTCGGGATGTGCGCGGCGTGTTGGCCCTGCGCCGTCTTGCCGTCGTGACAGGAAGCGCAGGTGCCGCGAACCTGCGTGTGGTCGACCGTCGAGACTGGCTTCCAGCCGGCCACGACGTGGCAGGACTCGCAGGAGTCCGTGGTGCGCACGTGGGTCGTGCCGCGGCCGCTGGCCCGCGTGCCGTCGTGGCAGCTCACGCAGTTGATCAGGTAACCCGAGTGGTCGAACTTGGCGGGCTTCCACGCCGTCGTGGCGTGGCAGTTGTCGCACTCGCCCCGGGCCACGATGTGATCGGCGTGCTGGCCGGTGGCCGTCACCCCGTCGTGGCACGACGAGCAGCTGCCGAGCACGTTGCCGTGGTCGAGGCGCGCCACCGGCCTCCAGGCCACGGTCGCGTGGCAGGCGTCGCAACTCGTGGTGGACTTGATGTGCTTGGTGCCGACGCCCGTGGCCCGCGTGCCGTCGTGACAGCTCACGCAGCGCTCGGTGACGCCCGCGTGCTCGAAGCGGACCGGGCGCCAGGCGGAGGTCGAGTGACAGGTTTCGCAACTGTCGGGACTCGGGATGTGCCGCGTGCCGCGGCCCTGGGCACGGACGCCGTCGTGACAGGAGGCGCAGCTGCCGGCGACCTGGGCGTGATCGACGCGGGCGACCGGGACCCAGGCGCCGGCCGCGTGACAGGCTTCGCAGGCATTGCTCGTCGCCGGGTGAGACGCGCTCTTCGCGGTGGCCGTGCCGCCGCTCGAATGGCAGGAGGCGCAGTTGCCGTCGATGCCGGCGTGGTCGAATTTCGCAGGCGACCAGGCGACGCTGCCGTGGCAGGCATTGCACTCGAGGGTCGTGGCGACGTGCCCGGCGGGCTTGCCCGGCGCCTGGGCATGGTCGTGGCAGGACGCGCAGCTGCCGCGCGTCTGCTCGTGGTCGAAGCGCGTGGCCGGCGCCCACGCGGCGGTCGTGTGGCAGGCATCGCACTGCGCGCTGCTGCGGATGTGGTCCGAGCCCTTTGGCGTGGCGCCGATTCGCGAGCCCTGCGAGTGACAGGCGACGCAGTCGCGGGGCGTGCCCTGGAAGACCGCATCGACGTGGCAGGACTCGCAGGCCTGCAGCCGGTGCGCGCCCGTCAGCTCGTAGCCGGTGGTCACGTGGTCGAAGCGGCCGCCGGCGACCGGCGCCGATGCGGCCTCGCAGGAGACCGCGAACAGCAGCAGTGCGGCGAATCGTCGCAGCTTGCTCATCTGGCCCCCTGTTGCAGCCGGGCGCCCTTGAAGGTCGACGTGCCGTGGCAGCGTTCACACGACCGCCCGTACTGGCCGAGGTGCACGTCGTCGCGGGAATGGCACGCAGCGCAGTCGCCGGCGAGCTTCACGCTGCCCGGTGGTTGTCGGTGGCAGTCGGCGCAGGCCAGGTCCGCGTGCCGGCCGGTCAGCGCGAAACGCGTGGCCTTGCCATGATCGAATTCCCACAGGCTCCAGCCGGTGGGCGAGTGGCAAGACTCGCAGTCCTTGCCGAGCGTCCCCCGATGACGGTCGTCGCGCACGTGACAGGCGATGCAGGCCTGCGCCGTGCCCTTGAAGGCCGGTGCAGCGTGACAGGCCTGGCATGGGACGGCGACGTGCAGTCCGACCAGCGGGAAGGGCGCGAGGTCGTGGTCGAAGGCGACGTCCGCTCGCCATCCCGCGACGCCATGGCAGCGCGCGCAGTCGGTGCCGAGGTGGCCCGCGTGGACATCGTCCGTCCGGTGGCACGCGTGGCAATCGGTGCCGAGCTTCTGGCTCGTCACGACAGCCGTGTGGCAGGCCGTGCAGCGGAGCTCCGCGTGGCGACCTGCGAGTTCGAAATGCCCGTCGTGCGCGTGGTCGAACGTCGCCGGCGTCCAGGCCGACGTACCGTGGCACTTCTCGCAGGCCGCGCCGAACCGGCTGGCATGCGCGTCGTCGGCACGATGACAGCCGGAACAGTCGCGGGGCAGGGGGTCCTTGACGTTCGGGGTCACGTGGCAGCCGCGGCAGTCGACGCGGGCGTGAGCCCCGGTGAGTGGGAAGCGGGCCTCTTTCGCGTGGTCGAATCTCGAGGTCTTCCATGCCGTCGACGTGTGGCAGTCCGCGCAGTCCGGACCGCGACTGCCGTCGTGCACGTCGTCCGGTGCGTGGCAGGCGACGCAAGTCGCCGGGGTGTCCGAGTAGCGATTGCCGGGATGGCACGCGGCGCAGGCTACCTCGCGATGCGCGTCACGCAGGGGGAATCGCGTGCGCGCGTGATCGAACCGGGCATTCGCCCACGACGAGGAATCGTGGCAGTCGACGCAGGCGGCGCCGAGCCGGCCGGCGTGCGGGTCGACCGCCAGGTGACAATCGACGCAGCGCGATGTCGCCTCCCGGAACTTGCGGCCCGCCCTGTGGCACGCGCCGCAGTCGGCCGCCGTGTGCGCGCCGTCCAGGCGGAAATCGGTCTGCGCGTGGTCGAACGACGCGCGCTTCAGCTTGACGATGTCGGCGTCCCGGCCGAGGTGCTCCGAGTGACAGGCCCGGCACTGCCCGCTACCGATGGCGCGCAGGCGTCCGTGGAAGCCGGAGTGGCTGCGGACATCGGCGGCGACCTCCTCGTGGCAGTGCAGGCAGAGCGCGGCCTGGCGGCCGCGGTCCGCACGGTCGTGACACTGCGCGCAGTCCTGCTCGAGCTTCGCGTGCGCGCTCGCGACCCTGCCGGGCATGAGCAGCGTCTCGAGGCCGTCGGCCGATGCGGTGCCGGGCGTCACGGCAGCGAGCACCACGATCGCGGCAAGGAGCAGCAGGCGCGCATCTGGCATCCGCATCCCGCCATCGGCTCAGTAGACGTGGACGGCGACGACGTGAACGACGCCGGCAATGAGCAGCATCAGGAACAGCGGCAGGTGCAGTGCGTGCCAGAGCGAGAAGAAGCGTTCGAAGGACGCGAACTCGACGACACGGCGGGTCGCCTGCAGCCGGTCGTCGATGTAGCGCTGCGCCGACCGGATCGGCCCGCGACCCGCCCGCGCAGCGGCCCGCATGGCTGGCGGGGCGAGGTCCGAGGCGCGGAGGTAGCGCCGCAGGCGCCGCCTCGCGAGGAACGTCGCCACTGCGCACGCCGGCGGTCGCAGGGGCAGGGGCAGGCGCTCGCAGCGGGCGGCGATGGCCTGCTCCTCGGCCTCGATGCGCGAGACGAGGTCAGGAAGAAACTCCACGTGAGTGGTGACCCAGCGCAGTTTCGCGGCGTGCTCCTTCAGTTCGGCGAGGGTCGCGCGTCGGCCGTGCAGCCCGTGATGGATGCGCGCGTAGAAGTACCTGCCGAACAGGCCGCTGCCGGCCACGACCAGCATGCAGCCGAGCGCCACGTTGCTGTTCGTCGCGCCGAGGCGGAAGTTTGCGTGGAACAGCACGAGGACCGGGCCCACGATGCCGAGCACCATGTGGGCCTGGAACCAGCGGCGCGTGGTGCCGAGGAACGCGAGCCAGCGCACGCGCTTGCGCGCCGGGTAGACGAGCAGCAGCAGCATCGACGATCCGCCGAGGATGCCGAGCAGGTAGCCGATGCCGGATTGCGGGGTGAGGTAGCGCTCGGTCGGGAAGTGCCAGCCCCACCACAGCAATGCGATCGTGGCGGCGAACCAGAGCCACGCCGGGTCGAGCCCGCGCCGCCACAGTGCGCGCAGCAGCGGCTCCTTGGCATCGGCGCCCGCGAACTCCAGCCGACTGGCCTCGGCGCTCATCGGAGGCACTCAACCCGCGGCGAGGCGCGTGGCCTCGGCGATGTTCGCCTGGACGATGCGTGCGTCCGACGAGCCCGCCGGCACGAGCGCCAGCAGTTCGCGCCAGGTCGCGAGCGCATCGCTGTAGCGATGCTGTTCGTGCTGCAGGCTCGCCTTGAGCCACAGCGCCTTGGTGTGGCGCGAGTCGATCGCCAGCGCCGCCGCGATGGATTTTTCGGGCGCACCCGACAGCCGGCCGGCCAGCGAGGCCTGCGCGTCGGCGTAGTCCGCCCAGGCGCCTGCGGTCATCGCGCCGCGCCGCGCGGCCTCGGCGTACGCCGCGCAGGCCGGCGCGAACTGCCGTGCACGGCGCAGCTGCTCGGCCCGGGCCAGCAGGTCTCCTGCGACGCCGGCAGCGGTCGCAGGCGCCGGACTCTGCGGGGCCGCGCGCGGCGCCGGGTCGAGCAATTTGACGCTCGCGCCGATCGTGTCTCGCAGGTCGGTCGTGCCGCTCGTCCGGTGATCACGGGCGAGTTTCGCCTGGGCGCCGCGGCCCAGGAATTCGTAGGACCTCGCCAGCAGTTCCCACTGGTCGTCCGGACCGCCGCGGGCCGCGAGGCGCGTCTCGAGCGCGAGCGCGGCGGCCGCCATGGACCCTGCCTTCCCGGACGCGGACGGTGTCGGCGGCGGGGCCCATGACGCGCCGGCTGCCGGCGCCTTCGCGGCGGGCTCCGCCGGCGCCGTGAACTCGGCCCGGATCAGAAAATAGGCCGACGCGAGCACCAGCCCGGCCGACAGGCCCAGCGCGAATCCGCTGCGTGCACTCGACGTGGCGACGAACGTCGACATGGTGTGGTTCTCCCCGCGTGCCCTGGATGACTCGCGGCCGAGGCTACGACTGCCGCGACCGCGGCGCACCGCGCCCGGAGGGCCATTTGTCAGAACTGTGAACCGTGGCCGCTGTTTTCAGCGCCTTCGCGGCCGTCGGCTCGCTAAAGTCGGTCCTGCCATGAGTCACGCACTGCTGCTGGTGTACGGCCTGCCGCTCGCCCTCATCCTGGGCTGGTACGTCGGTCGCCGGCAGCGCGCCGAGCGCCGGCACGTCGAGGTACGCGAGCGCGTCGTCGCGGCCGGACTCGCCGAACCGGCGTCGCTGCACCCGGTGATCGACACCCTGCGCTGCATCGGTTGCGGCTCCTGCGTGAAGGCATGCCCGGAGCAGCCGGAGCACTCTGTGCTCGGCCTCATCGGCAACAAGGCGCAACTGGTCAGTCCCTCGGACTGCATCGGTCACGGCGCCTGCCGCAGCGCCTGCCCGGTGGACGCCATCACTCTCGTGTTCGGCACCGCGCGCCGCGGCGTGGACATCCCGCTCCTCAGTCCGGACTTCGAGACCTCGGTGCCCGGCATCTACGTCGCGGGGGAACTCGGCGGCATGGGGCTCATCCGCAACGCGCTCACGCAGGGCCGCCAGGCGGTCGAGGCGATCCGCCGCCGGCGCCCGCGCGCCACCGAAGGACACGACCTCGTGATCGTCGGCGCAGGACCGGCCGGCTTCGCGGCCTCGTTGACGGCGATGTCGCTCGGCCTCAAGTTCGTGACGATCGAGCAGGAATCGCTCGGCGGCAGCGTATTCCAGTATCCCCGTGCGAAGCTGGTCATGACCTCGCCCGTGACGCTGCCGCTCGTGGGGCGGATGCGCTTCGGACAGACCGCCAAGGAGACGCTGCTCGGGTTCTGGCGCGACGTCGAGTCGAAGACCGGCCTCGCGATCCGCTACCGCGAGCGTGTCGAGGGCATCGATTGCTGCGGCAGCGGCTTCACGGTGCGCACGACGCAGGGTGAGTACCGGGCGGCGAGCGTGCTCCTCACCATCGGGCGGCGCGGCACGCCCCGCAAGCTCGGCGTGCCGGGCGAGGACCTGCCGAAGGTCGTCTATCGCCTCGTCGATCCGGACCAGTATGCGGGGCTCGACGTGATGGTCGTCGGCGGCGGCGACAGTGCGCTCGAGGCGGCGCTCAGCGTGGCCGAGTCGGGCGCTCGCAGCGTGACACTGTCGTATCGGGGCGAGGCGTTCCTGCGCGCAAAGCCCCGCAATCGGGAACGCATCGCGACCGCCGCGCAGGCGGGCCGACTCGCGGTGCTGCTCCGATCCGACGTGCGTCGCATCGAGCCTGGGCAGGTCGTGGTGACCTGCGCAGGGCGGGATGCCGCGATCGCCAACGACGCCGTCATCGTCAGTGCCGGCGGCGTCCTGCCCGCGGAATTCCTGCGCACGATCGGCGTGGAGATCGAGACGAAGTATGGGACGGCGTGATCTCCTGCGTTTGCTCCCCGCCTGCGCGTTCGCCGCGCTGCTGGTCTGCGCGCGGCCGGCGACGGCGGCTCCCGGCGTCGACACTAGCCGGCCGACCTCGAGCCCGGACTCGCTGGAACCCGCCAAGGCGGCCATCCGTCACAAGGACTACGCCGCCGCGGGTCGCCTGCTCGCCGGGCGCGCGGCGCAGGGCGACGCGGATGCGAGCTACCTGCTCGCCGCGCTGTCGCTCACGGGCCTGCTGGCTGAACGTGGCCCGGACGAGGCACGGCAGTTGCTGGTCGCGGCGGCCGATGCCGGCCACGCGCAGGCCGCCTTTGCCCTCTCGGCATTGGACGCGTCCGGACCGCGGCCCGATCCGGCCGCGGCGCAACGGTGGCTCGAGAGGGCGGCGGCTCTTGGCCAGCCGCTCGCGCGCGAACTCCTGAGGGACGGTCTGCTGCCGATGCAGCCTCGTGTTCAGGAGGTCCTGGCCGACGAGGACTCGCGTCGCGTCGCGATGTGGCGCGCGGCGCGACGCGGGAACCTCACGTTACTCGAGGTCCTCGCAACAGCGGCGCGCATCGACGCTGCGGATCCGTTCGGCCGCACGGCCTTGCACCACGCGGCCGATGCGGGCTCGCCGCAAGCCATCGCGCTCCTGTTGTCGCGACACGCCAGCGTGGACGCCGCGGACCAGTACGGCGTCACGCCGCTGATGCTCGCCTGCGCGTCAGAGTCCGCGGACGCCTGCGCGGCGCTGCTGCGGGCGAAGGCGAGCGTCACGGTCACGGATCACGGCGGCAACACTGCGCTCGCCTATGCGTCGCGAGCCGGCCGGGCCGGGTCGTCGCAGCAGTTGCTCGCCGCAGGCTCGCCTCCGCTGCGCAAGGCGCCAACCGTTGCTGCCACCGGATCGCAGGAGCGAGCAGTGCGCGTGCCGTCCGGCGTGTACGCGGGCTGGCCCGACGTCGTGGTGGCGGCGACCCGCAAGGATCCGTCGCGGCTGCGCGAACTGCTCGCGCGCGGCGGCGATCCCAACGCCGCGGCGCCAAACGGGCCGACTGCCCTGCTCGCGGCGGTCGGCGCGGGTTCGGCGGCCGGCGCGGGACTGCTGCTCGATGCGGGAGCGGACGCGTCGCGGGCCGACGCGCTCGGCGTCACGCCGGTCGGGCTCGCCGTTCGCCTCGGCCGCTCGGCGGTGCTCGAATTCTTGCTGCAGCACGGAGCCAGCGCAAACCCGGTGTCCAGCCGCGAGCGGCCTCCGCTCGTGATTGCCATCGAGAACGGCGATGCCCGCAGCGCCCGTCGGCTGCTGGCGGCCGGTGCCAACGTCAATTCGTCGGTGTCGACCGGAACGACGGCGCTGATGGCCGCCGCGGCACGCGGGCAGGGCGCGCTGGTCGGCGAGCTGCTCGCGGCGCACGCCGTGCCCTCCAGGGCCGATTCGGCCGGCCGCACGGCACTCTGGTTCGCCGCCTGCTCGGACTCGGTGGCGGCGGTCCAGTCGCTCATCGGCGGGGGCGCGTCAGTCGACGCGGCGGACGCGGCGGGCGTCACCCCGCTCGCGTGCGCGGCGGCACGGGGCCATGGGGCGTCGGTCGACCTCCTGTTGCGAGCGGGCGCCCGGGTGACGGCCGAGACGCGCGAGGGCGACACGCCGCTGCTGCTGGCCGCCGCGGCTGGCCAGGCCGCGACCGTGCGCCGGCTCGTCGCCGCAGGGGGCGACGTCGATGCGCGCAACCGCGCGGGCGACACGGCCTTGATCCTCGCCAGCCAGTCGGGCAGCGTCGACACCGTGCAGGCGCTGCTCGCGGCGGGCGCCAGCCGCAAGCTGCGCAATCGCGACGGACTCGGCCCCGCCGATGCGGCGCGTGCGCGCAGTCTCGACGACGTCGTCGCCCTGCTCGACCGCTGAGCGGGGCCGACGAAGCGCTCAGCCGCGCACCAGCCGCACCACCTCATCGGCCGTCTCGGCCCGGTGGATGACGCTCGTCTCTTCCGTGCTGATGGTGCCGAGCTTCACCATCGCCTCGCGCACGAACACGTCGAAGGCGTCCCAGAATTCGCGGCCGACCGCGACCAGCGGGAAGTGGTTGAGCTTGTTCGTCTGCATCAGGGTCGCGATCTCCATGGTCTCGTCGAGCGTGCCGAATCCGCCCGGCATGACCACGAACGCGCACGAGAACTTCACCAGCATCACCTTGCGCGCGAAGAAGTGCTCGAACTGGATGAAGCGGTCGAGGTACTTGTTCGGCACCTGCTCCTGTGGCAGCCGGATGTTGCATCCGAGGCTGAGCCCGCCGGCTTCCTTCGCGCCGCGGTTGGCGGCTTCCATGATCCCTGACCCGCCGCCGGTCATGACCGCGTAGCCTGCCCGGGCCAGGGCCGCACCGATCTCGCGCGCACGCTGGTAATAGGGGTGGCCCTCGGCGAACCGCGAGGAGCCGAAGACCGTGACGCAGGGTTGCGTCGCCTCGAAGCTCTCGAACGCCTCGAGGAACTCGAGGAAGAACCGCACGGCGCTCGCGAGGTCGGCCTCGCGATGACGGCGTCCGGAGAGAAAGAGCTTCTCGGCGTTTTCGACGCGTTCGAGCAGCGACGGCATGCCGGGGCGGGTGGGCGTCTGGTGAGTCACGGGATCTTCCTCGAAGCCTGGGGTCATTGTCCTCCGCCGGCGCATCTGGCGGCAGGGGTCGGTCGGTGTACACTCGCCGGCAGCCGACCGTGCGCAGGCCCGGTCGCCAACAAGAAGCGAAGGGGAGGATCCGTCATGAATCGCATGCGCAGGCTATTTGCTTTGCTGGCCGGTCAGGTCGTGCTCGTCGCGTTCCTCGCGACCCCGGCCGTGGCGGCCGACGCGGGCACGGTCATCGTCTCGATCTACTATGTCGCGCCCGGTAAGCACGTCGAGTTCCTCAAGTGGGCGGCCGGGCAGGACGCACTGAACACGGAGGCCGGCATCGGTGCGACGCAGTGGTATGCGCACCAGGACGGAGACGCCTGGGATTACGTCGCGATCTCGCCCGCAACCACGCCTGCCCAGGACGCGAAGCTCGACGACGTCGCGAAGAGCCACGGACAGAAGACCGGGATGGCGGCCGGCATCGTGCTGCGGCAGTTCATCACCCGGCACACGGACACGTTCGCCTATGGCCCGGTGTCCGCCGCGGATCTGCTCAAGCACGTGACTCAATAGGAAGCCGTCATGATCGGTTACGTCACGCTGGGGACCAGCGACCTGGCCCGCGCGGCGCGCTTCTACGATGCGCTGCTGGCCGAGATCGGCGCCGGACGTTACATGGAGTCCGAGCGTTTCATCGCCTGGGGCGTCGCGCCGGACAAGCCGTCGCTCGGCGTCGTCTATCCGTACGACGGCAAGCCGGCCAGCGTGGGCAACGGCGTGATGGTCGCGCTCGCGGTCGACAGCAATGCGAAGGTCGATGCGCTGCATCGCAAGGCGCTGGAACTCGGCGGCGCCGACGAGGGTGCGCCGGGACCGCGCGGATCGTCGGGGTTCTACGCCGCCTATTTCCGCGACCTCGACGGCAACAAGCTCAACTGCTACTGCTACACGCCGGGCTGATCAGGCGTCGAAGACCAGGCTGCAGCAGGTCAGGCCGCCCTCGGCCTTCTGGATTTCCGAGACGTCGAGGGCGATCACCTCGAGTCCGGCGGCCTCGAGCCGCTCGCGCGTGCGGACTTCCGAGGCCGGGTAAAGGACGGCGCGGCCGACCTGCAGGGCGTTTGCCGCAGCGGGCTCCTCGGGGGCGATGGCGATGATCCGCTGATCGGGCCAGTGGCCCCGGTCGACGCAGGCGTCGTTGACGAGCAGCGTGTCGGGCGCCACGAGCGTCACGGCGCTCTTCAGGTGCAGGGCGCCGCGCACCGGCACGGGCAAGGTCCGGTAGCCGAATGGCGCAATGGCCGCACCGAGTTGTGCGATGCCCGCGGCGTTGCTGCGGCCGGATCGTCCGACGTAGACCGTGCGACCGATGCGCAGCACGTCGCCGCCGTCGAGAGTGCCGGGTGCCTCGATGGTCACGCAGGGGCGCCACGCCCGCAGCACGCCGGCCACGGTGGCGACCTCCGGCTGGCGCGAGACGGCGCCCGGCCGCGTCAGGACGGCGACTTCGTCGAGCACGACAGCGGTGTCCTCGACGAAGACCGAATCGGGGAGATCCGGCTCGGGAGCGAGCTCGAGCAGGCGACAGCCGAGCGCGACCAGTGTCTGTGCGTAACGGGCATGCTGGCGCTCGGCCAGCGCGACGTCGATCGGCGCGCGCTCGAGGTGCGTGAGCTCGCAGCGCGCCATGGCGGGGCTCACGGCGCGGACGAGGGCCAGCGGAGTCGGGTCTATCATGCGGCGGCCGTCATCGAGGGTCCGCATGTTAAACCCGGCGCCACTGTCCGTCCTGCTCGTCGTGCTCGCCGCGTTGCCGGCGGTTGCCGAGCCCTTCGTGATCTACGCCGCCGGCGACATTGCCGAGTGCCGCGGCCGGCCCGCAGAGGAGTCGGATGCGGCACGCACGTCCCGTCTCGTTCCGCCGGGTGCGACCGTGCTGATGCTGGGCGACGCCGCGTACCCGCAGGCGACCGCGGAGACGCTGGCGTCCTGCTACGAGCCGACCTGGGGCGCGCACCGCGCCGCCACCTGGGCCGTGCCGGGCAATCACGACTACGTGGACGGGCGCGTGGCGGACTTCCAGGCGTATTTCGGTGCCGGCGCCGACGGCGAAACCCACTTTGCCCGACGGCTCGGCGGCTGGCTCGTCATCGGTCTGGACAGCCAGCTGACGGGCGAGAGCCTCGACCGGCAGTACGACTGGCTCGCCGGGACTCTGCACGAGCACGCCGATGCGGCCTGCATTCTCGCGGCCTGGCACCAGCCGCTGTTTTCCTCGGGTTTCCATCGTGGTTCCGGCCGCAAGCTGCAGCGCTTCTGGGCCCTGCTCGATGCGAGCCGCGCCGATCTCGTGCTGAACGGTCACGAGCACTTCTACGAGGCCTTCGGGCCGCTCGACGCCGATGGCCACAGGGTCGACGAAGGTCTCCGCGAGTTCGTGGTCGGCACGGGCGGTGCCCGGCTGTTCGGCTTCTGGCGTCCGCCGTACCACAGTCGCGTCCGCATCGAGAGTCACGGTGTGCTCGAACTGACGCTCGACGCCGGGTCGTATTCCTGGCGGTTCATCGACGACTCTGGCGGCCTGCGCGACGCTGGCGCGGCGGCGTGCCGGGCAGGAAAGGCCGCCACGCCGGATTCCTGATTGCAGCGATGTCGGGCATCATGCCGGCCGCATGATCCTGATACGCAATGCCGACGTGTATGCCCCGGTGGCGCGCGGGGTCCGCAGCCTGCTCGTCGGCGGCGGGCGGATCCTCTGGGTGGGGCCGCCGGGCGAACTGACCGACCTGCCGGCCGGGCTGCGCGCCGCAGCGGACAGCCTCGATCTCGAGGGCCGTCGCCTGATCCCGGGCCTGATCGACGGGCACGTTCACGTCACGGGCGGCGGCGGCGAGGCGGGATTCCGCACCCGCGTGCCGCCGGTTCCGCTGACCCGGTTCACGACAGCGGGGGTCACGACGGTCGTGGGCCTCCTCGGCACGGACGACGTGGCGCGCGGGACGCGCGAGCTCGTGGCGACCGTGCACGCGCTGCGCGAGGAGGGCTTGAACGCCTGGGGTTACACCGGCGGGTACCACGTGCCGCCCACGACGCTGACGGGCAGCGTGCGCAGCGACCTCGTGTTCATCGAGGCGCTGCTCGGCATCGGCGAGGTCGCGCTGAGCGACCACCGTTCGAGCCAGCCCACGCTCGACGAACTGTTGCGCCTCGCCGCCGACGCGCACGTCGCGGGGCTCATGACGGGCAAGGCGGGGATCCTGCACCTGCACCTCGGCGACGGTGGCCGTGGACTGGATCTCGTGCGTCGCGCCCTGGCGGAAAGCGAGCTGCCGGCCCGCGTCTTCAACCCGACGCACGTCAATCGACGCCGGGCGCTGTTCGACGAGGCGGTGGCGCTCGCCGGGGCCGGCTGCACCGTGGACGTCACGGCGTTTCCGGTCGAGGAAGGCGAGGACGCGCATTCGGCGGCCGAGGCCGTGCGGCGCTATCTCGAGGCCGGTGCGCCGCCGGAGCGCATCACCGTCAGTTCCGACGCCGGCGGCTGCCTGCCGTGCTTCGATGACGAGGGCCGCGTCTGCCGCATGGACGTCGGTTCCGCCGGCGCGTTGCTCGGCACGCTGCAGGAACTGCTGTCCATGGGCCTGCCGCTCGAGCGTGCGCTGCCGGCATTCACCTGCAACCCCGCCCGACTGCTGCGGCTCGCCGGCAAGGGCCGCATCGAAGCGGGCCTGGATGCCGACCTCGTCGCGCTCGACGCGACGGGTGCCGCGCACACGGTCATCGTCCGCGGCGAGGTACACGTCCGCGACGGCGTCGCGGTCCGCCGCGGCACCTTCGAATTCTGAGCGTCCTCGCGAGGAGACCTGAGCCCATGCCCAGCATCGTTCCCGAAGGCCGGACGCGCGGCTGGATCGTCCCGATCGGCGGCGCGGAGAACAAGGAGAACGACCGCCACATCCTCGAGCGCTTCGTGCGCGTCTCGGGCGGAGGCGACGCCGACATCGTGGTCATTCCGACCGCGAGCCGCCTGCACGAGACCGGGCCGCGCTACGAACAGTTGTTCCGCGACCTCGGCGCCGCGCGCGTCGCGGTGATGGACTTCGACACCCGCCGCGACTGCCAGGAACCTGGACGCCTGCGGCGACTCGAGGAGGCGACGGGCGTCTTCTTCACGGGCGGCAACCAGTTGCGCCTGACGACGCTGCTCGGCGGCACGCCGGTGGCCAAGCTGATCCGCCAGCGCAATGCGCACGGCGTCACCATCGGCGGCACGAGTGCCGGGGCGAGCATCCTGAGCGAGCACATGATCGCGTTCGGCGACGAGGGCTCGTCCGTGATTTCCGGCAGCGTGCGGCTCGCGCCGGGTCTCGGGCTGACCAACCGCTTCATCATCGACCAGCATTTCCGGCAACGAGACCGCCTTGGCCGGTTGCTCACCGCGCTCGCCTACAACCCGTTCGCGGTCGGCATCGGTCTCGACGAGGACACCGCCGCCTTCATCGGCCCCGACGAAACGGTCGAGGTGGAAGGCAGCGGCGGAGTGACGGTGGTCGACGCCGCGGAAGTCAGCTATTCGTCCATGGACTCGGTGAACGAGGGTCAGCCGGTCTGCATGCTGGGGCTCAAGCTGCACATCCTCGTCGCGGGTGCGACCTTCAACCTGCACACGCGTCTCGCCGAGGCCGGCGGGCTCGCGCGGGCGAAGGAATAGGGGAGCCTCATGCGCATCCTCGATCGTTCCGTCTACGTCGGCCCGTCGCTGTACGCGCACTTCCCGGTCATCCGCCTCGAACTCGACCTCGGTCCGCTCGAGGCGTGGCCGACTGGACGGCTCGGCGGCGGCTTCGTGGACGCGCTCGCAGCCGCGCTGCCGGGACTCGCGGAGCATGGCTGTTCCTACGGGGAGCCCGGGGGATTCTTCCGGCGCATGCGCGAGGACGAGGGCACGTGGCTCGGGCACGTGCTCGAGCACGTGGCGATCGAGCTGCAGAACATCGCCGGCGAGGCGGTCACCTTCGGCAAGACCCGCACGGCCGGCCGCCCGGGCGTGTACACGGTCGTCTACGAGTACGCGCAGCGCGACGAAGGCATCGCCGCCGGCGAGCTCGGCCTGCGCCTGCTCTGTTCGCTGCTGCCGGCGGCGATCCGGCCCGCGGACAGCGTGCCCGAGGGCTGGAACTGGCCCGAGGCCCGTGACGAGTTCATCCGCTTCGCACAGCGCCGGGCGCTGGGGCCATCGACGGCGTCGCTCGTCAAGGCCGCCGAGGCGCGCGGCATTCCGTGGCTGCGGCTCAACGACCAGTCGCTGGTGCAGCTCGGCCACGGCCGCTACCAGCAGCGCATCCAGGCCACGGTCACCGGTCGGACCCCACACATCGCCGTCGAACTCGCGAGCGACAAGGAGGAGACGAACAAGATCCTCGCGACGCTCGGGCTGCCCGTGCCGAAGCAGGAACTCGTGCAGAGCGACGGGCAGGCCGTGCGCGCCGCGCGCCGCATCGGCTTCCCCGTGGTCACCAAGCCCTACAACGGTAACCACGGTCGCGGCATCTCGATCCGGCTCACGACGGACGAGGAGGTCGCGCACGGCTTCGCGGTCGCGCGCGAGCACTCGCGCTCGGTCATCGTCGAGACGTTCCTCGAGGGCGACGATCACCGCCTGCTCGTGGTGAACGGCGAGCTGGTGGCCGCCACGCGCCGCACGCCCGGCCACGTCGTCGGCGACGGCGAGCACACGATCGCCGAACTCGTCGAAATCGTGAACCAGGATCCGCGCCGCGGCGTCGGTCACGAGAAGGTGCTCACGCGACTCGATCTCGACGCCCAGGCGCAGAAGATGCTCGACCGGGCGAGGCTCACGGCCGCGTCGGTGCCGCCGCCGGGGCAAGCCGTGTACCTGCGCTCGACGGCCAATCTCTCGACCGGCGGCACCGCGACCGACGTCACGGACGTGATCCATCCCGACAACCGCGAGATGGCGGAGCGCGCCGTACGGGCGATCGGGCTCGACGTCGGCGGCGTGGACTTCCTGTCGAAGGACATCACCGAGAGCTACCGCAAAATCGGCGGTGGCATCTGCGAGGTCAACGCCGCGCCTGGCTTCCGCATGCACGTGGCGCCCAGCGAGGGTACGCCTCGCGACGTCGCCGGGCCGGTGATCGACATGCTGTTCCCGCCGGGCGCACCCTCGCGCGTGCCGATCGCCGCGATCACCGGCACCAACGGCAAGACCACCACCGCGCGCATGCTCGCACACGTCACGAAGATGGCGGGCCACACGCCCGGGCTCACGACGACCGACGGCGTCTACATCGACGG
>CAZRKS010000030.1:18153-20745 GCA_964600315.1 uncultured Steroidobacteraceae bacterium | reverse complement strand
AGATGGCGGGCCACACGCCCGGGCTCACGACGACCGACGGCGTCTACATCGACGGGCAGCGCACCGTGCAGGGCGACATGACCGGCCCGGTGTCGGCGCGCATGGTGCTCGCCGATCCGCAGATCGACATCGCCGTGCTCGAGACCGCGCGCGGTGGCCTGCTGCGTGCCGGCATGGGCGTGCGGGAGGTCAACGTCGCTGCGGTGCTGAACGTGCAGTCCGACCACCTGGGGCTCAAGGGCATCGACACGCTGGAGCAGCTCGCCGAGGTGAAGCGCGTCGTGATCGAGGTCGCGACCGACTGCGCCGTGCTGAACGCGGACGACGCGCTCGTGCTGCGCATGGCGAGCCACACGGATGCGAAGAACCTGTGCTACGTGACGATGAACCCGCAGCACCCGCTGGTCCGGGAGCACATCCGCGCCGGCGGCCGCGCCTGCGCGCTCGAGGCGGGCGTGAACGGCCAGATGATCACGCTCTACGACCGCGGCGGCCACATTCCGCTGGTGTGGACCCACCTGATCCCGGCGACGCTCGAAGGCCGCGCGCTGCACAACGTGCAGAACGCGATGTTCGCCGCCGCGATGGCGTTCTCGCTCGGCATCAAGCTCGACGCGATCCGCCAGGGCCTGCGCACGTTCGACTCGACCTTCTTCCAGGCGCCCGGCCGGATGAACGTGTACGACGAGCATCCGTTCAAGGTGCTGTTCGATTACGGGCACAACGCGCACGCGGTCCGCGCGATGGCGGATCTTGCACAGCGGCTCGACGTCACCGGGCGCCGCGTCGTGGTGCTCGCCGGGCCCGGCGACCGCCGCGACGAGGATCTCGTCGAGATCGCGCACGCCGTGGCGGGCCGCTTCGATCACTACATCTGCCGCCGGGACGACAGCCTGCGGGATCGTGCACCGGACGAAGTGCCGCGACTTCAGGCGGCGGCGCTGCGAGCGCGGGACGTGCCCGAAGCGGCCATTTCGATCATCCCCGACGAACAGGAGGCGATCGACGCGGCGCTGCGCATGGGACAGCCGGGCGACCTGCTGCTCGTCTTCGCCGATGCGCTGGTGCGCTCGTGGAAGCAGATCACCAAGTTCCGTGCGGCGGCCCACGGCGAGACGGCCGAAGTGGCCGCCCGGGCCGCCCCGCCGACGGGACTCGCGTCCGCGCCGGGGGCCGGCGACGGCTGGACCGATGCTCCGGCGCCGGCCGCGCCGCTGAACCTCGAGGGCTTGATCCGCGACGAGCGCGGCGTGCGACTCGCGCCGGAGGCCGAAGACTGACCGCCCGGTCCGCGCTGCCGTTCGAGGATTCGAGGCGCCTGACGGGCGGCAACCTGTTCTTCGCCTCGACGGGCGCCGTGCTCGAACTCGTCGGGGTCGAGCCCGACGATGCGCTGCTCGCCGGCTGGCGGACCCGCGTGGAGCGCGCGCGTGACCACTTGGGTTGGTCCCGCGGGGTGGGCTCGTCCCTGCCGGAGGTGATCGCGCGGCGGCATGCGATTGGCGCCTCGCTCGCCCTGGCCGCTCCGTGCGACCAGCTCTTCACGGCCACCGAAGTCAACGAGTGGGCGCTTTGTGCGACGCTGCTCGAACGGGATCCGACGCGCTGGGTCGACGTCGAGGACGGCCTGGTCGAGGCGGCGCGCGCAGCCGAGAGCGGTCCTGGCGCGCAGGTGCTGCCGGTGCTCGAGGAATCCGCGGCGCTCGCGCGCTTTCGCCGGCTCGCCGCGCTGGAGGCGCGTCCCGGACAGCGGGACCTGCTCGAAGCAGCGCGCACCCGGGGGCTCGCGAGCGTGCTCGACGAATCGGTGCTGAGCCTCGGCACGGGTTGCGGCGGACGCAGCTACCCGGTCGCGGGCCTGCCGTCGGTCGCCGACGTTCCCTGGCACCTCCTGCGCGCGGTCCCGACGGCCCTGGTCACCGGCTCGAACGGCAAGACCACGACGGTGCGGCTCGCGGCCGCCTGCACGCGCGCGCAGGGTTGGCGAACGGGATATTCCTGCACCGACGGCGTGTTCGTCGACGGCGCGATGGTCGCGTCCGGCGATTACTCGGGACCGGCCGGGACGCGGCGGGTCCTGCGCGACGATCGAGTCGAGGCGGCCGTGCTCGAGACCGCGCGCGGCGGAATGCTCCGCCGCGGCATCGCGGTCGATCGCGTGGCGGCCGCGATCGTGACCAACGTGAGCGCCGATCATTTCGGCGAGTACGGCATCGACGATCTCGGCGCGCTGGCCGACGTCAAGCTGACGGTTGCAGGAGTCGTGGAGCCCGCGGGTCTGCTGGTGCTGAATGCGGACGATGCGCTGCTGCGGGCCCGAGGCCCCGCCCTCGCGCGGCGCTTCGGACGCAGCCCGCCGCTCGGCTGGTTCGCGCTCGATGCCGACCTGGACCGGCTGGCTGCGCATCGCGAAGGCGGAGGCGCGACCTGCGGCCTGCGGCGTGGCCGGCTGGTGCTCGACTGGAAAGACAGTGAGCACGATCTCGGCGCAGTCGCCGCGATGCCGCTCGCGGTGGATGGCGCGGCCACCTACAACGTTGCGAATCTCGCCGGTGCCGCGCTGGTCGCCGCGGCCCTCGGCGTGCCGCCGGC
>CAZRKS010000030.1:0-18053 GCA_964600315.1 uncultured Steroidobacteraceae bacterium | reverse complement strand
GCCGCATTCCGGCCCGACCTCGTCGTCGTCAAGGAGGACGAGGAGCACCTGCGCGGGCGCGAGCCTGGCGAGGTGCCGCGCATCCTTCGCGGCGAACTGCTGCGGCAGGGCGTGCCCGAGTCTGCGGTGCCGGTGCACGCGAGCGAACTCGAAGCGGTGCGCGCGGCGCTCGCCTGGGCCCGGCCCGGCGACGTGCTGGCGCTCACCGTGCACGCGAAGGCGGCGCGGGCCGCTACACTCGACCTGCTGGGCGCGGCGCCGCGGGGAGCCTGAACCGATGCGATCGATGGGGATGATGATTGCCTGGTTCGCGGCGGGCGTGGCGCGAGCCGCCACGGTGTCCGTCACGGACGAAACCGGCGCGCCGCTCGCGACCGTCATGGTCACCGAATCGGTGACCGACGCGCGCCGACTGGACACGGCGGACGCTGGCTACGCAACTCCGGGGCGGAGGGAGACCGTCGATCCCGAAGTCACGCGCTTCACCGACGCGAGTGGTACGACCACGTTCGTCGACCGCGGCGCAGGTCTCACCTACCGACTGCGCAAGCCCGGCTTCCGGGACGCGCACGTCGCCACCACGACATCGGGCGAGTCGCCACCCGTCGTGGTCATGACACGCGAGACGGAGGCAGCCGCTCTCGCCGCGGCGAAGCCGGCGAACGCCTGGCTCGGTGCCCTCGACGTCGGCGGCGCCGACACGAAGAAGCATTTCGTGCTGCAGTGCGCGTTCTGCCACCAGCAGGGCAACGAGTTCACGCGCATGGAACGGACGCCCGCAGCCTGGGGCGAGGTGATCTACCGGATGATCGGCTACGGCTCGCGGCTGTCGACGGCCGACCAGCGCGCCCTGCCGGAGCGGCTTGCGGCCGGCTATCGACGGCTGCGCGACGAACCGTCGCTCGTGCCGGACGTCGCGCCCTGGTCGCCAGCGCTCGCCACGACGACGGTCACCGAATGGCCGATCGGCGACCTCATGTCGCAGACGCACGACATGCTCGTCGGACGCAACGGGCTCGTGTACGTCGCGGACAACATCCAGGACCGCCTGTACGAGACGAACCCGGCCACGAACGAAATCACCGTCTACCGCATCCCGCACCGGCCGGGCGACGCCGCGGGCGGCCTGCTCGCCAGGCGTCTGAAGACCTTCCCGCGGCACGACAGCACGTCGAATGCGCACTCGCTCGCGGAGTCGCCGCGGGACGGGCACCTGTTCATCACGCCGTCTGCGCAACGGCGCATCATCGAGTTCGATCCCGTCACGAAGCGTTTCCGTCTGCACGAAATCGGCGGCGGCTTCTATCCGCACACGATCCGCGTCGATGCGCGGGACCGTGTGTGGTTCACGCTGGCGCTGTCGAACCAGATTGGCATGCTCGACCGCACGACCGGCCGCTTTACGCTCTACGATCTGCCGACGCGGGGCGTGCGCGAGTGGCTCAACGTGCGGCTCATCGGATTGCTGTTCAGGCTCATCAACTGGGGCGTGCCGCTTTCGCACTGGCTGCCGATCGACCGGCAGGCGACGGGGACGCCGTTGCCGTACGGCATCGAGGTGACGCCGGACGGCAAGGTCTGGTTCGCGCGGCTGCACACCGATGAAATCGGCGTGCTCGACCCGGCGACGGGCGCGATCCGCATGATCGCCACGCCGTTCAGGGGACCGCGACGACTGCGTGCCGACGCGCAGGGCAACCTCTGGATCGCGGCGTTCCCGGAATCGGCGATCGTGCGTTTCGAGCCTGCCACGGGTCGCTACACGCGCCACGACCTGCCCGTGCTGCCGAAAGGCAGCGACACGCCGTACTCGCTCAACGTGGACCGGCCGCGCGGCGTGGTGTGGGTGAACGGCAACCAGTCGGACTCGCTCTATGCGCTCTCGATCGCCACCGGTGCCTGGCGCGTGTTCCCGTTCGCGCGGCGCGGTTCGTTCACGCGCGACGTCGAGTTCGCGCCGGACGGGACCGTGTACACCTCGATCTCGAATTTCCCCGGCTGGCACGTCGAGGGCATGCAGCCGATGCTGATTCGCGTGCAGCCGTGATCTTCCGGCGCTATCCCGCGTTCTACCTGTCGTGCCTGCTCGCCTTCACGGCGGGTCACATGATCAATTACACGGTGATCATCTACGCGCAGGAAGTGCTCGGCTCGGACCTGCTCTCCGGCGTCGGCTTCGGACTGTGCTTCGGACCACCGATCCTGCTCGGCTGGTACGCGGGCGTACTCTGCGACCGGCTCGCGCCCGTGACGCTCATTCATCGTGCGCAAGCGCTGTTCGTGGCGGCATCGCTCCTGTTGCTCGTCGCGGACCTGGCGTTCGGCTCGCGGGCAGCGCGCATCCCGGTCTTTCTCGCCGCGGCCGCGCTCACGGGAATCGGCTGGTCGTTCGTGTCGCCCGCGCGCATGGCCGCGGTGACGCAGGTGGTTGCCCCGGACGAACTGCGCGCCGGCGCGCTCGCGCTCAACCTGCTCGTGATGCTCGGCTTCGGGCTCGGGCCGCTCTTGATCGGGCTGATTCGCAGCGTGACCGGGTGGGCTGGCGTGTTCGCCACCGCCGCTGCGTTCTTCGCAGTGGGATCGGCGCTGCTGCTCGGGACGGTCACGCGTCCGTCGCCGAAGGCGCCGCGGCACGTCCTGCAGGAGATCCATGAAGGCGTCGCGGCGATCCTCGACAAGCCGGTGCTGTCGCAGTTCATGGTCGCCGCCATCGTGGGCTACCTCGTCATGGGCCCCATGCAGGTGCTGCTGCCGAAGCTCGCCAGTGCGCAACTCGGGCTCGGCGATCTCGCCCGTGGCCTCTTTCTCGGCACGCTGGCGCTGGCCCTCATGATCGGCGGCGCTGGCGCCATGAAGCTGGCTGCGGCGCTGCCGGCCGGGCGCAGCATCCTCGTGGCGTCGACGCTCCTCGGGGCGCTGCTCGCCGCGATGGGCCTCGTCGGTTCGGCGCGGGCCGCGGTGGCCCTGCTCGCGGGCGTCGGCGTCACCGGCGGCTTCGCGCTGTCGCTGATCGTGGCCGGCATCCAGGTCCACGCGGAGGAAGCCGTGCGCGGGCGCGTGCTTGCGACCTACACCGTGATCTCGCAGGTGATTCCCGCGGCCTCGGGGCTCGCGGCCGGTGCGCTCTCGCAGTGGCTCGGAGCCCGGCTCGCGCTGGTGCTGTGCGGCAGCACGATCGCACTCGTGACGCTGGCCAACGCGACCTGGATGCGCGCGCTGCGCAGCGCGCGCCACTGAGCCGTCACAGGGCCGTCAATCGCGGGCCGTCGTCGGCGCCACGGGCGCGGAGATCGTGCGCCATTCGCCTTCGCGCCGCGGATCGGCACCGCCTTCGAGCCGGCCGCCCTCACGTCGGACCACGCCGTGCAGGCCCGACTCCTCGCCGCGGCCGGATTTCACCTCGACTCCGCGTGCCGCCAGCGCCGAGAGCACGTCCGGCGGGAACTTCGCGATCTCGCCGTAGAAATCAGTGCCGCGGGCGTAGAGGTTCGGCAGGTCGATGGCCTGCTGCAGCGTGAGGTTCCAGGCGAGCAGTCCGACGAGGGTCTTCGCGTTGTAGTCGAGGATTGCGGAGCCGCCTGGCGAGCCGAGCGCGGCGAGGAAGCGACCGTCGCGGTCGAGCACGATCGCCGGCGCCATCGAGGAACGCGGCCGCTTGCCGGGCGCCACGGCGTTCGCGACCGGGCGACCGCCGTCCACCGGGCGGAACGAGAAGTCGGTCAGCTGGTTGTTCAGGAAGAAGCCGCCGACTGCGCGACCCGACCCGAACAGCGATTCGACGGTGGTCGTCATCGACACGACATTGCCCGCCGGGTCGACGACCACGAAATGGCTCGTGCCCGCGGCTTCCACGGTTTCGTCCGCACCGAGCTGCGCTGCGAGCCCGGGCGGCTCGCCCGCCTCGGGCGGCGGCCCCGCCTGCGTGCCGATCAGCGCCGCGCGACTCGCCACGTAGGCGGGATCGAGCAGCCCCTGCACCGGCACGCGCACGAACGCCGGATCGGCCACGTAGCGATCCCGATCCGCGTACATCAGGCGGCTCGCCTCCGCGAACAGGAACCAGGCCTGCGGATCGGCCGGGCCGCGCGTCGCGAGGTCGGTGTGCTCGAGGATGCCGAGCATCTCGAGCAGGGACACGCCGCTCGAAGGCGGAGGCGGCACGCACACGACGTACACTCGATAGGGCCGGCAAAGCGTCTCGGCCTGGTGCGGGCGATAGGCGCCGAGATCCTCCGTGGTGAGCGTTCCGGGACGGGGCTCCGCGTGGGTCCGGGCCACGATCTCACGCGCAATCGCTCCCTCGAGCACGGCGCGCGAGCCGGTGGCGGCAATCGCTCTGAGCGTCGCCGCATAAGCCGGGTTGCGCAGCGTGTCGCCGGCCTGCACGGGCGTGCCGTCGGGGCGTGAAAGCAGCGCCTTCGCATCGGGCAGGGCTGCCTGCGGGAACTTGCTGCCGGCGAACCGTGCCAGACGCCGTGGCACCACGAAGCCGGTCTCGGCGGCGCGCGTCGCAGCGCCAAAGAGATCGCGCCACGGCAGCCGTCCAAAGCGCTCGTGCACGAGTCCGAGCATCGCGATGGCGCCGGGCGCGCCGGTCGAGCGGCCGCTGGTCACGGCGTCCGCATACGAGAGGGGCTGCCCGTCCGGGCCCAGGAACATGTCGGGCGTGGCGCCTGCCGGCGCGGTCTCGCGGCCTTCGAACGCCGTCACCTGGCCGGTCTTCGCATCGTAGTAGACGAGGAACGCGCCGCCGCCGAGCCCCGAACTCTGCGGCTCGACGAGACCGAGTGCGGCCTGCACGGCGACCGCAGCATCGGCCGCGCTGCCTCCGGCGCGCAGGATCTCGAGACCGGCTGCGACGGCGAAGGGATTCGCCGCGCCCACGCCTGCTTCGCTGCGCGCCGCTCGCCGGTCGGCGCGCGTCGCTTCCGTGTCACTCGCCGGGACCGGCGTGTGCTGGCAGGCCGCGATGCCGAGGCCGACGACGAGCAGGCCCGCGAAGCGGGCGACGAAACGCGTGTGGCCGGGCATTCAGGATCCTCGGGAAGCGGTTGCGAAGGCGGCCAGCTCAGCCGGCCTCGTAATTCAGTCGCGAGCACACCACGCGGAAGCCCGCGCGGCGCAAGTTCTGCAGCGAAGGATTCGGCTCGTCTGCGACCGGCTCGCCGGTCTCGGTGACGATGCGGCGGAGGCCTCTTGCGAGCGCGATGCGCAGGCGTTCGGCAATCACGGCGCTCTGGCCGCCGCGTCCCCTGCAGGCCGGCAGCGTGCCGCCGACGCCTAGCCATGCACCGGACTGGCCGCAGTGGACGAGTCCGCCGCAGACCAGCTTGTCGCCATCGAAGCCGGCGACCGCGTGCCAGTCCGCGCGCCCGACCAGCGACTCGAACCACTCGTTGAAGGACGGCGGCATCCCGAAGGCCGTGACGAGCACGGCGGCGAGCGGCGGCGCGTGCGCGGGTCCGACCTCGCGAATGGCGAGAGTCGTGGCCGGGGTCGGCGCCGTCGCAGGGTCATAAAGCATCTTGGCCCAGGCGCGCCGTTTCGCGAGCCGGAAGCCGCGCGCCTCGAGCCACGACGGCAACTGGGCCGGCTGCGCCGCCGGGTTCACGTGAATCCACGGCTTCGGGCAGCCCGCGGCGCGGCTCGCCTCGATGACCGCATCGACGTCCGCTTCGCACGCCTCGCGAAATACGCCGAGACCGATGGCCCGGTTGAACATGGTCGAGGGAATGCCGGGCGCGAGCAGCAGCGTGGCGCCACCGGCCTCGAGGCACCGCAGTCCGGTGGCCTGCCGGAACCCGTCCGGGGCCGCGGCATACATGTCCCGGAAGGCCTCCGCCTCGGCCGCGTCGACGACCTGCGAGTCGGTCAGGCCGGCTGATGTCGTGGTCACCTCGAGGCCTCCGCAGTGCAGTTCAGCGCCCGATCCGCCCCGGCACGAGCCGCCACAGGATCAGCGTCGCCACGAACCCGAGCGAACTCGCGCCGAGGAAGAACAGCATCATCGGCCCGTAACCCGCGGGATTTGCCGCGCCCGCGCCGTACACGTCGTTCAGCCAGCCCGCGATCAGGTTGGAGGCCGCGATGGCGGCATTCTGCAGCACCCACATCACGCCGAGCGCGGTGCCGAAGCGATGCGTCTCGACGAGCTTGCTCGCCATGGGCCACATCGCGGCGCCCACCAGCGAGTAGCTGAGGCCGATCAGCGCCATGCCGATGCGCACGTCGGCGCCGAGGAAATGCAGCGAGACGAACGCGAGCGGGAGCAGGAACGAGCCGCAGACCAGGATCGCGGAATAGCGGCCCGTGCGGTCGCAGAGCCAGCCGAGCAGCGGCGTGGAGAAGATGCTGGTGAGGAAGATGAAGCTGTTCATCTGCCCGGCCTGCGCCAGGGGCAGGCCGTACACGTGCTGGAAGTACTTGATCGAGAACGTGCTGCGGAAAGCGAGGATGCCCGCATACCAGAGCACGCACAGCGCCACCAGGACCCAGTAGGGCTTGCTGAAATGGAGCACGTCGCGCCCGCTGAATCCGGCGTCGCTGCGTGGTGCCGTCGTCAGTTCGACGACGCGCGTGCGCTTCTCGTACCACCAGTAGGCGAGCGCCGCGGCGAGGCTCGTGGCCGCGACCCCGGCCGCTAGCCACAGCGGGGGCTGCCAGCCGCCGGCGTAGACCTGCGGCAGCCAGGTCGGCGACAGGTCCGCGCTCAGCGAGCCGACGCGGCCCGTGGCGAGCGTGAGGCCCATCGCGAGCGCCGTGTGGCGCACCGGGAACCAGAGCGCCACGACCGCCAGCGTCGCGATGCCGAACGTCTCGGCGCCGATGCCGTACAGCAGTCGGCCCGTCGCCATGAGGTGAAAATTCGGCGTCGCCGCGGTGAGCATCGCGCCGAGCAGGCAGATCGCCGCGGTGATGGACGCCATGCGCCCGATGCCGTAGCGATCGACCAGCATGCCGCCGGCCAGCACCAGCACGATGTTCGGCAGGCTGTAGATGGCGTTCAGCGTGCCGATCTGCGTGTCCGTGTAGCCGAGCTGGCTCGACAGCATCTCGGCGACCGGCGCGATCGAGTCGTAGACGTAGAAGTTGCCGTACATGGCGAGCGCGGAGAGCGCCATGGCGGTCCACCCCATGCGGTCGGTGATCGTGACGTCCGACGTCCTGGTCATGGGGGTCCTCGGTAGACGGGTCGGCCGTCGACCCACGTCGACAGCACGCGGAGGCTCGGCAATCGATCGGCCGGGATGGAGAGCGGATCGGCGTCGAGCAGCACGAAGTCGGCCCGCAACCCGGGGGCCAGCCGCCCGACCTCCTGTTCCATGAAGCCCGCTCGCGCGGCACCGGTCGTGAAGCCGTGCAGCGCTTCCAGGGGTGTCAGCCGCTGGTCCGGCAGCCAGCCGCCTGGGGGGCGACCGTGGAGGTCCTGGCGCGTCACGGCGGCATACAGTCCCAGCCGCGGGTCCGGCGATTCCACGGGGAAATCCGAGCCGAGCGCGACTTGCACCCGCGCTTGAAGGAAGCGCCGCCAGGCATAGGCGCCCGCCAGGCGCACTCCCCCGAGACGAGCCTCCGCCCACGGCATGTCGGAGGTCGCATGCGTCGGCTGCATCGACGCCACGACGCGCAGTTCCTCGAACATCGGGATGTCGGTCAGCGAGACGACCTGGGCGTGCTCGATGCGCCAGCGATGGTCGCTGCGCGCCGCGTTCGAGAGCACGAGCGCGTAGTCCTCGAGCACCATGCGGTTGGCGCGGTCGCCGATCGCGTGGGTGGCGACCTGGATCCCGCACTTGCGCGCCTTGCGCATGCCCGCGACGAGTGCGTCCGGCGTCGTCACGAGGATGCCGCGATTCGGGCGATCGTCGCTGTAGGGCTCGACGAGTGCCGCGCCACGCGACCCGAGCGCACCGTCGGCGTAGAACTTGACGCCGGCCATGCGCAAGCGTCCGTCCGGGTGGCGGTACGGGCCGTGGCGGCACAATTCGTCGAGCGCGGACCCATCGCCGTCGGCATAGGCGACGACGCGCAGTATGAGTCGTCCCTCGTCCGCGAACTGCCGGTAGAGATCGAGATCCGCCAGCGACGTGCCCATGTCGTGCACGCCGGTCAGGCCGACGCTCGCGGTCGCCGCGAGCGCCCGTCGCAGCGCCTCGGACCTGAGCGCCGCGTCGGGCGGCGGGACCACGGCGTTCACGAGTTCGGTCGCGGTGTCGATGAACACGCCGGTGGAGCGGCCGCCCTCGCGCAGGACGCGGCCACCCTCGGGCTGCCAGTCACCGCCGAGGTCGCGCGGCACGCGGCGCAATGCAGCGGTGTTGGCCCAGCCCGCGTGACCATCGATGCGTTCGAGCCAGACGGGCCGCGTCGGAAAGGCCGCGTCGAGGTCCGCGGCGGTCGGGAATCGCGAGTCCGGCCAGTCGTTCTGGTCCCAGCCGCGACCGAGCAGCCAGGCATCCGCCGGCAGCGTCGCCGCGAACGCCTGCAGTCGCGCGACGAGTTCGGCCTTGCTTTTCGTTCCCACCAGATCGGCTCGCATGAGCGCGAGCCCGAGGCCCATCAGGTGCGCATGGGCGTCGATGAGCCCCGGCACGACGATGGCGCCCTGCGCGTCGTGCACCGGCGCGTCAGGCGCGCGCGCCAGCACGTCGGCGCGATCGCCGATCGCGATGATGTGGCCTTGCCGATCCCAGGCGAGCGCCTCCGCGTCGGCATTCGCGTCGTCGAGGGTGTGGATGTGCGCGTTGACGAGCACTCCGGCCGCCGGCCATGCGATCGACGAGGCAAACAGGCCGAGCGCGGCCATGACGACGAGCGTTGACGGGTTGCGGGTACGCAAGGTCCCGGGATTGTAGGCGGTCCCGCTGCACTCGTGGCGGTGACGCTTCTTGGCGGGGCTTGGCAGTTCTTGACTGGCCCGCGACTCGGCTCGACCCCAGGATGGCGATCCGGGATTCACCCGCGGCGACGGCCCTCAGCCGCGCTGCTGCAGGGCCGCGATGCGCTGCTCGATCGGCGGATGCGTCGAGAAGAGCGCCAGGAAACCGGCCTTGTCGTTGATGCCGAACGCCTTGATGGATTCCGGCAGCGAGGTGGGCTCGATGCCGCCGAGGCGCCGCAGTGCGTTGACCATCGGGTTCGCCGAACCGAGCAGGCTCGCGGAGGCCGCGTCGGCGCGGAACTCGCGACGCCGCGAGAACCAGGCCACGATCATCGACGCGAGGACGCCGAGCAGCAGCTGGCACACGATGACGGTGATGAAATAGCCCGGGCCGTTGCCGTTCTCGCTGCGGAAGACGGCCTTGTCGACGATGCTGCCGATGATCCGCGACAGGAACACCACGAAGGTGTTCACGACGCCCTGGATCAGGGTCATCGTCACCATGTCGCCGTTTGCGACGTGGCCGATCTCGTGCCCGAGCACGGCCTCGACCTCGTCCCGGTTCATCGACTGGAGCAGGCCCGTCGAGACCGCGACCAGCGCCGAGTTGCGGAACGCGCCCGTCGCAAAGGCGTTCGGCGGGCCGTCGTAGATCGCCACCTCCGGCATGCCGAGGCCGGCCTTGTCGGCCAGGCGCTTCACCGTGTCGACCAGCCAGCGCTGCGTCGGGCCTTCGCTGCCGGTGATGACCTGCGCCCGCGTCGACATCTTCGCCACGAACTTCGACATCAGGAGCGAAATGATCGCGCCGGTGAACCCGACGACCGCCGAGAACGCGAGCAGCGGTCCGAGGCCCGCGCCGTGCTGCGCGAGGGCCTGGTCGATGCCGAGCAGCCTGAGCACGATCGACATGACGACCAGGACGGCGACGTTGGTGGCGATGAACAGCAGGATCCGCATCACGTGAAGAACTCCTTTGTCGGTCGCGGGCCGCACGGCCCGCAGACACAGTGCACCATTGTAAGACAGGCGCGGCGGCCCCGGAGTTCAGATAGAGTCCGCCGTCTGGGACGACGGCAGGGGGCGCCATGGGGTATCGGGCCATCACCTACGGGGTCGACGGGCGGGTCGCGACCCTCACGCTCAACCGCCCCGAGCGCATGAACGCCATCAGCCTGGCGATGCCCGGCGAGATCGCGGCCGCCGTCGAGGCGGCGAATCGCGACGACCAGGTGCACGTGATCGTGCTGACGGGGGCGGGCGCGGGATTCTGCAGCGGCTACGACCTCGTCGAGTTCGCCGAGCGGCCGGGCGAACGGCCCGGCTCGCAACTCGGCTCCGGCGCCGGTGACACCCAGCCCTGGGACCCGATGGCCGACTTCTTCGCCATGCACGAGTTTACGCAGCAGTTCATGTCGCTCTGGCGCAGCCACAAGCCCACGATCGCACGGGTGCACGGGCCGGCGGTGGCCGGGGGCAGCGACATCGCGCTCTGCTGCGACCTCGTGGTGATGGCCGAGGAAGCCGTGATCGGCTATCCGCCGGCGCGCGTCTGGGGCTGTCCGACCACGGCGATGTGGGTCTACCGGCTCGGCGCAGAGCGCGCCAAGCGCATGCTGCTCACCGGGGACCTCGTCGATGGACGCGAAGCGGCGCGGCTCGGGCTGGTGCTCGAGGCCGTGCCGCGTGCGGACCTCGACGCGCGCGTCGCCGCGCTCGCGGCGCGCATCGCCGGCGTGCCGAAGAACCAGCTCATGATGCAGAAGATGATGGTGAACCAGGCCTACGACAGCATGGGACTCGCGAACACGCAGCGCTTCGCGACGCTGTTCGACGGCATCACGCGCCACAGCCCGGAGGGTGTGTGGTTCAAGCGGCGTGCCGAGGAGGTTGGCTTCAAGCAGGCGGTGCGCGAGCGGGACGGCGGCGCGCCGATCGCGCCGGACACGAGCCGGCCGCTGGCCGGCGGCATCCACAGGGGGCAGGAAGATGAATGAACTGGTCGACCGTAACGGGCAGCGCATCGCCTCGCTCGAGGCGGCGACGCTCTGCGAAGCGTTCCAGACCACGGCGGCAGAGCGACCCGGGCAGTTGGCGCACCGTACGCTCGACGGCGGGGTCGAGTTCACGTTCGGCGAGTTCGCCGAGCGCGTTCGGGCGCTCGCAGAAGGCTTCCACTCGCTCGGTGTGCGCAAGGGCGACACCGTGGCGCTCATGCTGGTCAACCGCCCCGAGTTTGCGCTCGCCGACGTCGCCGTCATGCACCTCGGTGCCATTGCCGTCTCCGTCTACAACAGTCTGAGCGTCGAACAACTCGCGTACGTGCTCGGCAACGCCGGCAGCCGCATCGTCGTCACGGAACGCATGTTCCTGCCGCGCGTGCTGGAGGCGCGCCCGCCTGGCCTCGAGCAGATCGTGCTGGTGGACGGCGAGGCCGAGGGCACGCTCACGCTGGGCGAGCTGGCGGGACGTCCGTCGCGCGAATTCCGCTTCGAGGATACCTGGCGCGACGTCGAGCCGGAGGCGGTGGTCACGCTCATCTACACCTCCGGGACGACCGGTCCGCCGAAGGCCGTGCAGCTCACGCACGCGAGCGTGTTGTGCGCGCTCCGTGGCTACGCGCGGGTGATGCCGGTCCGCCTCGGCGGCCGCATGCTTTCCTACCTGCCGTGCGCTCACATCGGCGATCGTGTCGGTGTTCACTACGGCGCCTCGCTGGGGCATGGCGCGACCATCACCTCGCTGCCGGACTACCGGCAGGTCGGAGCGGCGTTGCCGCAGGTGCGGCCCACGGTCTTCGGCGGCGTGCCGCGTGTCTTCGAGAAGGTCCGTGTCGCCATCGAGGCGGCCGGCGTGCGCGAACCGGCGCGGCTCCCCGACGCCGTCAAGGCCGCTGTGCGGACGCGGCTGGGACTCGATCAGGTGGACTACTGCATGAGCGGCGCGGCCCCGGCGTCACCCGACGTGCTGCGATTCTTCGGCGACCTGGGCCTCGTCGTGCACGAAGGCTGGGGCATGTCAGAGACCTCTTTCCTCGTGACCATGAACCCGCCGGGGGACGTGCGCTTCGGGACGGTCGGCCGCGTGCTGCCCGGCGCCGAATTGAAGGTGCTCGACGACGGTGAACTCGTGGTGCGTTCGCCGATGGTCATGAAGGGTTATCGCGGCGATCCGGAAAAGACGGCCGAGACGATCGACGGGGACGGCTGGCTGCACACAGGCGACATCGGGCAGATCGACGCCGACGGTTACGTCACCATCGTCGATCGAAAGAAGGAAATCATCATCAATTCGGCCGGCAAGAACATGTCGCCGGCCAATATCGAGTTCCGGCTGCGCGGGTCGAGTTCGCTCGTCGCCTGCGCGGTCTGCATCGGCGACCGCCGGCCCTACAACGTAGCGCTCCTCGCGCTCGATCCCGACGCGGGCGCGCGCTGGGCGGCGGAGCGCGGCCTGCCGACCGGGCTCGAGGAACTGAGCCGGCATCCTGACCTGCGGGCTGCGCTTCAGGTCGCGGTGGACGCCGCGAACGAGGGTCTGGCGCGGGTGGAGCAGATCAAGCGCTTTGCGGTGCTCGCGGCTGACTGGCAGCCCGGGGGCGACGAACTGACGCCGACCGCGAAGCTGCGGCGCAAGTCGATCCACGAGAAGTATCGCGTGGAGATCGAGGAACTGTATCGGTGAGCGCGGAGGCTATGGGCTATGGGCTGTGGGCTGAGGGCTGGGGCCAGAGGGTGCGGCACACTTCTGACCCACAGCCCACAGCCCATAGCCTTCAGCCCCTGATTCGGTGAATGGCGCCGAATTTCCCCGCCATCCCGACCACCGCGCCCGCCGCCGCGAGCGCCATGTCCTTCTGCGCGTCCCAGACGTCGCCCTGCGTGCCGAGGTAGGCGACACCGAGGTCGCCGCCGAACACCTCGGCCGCGAGCCATTCGACCAGCTCGTAGATGACCGAGTGCGACATCACGAAGAAGACCGGCATGAGCCAGCGCCACGCGCCGCGTGGCGACATGCGGGCTTCCATCAGTTCCGACGCGGCCGGCAAGACGAGCAGCCCGTAGCAGAAGTGCACGAAGCGGTCGTAATGATTGCGGCCCGGCGCCGCGTCCCCGCCGTCCGCCATGCCGATCGCCTGCAACCAGTCGCGCCAGGGCACCTCGCTGTAGGTGTAGTGCGCTCCGAACTCGTGCAGCACGAGGAATGCGAACAGGCAGGTGTAGGTGAAGTTCGAGAAGCGCAGTCGACGGTACGTGGCGATGAGCACCGGCAGCGCGACGAACACGATGACGTTCTCGAGCAGCCAGTCCTGCCGGTACCACGGCGCGATCGCGAGGGTGACCCAGACCGCCGCGAACAGGGCCAGCAGCGCCGCCGGGTACCGGTCCGAGTCCCGCATCGACGGGGCGATCCGCCAGGAAACCTTCAGCGTGCGAGGGCGCCGAGTCTCCGCATGTCGTAGTGCGCCTTCTCGCGCTCGACATCGGTCATCGTGTCGCTGCCCTCGATCAGCATCGTGCGCACCGGGCTCACGCCGGCGAGGCCCAGCACGTCCTTGGCGACACTGTGGAGGCTGCGCTCGCTGCGGTCGACTTCCTCGAACAGTTCGGGCATGCCCCGCGTGATGACGATGCGGGCCGAGCGACCCTTCAGCAGCCGCTTCGGGTGCCGTCCGCCGCCCTTCTCTTCGAAGGCAAACCCCGGGCGCATCACCTGCTCGAGGAAGCCCTTGAACTTGGCCGGCACCGTGCCGAACCACAGCGGGTAGAGCACGACGATGTGGTCGGCCCAGGCGATCGACTTCTGCGCAGCCGCGATCGAGGCCGGCACCTTGCTCGACAGGAAAGCGCGGCTGTTGCGGAGCAGCGGGAAGCGCAGCGCGCCGGCCCGCAGCAGCCGCACGGCGTGACCGCCTTCCTTCGCGCCCTGCCGGTAGAACTCGGCCAGTTCGTGCACGAAATGGGTGCCGGTGGCGTCGGGGTGACCGTCGATGATCAGGATGCGGTGCGTCATGCGACACCTGCCATGAACAGGAGGAAGGTGCCGGCAGGCTAGCCCGGCCGGCCGGAGCGTGACAAGCGTATTGTCTGCAATGCCGGCGGTACCGGGTCCTCAGGCGCCGGTTTCGCGGGCGACGTCGGCGAGGAAGTCGCCGCCCTGCCCGGCCGAAAAATGGCGTGCCCAGGCGGGGTAGTGCACGGCGAAGTCGGCCAGGATCCGTGTCAGCGGCACGTCGTCGAAACTGCCCCGCTGCGCGACGTATTCCATGTGGCGCTGACCGAGCCGGTCGAAGGGGTGGTAGAGCGAATCCTTGCGGCCGTCGAACTCGAGCGGCAGGAGGCCGAAGCGATCGCAGAGTGCGGCGTTGAAGGCCGGCGTGGCCTTGACCCACGCGCCGTCGAGCCGGATCTCCGTGAAACCGTGCCAATAGAAGACGTCGGTGCCCATCAGCTCGCGCATCCGTGCGGTGGACAGGTGATTGCGCACGTCCGCGTAGCCGACGCGCGCCGGGATGCTGGCGGCGCGGCAGGCCGCCGCGAGCAGTGCCGCCTTGGGCACGCACCAGCCGTAGCCGTTGGCGATCACCGTGCTGGCCCTCATCCCGGCGGGCGTGAGGTCGAAACGGTACGGGTCGTAGCGGAAGCCGTCGCGCACCGCGTAGTAGAGCGCCACCGCGCGCTCCACGTCGGTCGGTCCGCGCGCGCTCGATCGTGCGAACTCGACGACCGCCGGGTGGTCGCTGTCGATGAGTGCCGTCGGTACCAGGGTCGGGTCGGTCATGCGCTCTCTCCTCGGCGCATTATCGGGCATGCCGGGCCGGTGCGTCGGAACCTATACTGCGCACCACGGTCGGACATCCTTGTGCAGCCGCGCGGGGCGAGTTGCCTGCGCCAGGGGGTGCTCATGATCGAGACGCCGTCGATCGGCGACACCGGGAGATTCCACGTCCCGGACCTCACCTCCGCCCACCGTCGCAGGCCGGCGGTCGCGCCGCTCGTGCGCGACACCTACGCGATCGTGCTGGCGGGCGGGCGCGGCACCCGCCTGCGCGAACTCACGGCCTGGCGCGCCAAGCCCGCGGTGCCCTTCGGCGGCAAGCACCGGATCATCGACTTCGCACTGAGCAGCTGCGTCAACTCCGGCATCCGCCGCATCGGCGTGGCAACGCAATACAAGGCGCACAGCCTGATCCAGCACCTGCAGCGGGGCTGGAGCTTCCTCGACGGCCGCCTGCACGAATTCCTCGAGGTCCTCCCGGCGCAGCAGCGCAACCGCGAGGGCTGGTACGGCGGCACCGCCGACGCGATCTACCAGAATCTCGACCTGCTGCGGATGGAGGAGCCGCGCTTCGTGCTGGTGCTGGCGGGCGATCACGTCTACAAGATGGACTATGGCGTCATGCTGGCCGAGCACGTCGAAAGCGGGGCGGAGGTGACAATTGCGAGCGTCGAGGTGGCCGTGGAATCGGCCTCGGCGTTCGGCGTCCTGCAGGTCGACCGCGATGGATGGCTGCGCCGGTTTGCCGAGAAGCCGCCCGATCCGGCCACGGTGCCGGGCGATCCGGCACACGCGCGCGTCAGCATGGGCGTCTACGTGTTCGACGCCAGGCGGCTCTATTCCTGCCTGTGCGAGGATGCCGTGAACGCCGAATCGACCCACGATCTCGGTCGTGACATCGTGCCGGCGCTGCTGCGCGAATCGCGGCGTGTCCGGGTGCACCGGTTCTCGGACAGCTGTGTCAACGTGGCGCACGGCGAGCCGTACTGGCGCGACGTCGGCACGGTCGACGCCTACTGGGCGGCCAACGTCGACCTTACGCGGGAGCAGCCGGAGTTGAACGTGTACGACCCGTCCTGGCCGATCCGCACGCTGGAGGAGGACCTGCCGCCCGCGAAGTTCGTGCTCGGCAGTCCCGAGCCCTGCGGCCAGACGCAGGACGCGCTGGTCTCGAGCGGCTGCGTGGTGCGCGGCGCCGCGGTGATCCGCTCGCTGCTGTTCACGAACGTGACGGTGGAGCGCGGCTCGGTCGTCGAGGACTCGATCGTGCTGCCCGACGTGACCGTCGGCCGCGACGTGCGCCTGCGTCGCGCGGTCGTGGACAAGTACTGCGTGCTGCCGGACGGTTTCCGCGCCGGCTTCGACCGCGCCGCCGATGCGGCTCGGTTCCGCGTCACCGACGGTGGTATCGTGCTGATCACGCCGGACATGCTCGGGCAGACCGTCCACGCCTACGGCTAGAGCGCATCGGGGAGACGCGCATGCACAGGAGCCGGCTCGCCGGATTCATCATCGACTGCAACACGCCGGACCTGCCGGGGGCGGCCCGCTTCTGGGGCGACGCGCTCGGCATGGAAGTGCGCGCGCTGCCTGCGGAGGAGGGCGAGAAGTACGTGCGCCTCGTCGATCCGGACGGGCGGCTGCACGTCGAAGTGCAGTCGGTTGCCCACCCGAGCCGCGTACACCTCGACATCGAAACGGACGACATCGAGGCGGAGGTCCGCAGGCTCGAGGCGCTCGGCGCCCGACGGGTCGCACAGGTGCACACGTGGTGGGTGATGGAGGCGCCGACCGGCCAGCGCTTCTGCGTGGTGCGTGCCCAGACCAGCAACTTCGCGGGCGCCGCCCGGGAGTGGCCGTGACCGCCGTCAGCGCGCGTAGTGCTTCGCGGCCTCGGCGAGCTGCAGAGCCACCGCCTTGCGCAGCGACTCGGGCGCGAGCACCTCGACGTCGGCCCCGTACTTCAGGATGTCCATCACGAGCTCGGGCTCGCGGGAATACGGGAACTTGAGGAGATAAGTCCCGTCGAGCTGCAGCTTGCCGTCCTGCTTCGGATGCCACGTCTCGCGCGACACCCACCGCGCGCGCACCGCGTTGAAGAGCAGGATCGCCTCCTGGGTTTCCGTGCCGGCGAAGATGCCGTAGCCGCTCGCGAAATAGCGGTCGAGCGATTCGTCGCCCACGTCCTTGGCGGCCTTGTCGAGCACGGTGGCCGAGTGGATCGCATCCACCCCGAACGTGCGCAGCGCCTGGCGCTTGTGGCAGAAGGCGTCGAGGTACCAGTTGTCGCGGTAATGGACGAGGCGTTGCGGCGAGACCTCGCGCTCGAGCGAATCACCGTCCTGTCGCCGCTGGTGGCGGATCTTCAGTCGGCGGCGCGACAGCAGCGCCGTCGACAATGTCCGGAAATGGGCGGGCTCGATCGCCCGGGCGCCCATGGTGAGCACACGGATGCGGCGCGCGACATCCGCGGCGCTGTGCTCGCCGGAAGCGAGCAGTTCCTTGAGGCGCCGGCGGAACGGACCGACCAGCTCGGACAGGACCCCGGGCTCGAGGTCCTCGAGCAGGCGGTCCATCGTGAGCAGCGCGCGCAGTTCGTCGGCCGTGAACCACAGTCCCGGCAGCTGCCACACGGCGCGGTCCTCGACCTTGTCGTCGAAGCGGTAGGCCTCGTGCTCCGCGTCGTAGAGGATCGGGGCGCGGAAGCGGTCGCGCAGGTACTCGAGGTCGCGCTTGAAGGTGGCGCGGGAAACCTCGAGCTCGTCGAGGAATTCCTGCGTGCGCACGAAGCGGCGCGACTGCAGCAGCTGCTGGATGCGGTAGAAGCGTTCCGTGCGGTCCATGCGGCGGGCGGCCGGTCAGTGCCCGGCCATGTTGTGCAGGCGCCGCGTGATGATCTCGTCGGCCTCGCGCATGATCCGGTCGATCAGTTCCTTGACGGTGGGCACGTCGTGCACCAGCCCGGCCACCATGCCGCAGGACCACGCGCCCGCGTCCATGTCGCCTTCCTTCATGATGCGCGGGTAGACGCCGGCCACTTCCTCGATGATGTCCTCGAAGCGGATGCCGCTGCCGAGCGTCTTCTCCTTTTCCAGGAGGCGATCGACCGCGGCGTTGCGCAGCACGCGCTCGGTGTTGCGCAGCGGCCGCATGACGAGCCGCGTGTCGAGTTCGCTCGCGGCGACGATCGCCTGCTTCACGCGTTCGTGGACCGGCGCTTCCTGCGTCGCGATGAAGCGCGTGCCCATGTTCATGCCTTCCGCACCGAGCGCGAGCGCCGCGACCAGCGAGCGGCCGTCGGCCATGCCGCCCGAGGCGACGAACGGAATGTCGAGCTCTTCGGCCGCGCGCGGCAGCAGGATGAAGTTCGGCACGTCGTCCTCGCCCGGGTGAC
>CAZRKS010000029.1:0-20971 GCA_964600315.1 uncultured Steroidobacteraceae bacterium | reverse complement strand
AACCGGCCGATGCGCGACCTCGTCGCCGACACGGGACTCGTCCTGGATCCGGTGCAGACCTACTACCTGCACGGTGTCCCACGGCTCTTTGGCTACATGACCGAGGGCGTCGCGCGGAAGGCCGGCCGGCCTTAAACTGCTCTTGGATGGCCAGCCCGAGCCTGCTTGCCCGCGAGGGCCGGCGGGGCGAGAAGGAGTGAACGATGATCCGGCTCTATGTGGCCACGGCGCTCGTCGCGCTCGGCCTGGCGACCATCAGCGGCTGCACCGTCAGCGTCGACAGCGACGGTGACGAGGCCGTGACCCACCAGTTCGGCAACGATCATTTCGCCGCCGGCGGACTCGTGAACCTCACCGACCCGGTGGAGGGCGATGCCTTCCTCGCCGGCGGCCGCGTCACGGTCGCGAGCGAAGTGCACGGCGACCTCGTGGCGGCGGGTGGCGAAGTGTCGGTCGGCGGCAGCGTCGGCGACGACCTCTACGCCGCCGGCGGCAACGTGAAAGTCGACGCCATGGTGACCGGAAATGCGCGCGTCGCCGGAGGCGACATCGAGGTCGGCCCGGCCACGGTGATCGCCGGGGCCGTGTCGCTCACGGGCGGCCAGATCGAATTCGACGGCAATTCGCACGGCTACCTGCAGGCCACCGGCGGCTCGGTGTCGCTCGACGGCGAAGTGCTCGGTGACGCGGAAGTGCGGGCCGAGCGCCTCACGATCGGTCCCCACACCCGGATCCGCGGCAAGCTCGTCTACCGGGGCCCGGAGGCGCCGGTCGTCCCGGAAGGCGCGGTCGTCGCGGGCGGCGTGGAGTTCCACGAGTCGACGGCCGGCCACGTGCTGGAGGAGACACGGGAACCGATCCGCAGAACCGCGCACTGGGTCGGTGCCGTGCTGTGGTTCTTCGGCGTGTTCGTCGCCGCGACGCTGTTCCTGCTCGTCTTCCCGGGGTTCGCGACGCGCGCGGCGGACGCCATCGGGCGCGATCCCTGGCGCGTGCTCGGCCTCGGTCTCGCCGTGCTGTTCGGCGTGCCCGTGGTCGCGGTGATGCTGCTGATCACGATCATCGGCATTCCGCTCGCGCTGCTCGTCGTCCCGCTCTACCTGCTGCTGATGTTCCTCGGCTGGGTGACCGCGGCCCTGTTCGTCGCCCAGCGCGGACTCGCGCTGCTGCGCTTCGGCCAGCCGGTGACGCAAGGGTGGCGTCTCATCGCGCTCTTCGTCGCCCTGGCCGCGCTGTGGCTCGCCAGCAAGGTGCCGGTGGTCGGCGGGTTCGTGATGCTGGTCGCGCTGCTCGCCGGCATCGGCGCCCTCGTCTGGCAGGCATGGTCGCGTCGCGACGCGCAGGCGGCGGCAGGGTGACGATGGAGCACTGGCCGCAACTCCTCGCGATCCTGGTCGGCGCCGGTCTCACGATCCAGGTCGGGATGAACGCGACCGTGCGGCTCGCGCTCGGTTCGCCGCTGATCGCGACCGTCGTCAATTTCGCGGTCGGCCTCGTCGCGCTCGCGCTGCTCGCGATCGGCAGCGGTGCCCGGGTCGTGCCGGGATCGGCGGCCGCCGTGCCGGCATGGGCGTGGTTCGGCGGGCTGCTCGGCGCGGCCTACGTGGCGGCGACCACGGTGCTCGGACCGCGGCTCGGCGCCGCAGCGCTGCTCGGCCTCACGCTCGGCGGGCAGATGGTCGCGGCGCTCGCGGTCGATCACTTTGGCGTGCTGGGCTTCCCGCAGAACCCGGTCACGCCGGCTCGACTGGCGGGCGCGGCGCTGCTCGTCGCGGGCGTGCTGCTCGTCATGCGTCGCTGACGGGGAAGGGACCGTGGCCCGCACGCCCTCGACGATGCTCGATCTCGGCACGCCCGCGCCGCCCTTCGACCTGCCGGATTTCGACGGCGCGCGTCACTCGCTCGCGGATCTCGCGGCGGCACCCGCGCTGCTGGTGGCATTCATCTGCAACCACTGTCCGTTCGTGCGGCACATGCGCGGCGAGCTTGCCCGCTTCGCACGCGATTACACCGCGCGCGGACTCGCGATCGTCGCCATCAACTCGAACGATCTCGATGCCTACCCGCAGGACGGACCGGACGCCATGCGGGACGAGGCGCGCAGTCTCGGTTACGTGTTTCCGTATCTCGTGGACGCGACCCAGGGCGTGGCCCGGGCCTACCACGCCGCCTGTACGCCCGATTTCTTCCTCTTCGACGGCGCACGCCGCCTGGTGTATCGGGGCCAGTTCGACGACAGCCGCCCGGGAAACGACCGGCCGGTGACGGGCGCCGACCTGCGCCGTGCCGTCGATGCCGTGCTCGAGGGGCGGCCGGTCGACACCGACCAGCGCCCGAGCCTCGGCTGCAACATCAAGTGGAAGCCGGGCCACGAGCCCGGTGACCGCGCGCGCTGAGCGGGCTCAGGGCGCCGCCCGGCGTGCCGGGAATCCCTCGACGATGTCGCGCGCCATTTCCGCCGCCGTGTGGATGGCGCCCTCGGACGATCCCACCCGGGTCTCCGCCGTGACCATGCCGCGCCAGAGCAGCCGGTCGGCGACCGGGTCGTCGACGAACACGATGACGCTGCCGTCGCGCACCGTCCGTTCGCGCGGCAGCTCGGAGGCGGCCGGCGGCGGCGGGTTGCTCTGCAGGAGCACGTCGTCGGGCAGCGGCGCGCTGAACCGCGGACGCTGCGACGTCACGTACTTGCGCGTACCGACGATCTGGTAGCTCACCAGCATGTCGGCCGACTTGGGGTCCGCCACTTCCGTGTAGCCCTTGCGCACGAGCCCGGCGACGACCACCTCGCGGATGTGCTGGTCGGTCGATGCCGCCGTCTTCGGGTCGACGGCGGCCACGGTGCCGAGTTCGCCACCCGCCCAGGCGAAGCTGCGCTTGCCGGCGACGTCGGCCCCCGGGGTCTCGTAGCTGTCGACGGGCCAGGTTGAGGCGCAGGCCGCGGCCAGCGCGAGGCAGGCGGCGGCGATCCAGCGTTGCGCGCGCATGTTGAGCTCCTCTGCGATCGATCCTGTATAGGGACGGGCGCGACCCGCTGTCAACCGCGGCGCGCGGCGAGCCGGCGCAGCCCCTGGTCCATCAGTGAATACGCCGCCGGCACCACGCCGAGCGTGAGCAGCGTCGAACTCACCATGCCGCCGATCACGGCGATCGACATCGGTCCGTTGATGTCCGCCCCGGCACCGAGGCCGAGCGCCGCCGGCGTGAGCGCGAGGATCACGGTGAGCGAGGTCATGAGCACCGGCCGCATGCGGGTGGGGCAGGCCTCGCGCAGCGCGTCGTCCGTGGACCGACCCTGCTCGCGCAACTGGTTGGTCAGGTCGACGAGCAGGATCGAGTTCTTCGCCACCAGCCCCATGAGCAGCACGAGGCCGATCATCGAGATCATGTTGAGCGACGTGCCCGTCGCCCAGAGCGCGGCGAGGCCGCCCACGATGGCGAGCGGCTGCGCGGTCATCACGATGAGCGGCTGCAGGAACGAGTTGAACTGGCTCGCGAGCACGATGTAGACGAGCGCGAGCGCCAGCGTGAGCGCCAGCTTCACGTAGCCCGACGTCCGGGCGAACTCGCGCGACCGGCCCTGCAGTTCCATCGAGTAGCCGGGCGGCAGGACTTCGGCGCAGACGGTGCGCACGTCCGCGATCGCCTCGCCGAGCGGGAGCGTCGGGTTCGCGTAGAAGTTCGCCGAGTACTGCAGGGCGTAGCGGTTGATCACCGCGGGTCCGACGATGTCGACGGCATGCGCCACCGTGTCGAGCCGCACCATCTGCCCGTCGCGGGCGCGCAGGAAGATCCGGCGCAGGTCGTCCGCCGAGGTGATCGTGCCCTCCGCCGCCTTGACGCGGATGTCGTAGCGGTCGCCGTCGCCGGGATCGTCGCTGTACTTGGCGATGTCGGTGCCGCCCGCCAGCATGTTGACGGCGTAGGCGATGTCTGCGGTGGTGAGGCCGAGGTCGGCCGCGCGCACGCGATCGACGTCGAGCCGGATCTGCGGCAGGTCGAGCTGCAGGTCGAGATCGAAGCGGCCGAGGCCGGGATTGCCGGCGAACCGCGCCATGAGGTCTTTCGACAGGACGGCCACCGCGCCGAGGTCGGGACCGACGATCGAGAACTGCAGCGTCTCGCCGCGCGAGCCGCCGACCGGCGACGGGGAGGAGGCGAAGGCGAGCACGCCTGGGATCCGCGACAGCTCGGCCTGCAACTCGTGGATGAAGTCCTGCTGGGAGACGTGCCGTTCCTCGCGCGGCACCATGTTCACGAAGGCCATGCCCGTGTTCACCTGGCCCGTGCCGCCGAAGCCGACACCGATGAACACCGATCTCACCTCGGCGTGTGCGCGCAGCGTGCGATCGATTTCCTCGACCAGTCCCTGCATCGCGACCCGACTGGTGCCGAGCGGCGCGCGGAAGCTCACGAGGAAGCGCGCGTCGTCCTCGTCCGGAATGAAGTCCTTGCCGACGCGGGTGAAGAAGAAGCCGCTCGACAGCACGACGGCGAGCGTCGCGAGCAGGACCTTGCCGCGGTGGGCCAGCACCCAGGTGAGCAGGCGCCGGTAGCCGGCGTCGAGTCCGTCGAGCGCGCGCCCGAGGGCGCGATACAGCGCTCCGTGCTTCGGCCGGATGTCGAGGAAGCGTGAGCAGAGCATCGGCGTGAGCGTGAGCGACACGAAGAGCGAGGCGAGCACGCCCACGGTCACCACGACGGCGAAGGACTGGAAGACGCGGGCGACGATGCCCTCGAGGAACAGCACCGAGCCGAAGATGGACACGAGCGTGAGGCTGGCGGCGATCACCGCGAAGCCGACCTGTTCGGTGCCCTCGACCGCCGCCGTGCGGCGGTCCAGTTCCGGCGACTCCTGGCGGCGGCGGTAGATGTTCTCGAGCACCACGATGGCGTCGTCCACGACCACGCCGATCAGCAGCAGCAAGCCGAGCAGCGACATCTGGTTGAACGTGAGATCGAGGAAGTACATCGCCGCGATGGCGCCGAACAGCGACACCGGGATGGCCGTGGCCACGATCAGCGTCGAGCGCACGTTGCGCAGGAAGAACCAGACCACGAACGCGGCGAGCAGCGTGCCTTCGACGAGATGGTCCTCGAGCGCAGAGACGATCTTGCGGATCGGCTTCGAGTCGTCCGAGGAGATCTCGAGCGTCATTCCAGCCGGCAGCTGCGGCAGGATGTCCGTCTCGAGGCGCTGCCGGAGGTCGTCGACGAGCTGCACCGTGTTGTAGTTGCTCACCTTGACGATGCCGATGCCCACGGCGGGCTTGCCGTCGAAGCGCAGCATGGAGCGGTCGTCGGCGAGCGCGTCCTCGACCGTGCCGATGTCGCGCAGGCGCACGGGCGCGCCGTCGGCGTACCGGACGACCATCTCGGCGAGCGCCGCGGGACTGTGGTATTCGAGGTCGAGCTTGATGAGGTTCTCGTTGTCGCCGCTCACGAGGAACCCGCCCGGCAGCTGCACGTGCTCGGTGCGGAACGCGTTGCGGACGTCCTGGGCCGTGACGCCGAGCGCCGCCATGCGCTGCGGGTCGACGTCGACGCGGATCGTGCGTCGCCGTTCGCCCGCGATGTAGACCTGGCCGACGCCGTCGATGGTCTCGAGCTTCTTCTTGATGACCTGGCGCGCGTACTGGTTCAGCTGCTGCGACGTGCGGTCGCCCTGCAGCGCCAGCCACATGACCGCGGATGCGCCGAACTCGACCTTGAGCACGACCGGCGGGTCCGCGTCGTCCGGCAGCTGGCGCAGCACCTGGTTCACCTTGGCCTGGACCTCGGAGAACGCCACGTCGATGTCCTTCGACAGGTCGAAGGTGAGCACGACCGTCGACACGCCCGGCGAGGAGCGCGACTGGATGAAGTCGATGCCCGGCACGCTGTTGACCGCGGTCTCGACGATGTTGGTCACGCTCGCGTCGACCACGTCCGGGTTGGCGCCCGGCAGGACGGTGGTGACCGAGATGACCGGGAACTCGATGCGCGGAAAGCGGTCGACGCCGATGCGCTGGTAGGCGACGACGCCAAAGAGGATGAGCACGAGGTTCGCCATCAGCGCGAACACGTGGCGGCGGATGGACAGTTCGGCGAGCTTCATGGCCGGCCCGTCAGCCGGTCTTGCGCACGGTCACGAGTGCGCCGTCCGTGAGGAATCCCGCCCCCGAGGCGACCAGCATTTCGCCCGGCTGCACGCCCGAAAGAATTTCCGCGCGCCGCGCGTCGCGGATGCCGACCGTCACCTTGCGCTCGGCGACCTTGTCGCCGGAGACGACGTACACGACGTCGCCGGCCGGCCGCCGCACGACGCACGCCGTGGGGACGACGACGCCGTCGCGCGAGGCGAGCACCACGCGCGCGTCGAGCGTGCCGCCGGGCGGCCAGTCGGTGCCGGGAGGCAGGACCACCAGCGCCTCGACGGCGCGGTTGTTGGTGCCGACCATCGGCCGCACCTCGGTGATCGTGCCGGTCACGGGGCGGCCCGGACGGGCCGGCTGGTCGAGCGTCACCGCGAGCCCGGGCTTCAGCTGTCCCGAGAGGCGCTCCGGGAACGGCAGCACGGCGCGCAGCTGTCCCTGGCCGACGATCGTCACGACCGGCGTGCCGGGCGACACGAAGTCGCCGACCGAGATGAGCCGCCGCTCGACGATCGCATCGACCGGGGTCCGGATGCGCGTGCGGTCGAGCCGGTACTGAGCCTCGGCCAGCTTTGCGCGTGCGTCGTTCAGCTCCGCCTGCCGCGCGCTCTGCTGGGCGACCGCTTCCTCCAGCATGCTCTCGGACACCGCTTTGGAACGCAGTTCCTGGTAGCGCTTCACGGTGCGCGCCTGGTTCTCGAGCAGCGCCTCGAGCCGCTCCACGCTGGCGCGGGCCGACGCGACCGCGAGCCGCTGCGGCTCGCCGTCGAGTTCGGCGAGCACCTGCCCCTGCTTCACGACGCTGCCGCCATCCACGAACAGCCGCACCACGCGTCCGGACGTCTCGGCCGCGAGCGCCGGCGCCGCGAGCGCCTCGAGCCGGCCGACCGTCGGCTCGACGGCATCGACGCGTTCGCGCGTCGCCTGGGCCACCGTCACGGGCGTCCTGCGCACGGCGTCCTTCGCGTCACCGGAGTCCTTGCTGCAACCGCCGACGACGGCGGCCAGGGCGAGAGCCGCAATTGCGGCACAGCGTTTGGCATTCATTTTCGGGTCCTGGAGCCCGCGCGCGGGCGCGGTGCGAGTCCGTGGTAGAGCAGTCGCGCCAGTTCGGCGGCGTAGGCGCCGGGCGTGGCCGTGACGGCGAGGTCCGGGTGGCGCCGGGGCACGGCGGCGGATTGCGCGAGAAACCAGCTGGTGCTCATCAGCACGAGGGCAGCGAGGCCGGGGTCGGCGTCTGCCCGGATCCTGCCGCGGGACTGCGCACGTCGCAGCGCTTCGACCACCAGCGCGAGATTGCGCGCCATCTCGCCGCTCGTGAGTATTTCGCGCGATGCCGACGAGCCCTCGAGCATCTCGCGCATGATGAAGCGCATCGTGCTGCGCAACCGCGCCAGCCGCTCGACGTGCGCAGCGGCGAACGAGCGTAGGCCGGCCTCCGGATCCGTCTCGGCCTCGAGCAGCGGCACGATCTGCTCGCGAAATCCCGTGACTGCGTCGCTGATCAGCGACTCGTAGAGCGCGCGCTTGCTGCGGAAGTGATGGAAGACGGTCGCCTTGCTGACGCCGGCGACGTCGGCGACGCCGGCCATGGAAGTCCCGGCATAGCCACGTTGCGCGAACAGGCGGCGCGCAGCGCTCTCGATGCGTGTCCGGCCGGCAGCGCGGCTCTTTCCGCGGCGAGGAGGGGCGGCCATCCGCGCATCCTATCACTGACCGACCGATCGGTCAGCTTCGGCAGGCGGCCGGTCGCGCCGGAACCGCATCGTCACCGCGTCGCCACGGGCGCAAAAAAGTTTTGCTCAATCATGAGCTTGCGCGCCCCCGGCGGGCTGCCACATTCCCGCATTGCAGGGCGCCCCGCGGAGGTCCACGTTGGTGCCAGGGATCCCCGACAGCGGAGGTTGCCATGAGCCGGTTCCGCATCCTCGTCGCCGACCAGGCCGAAGCCATTTTTTACGACTCGCCGTCGCTCGAAGCGGCGCCGCGCGAGGTCGCGCACATCACCGATCCGGTGGCGCGCCTGCACGATCGCGATCTCGTGAGCGATCGGCCGGGGCGCAGCTACGAGAGCGTCGGCGGTGCGCGTCACGCGATCGCACGCGAAGACGATCCGCGCCACCACGAAGCCGTGCGCTTCGCCCGCCGCATCGCCCGTCGTCTCGACGATGCGCGGCGCAGGGACGAGTTCGAGCGCCTCGTCGTCGTGGCCGGACCGCCGTTCCTCGGACTGCTGAGGGAGGAGCTGTCCCGTCCGACGCGGGCGCGGGTCGCGCACGAAATCCGCAAGGACCTCGTGCACGGTCCTGTGGCCGTGCTGCGCGAGCACCTCCACGCCCGAGCCAGGGAGGCCGAGGGCGCCTGACGGGGAGTCAGGCGACGGTGCAGCAGCGCTCGACCTCGTCTGCGGTCGGTCCGGTGGCGGCCGCGGAGGAGGCGATGACTTCGCCGCGCGCCGTCGCAGGGCGATAGGTCGTGCAGCCCTTGAGCCCGAGCGCGTGGGCCCGCTCGTACAGGGAGGCGTAGGAGGCCCGCGTGAAGTCGGTCGGCAGGTTGATCGTCTTCGCGATGGCGCCATCGACCCAGGGCTGCACCGCCGCCTGCATCGCGAGGTGCGCCGCCGGGTCGACGTCGCGGGCCGTGACGAACGCCTGCGGCAGCGGCGTGTCGCCCTCCCCATCCCGCCACAGCCGCACGCTGTGCGCCGTCGTGGTGAACTCGAGCGGAAGGCCGTCGCGGCCCAGCACCCGCCGTCGTGCGTCGAACTCGAACAGCGGCTCGATGCCGCTCGAGACGTTGCCGGCGAGCAGGCTGATGGTGCCGGCCGGCGCGACCACGGTGAGGTGGCTGTTGCGGATCCCGGCGGACGCGATGCGGTCCCGCAGCGCTGCCGGCAGCCGCCGGACGAAGGGGGCGTCGAGATAGCGGGCGCGATCGAACGCCGGGAAGGCGCCCTTCTCCGCCGCGAGTTGCGCCGACGCGCCGTAGGCTGCGAGGCAGATCGTGCGCATGGTCTCGCCCGCGAGTTCGCGCGCGGCTGGCGAGTCGTAGCGCAGGCCGAGCATGCAGAGCGCGTCCGCGAGCCCGGTGAAGCCGAGCCCGACGCGACGGGTCGCGCGCGAGACCGCGGCCTGCTGTGGCAGCGGGAAGCGCGTGACGTCGAGCACGTCGTCGAGGAAGCGGACGGCCAGCGTCGCCGTCGAGGCGATGGCCTCGAGATCGAGTGCCGCCGCCGAGTCGAACGGCCGCCGCACGAAGCGCGGCAGGTTGATCGAGCCGAGATTGCAGGAGCCGTAGGGCGGCAGCGGCACCTCGCCGCAGGGGTTGGTCGTCGTGAGGGTCTCGCGCCAGGAGAGGTTGTTCTCGCGGTTGATCGTGTCGACGAACAGCACGCCGGGCTCGGAGGCCTCGTAGCTCGCGTCGAGCAGGCGCCGCCAGAGGGCGCGGGCCGGCAGGACGCGGGCGGGCGGCTCGCCGGATCCGGCGGGGTGCACGAGCGGCCAGGCTTCGTCGCGGCGCACCGCATCGAGGAAGCGGTCGCTCACCTGCACGGAGAGGTTGAAGTAGCGCAAGGCGCCGGGATCGAGCTTCGCTGCGATGAATTCCTCGATGTCCGGGTGGTCGATGCGCAACGTCGCCATCATCGCGCCGCGGCGATTGCCTGATGCGAGCACCGTCGCGCAGGTCGAGTTCCACACGTGCAGGAACGACACCGGGCCCGACGCGATCGTGCCGGCCGTCGCCGCGGTGCTGCCGCGCGGCCGCAGCGTCGAGAAATCACAACCGATGCCCCCGCCCTGCTGCAGGGTGACGGCGCATTCCTGCAGCGCGCCGAAGATGCCCGGGATGGAATCCTCGATCGGCCCCATCACGAAGCAGTTGAGGAGCGTCGCCGCGCGCCCGGTCCCGGCGCTGGCGAGGATGCGGCCCCCGGGCAGGAAGCGCCAGTCGTCGAGGATCTGCAGGAATCGACCGGTCCAGGACGCGCGGTCGCGGGGCTCCGCGGCGGCCACGGCGGCCGCGACACGCGAGCGAGTCGCGTCGGGGTCCGCATCGGGCGGCGGCGCCGGGCCGCTCCAGCGGTAGCGCTGCTCCCAGACCCAGCGTGCAAGATCGTCGTCGAAGGCGGCCATGCTGCAATCGCCGCGGACGGCTTCCGCCGGCATCGTAGCCCCCCTGCACGGTGGCGGACAATCCCGGGCCGGCCACGCCGGGAGCCCGCAATCTGTGACACAACTCGCGTCGGCGCTGGCCCCGTTGGTGCGTCGCGCGCGGCAGCGCATACTTGGCTGCGAAGGAATCGGACCCGGGGGCCACGCATGCATCGAGCGGGGGGCGATACGACGAGCGCGGGAGGGCGGACGCGACGATGAGATCCGTACTGCTCGCCTACGAGCGCGAACAGGACCTCGCGGCGCTCGAGACGCTGCTGGTCGCTCGCGGCCATCGCGTGTTCAAGGCGCACAACGGCCTCGAGGCGCTCGAGTTCGCGCGTCACGAACGGCCGCACGCGATCGTGAGCGACGTGCTCCTGCCGCTGCTGGACGGGTTCGCGCTCTGCCGCCGCGTCAAGGAAGACGCGCTCCTCGGTCACCTGCCCGTGTTCCTGCTTTCGTTCCGGGTGGAAGGGCCCAAGTACGAGGCGTTCGCCGCGGAGGTCGGGGCCGAACGCTTCTTCCCGCGCGGCTCGACGCTCGAGGAACTCGCGACCGCCCTCGATGCGATCAAGACCGGGTCGGACACCATGCGCATGCCGGCCCTGGTGCCGGAACTCCTCGACCGGCGCGAGCAGGACCGCCGCCGCGTGGCCGAGCTCGAGCGCCACGTGCGCGAGCTGGAGAGCACGAATCGGCTGCTGGCCGTCGCCGAGCGCGTCGCGCGCCAGAAGGCGGAGCACGACGCGCGCGAGCGGACCGAAGCGGCGGCGGCCGATGCCGCGAGACTGCGCGAGCTGCAGGATCGCCTGCAGGCGCTCGAGTCGCGCCAGCAGGAGCTGACCGCGGCGGAATCCCAGGCGCGCGGCGCGGCCGAGGAATCGCGCGCCGAGCTCGCGCGCATCGGCGCACTGGAAGCGCGTCTCGCGGAACTGCAGGCGAGCCGCGCGACGGCCCAGGCGGCCGTGGCCGACGCGGAGCGGGCGTTCCGGGTCCAGCCGGTGCCGGCGCTGCTCACCGACCAGGAGACTCGGGAAGTTCGTGCGGCGAGCGACGCAGCGGCGGCATTGCTCGGGCTGGCGTACGACCGGGTCGTCGGGCGCACGCTGGCGGATGTCCTGCCGGGCTACACGCCCGGCGCGGAGCCGACGGGCGCAGTGGAAATCGAATTCAGGAGACCCGACGGCAGCGCCATCCTGCTCGAGCTGCGGCGCGCCTCCCTGTCGTACGCCGGCCGCGCAAGCTGGCTCACGACCGCGCGTGACGTCACCCGGGAACACGCCGATCGTGCCGCACAGCAGGACTCGCGGGTGCGCTCGGCGGCGCTCGAGGAGGCGCCGCTCGGCGCCTGCGTCGTCGACGCGGCGGGACAGGTCGTGTACGCGAACGCGGCGTTTCATGCGCTGGTCGGGCTCGAGGCGGGTCAGGCCGTCGGACGCTCGCTGCAGCAGTTCGAGGTCGGCACGGCCGGCGACTCCACTGTGCGCAGCATGGCCGTCGGCAGCGGCGGCACCTGGCTGCAGGAAACGCGCTGGCAACGGGCGGACGGCTCCGGGCTCGAGGTCGAGATCGCGCACTCGCTGCTCGGCGACGCCCGCGACAGCCGCGTCGTCGTCGTGCGCGACGTCTCGCACCGGCGGCGGGCCCAGGAACGCACCGACCGGGACCTGCGCCGGTCCGCGGGCCTGCTCGATCTCGCCCAGCACGTGCACGCCCACACCGAGGCCGAGACGCTGACGCGCGCGCTCGATCTCGCGCAGGAGCTCACGGCCAGCGGCTCGGCCTATGTTTTCCTCGCCACGAACGAAACGGGCCAGCTCGAACTCGCGGCACGGCGTGATGGGACGGCTACCGCGCAGGAATTGCCGGTGCTCACGCGCTGGCGCGGCCGGCCGCCGGTCGATACCGCGCTCGAGGCGAGCCTGGTGGCGCAGCAGGTGGTGATCCGCGAAGGTCCGGAGGGCACTGCGGGCCTGCGCCAGGCGGACCTGCCCGGCGTGTTCAATCGCCAGCTCGTGGCGCCGATGCTCGACGGCGGCCGGCTGGCCGGCGTCCTGCTGCTGGCGGACAAGCGACAGCCGTTCGGCGAGGAGGATCAGCGGCACGCGACGCAGGTCGCGGACACGCTCGGCAAGCTCCTGAGGCGCAAGCGCTCGGACGCCGAGATCGTGAGCGCGATGGACCACATGGAGCGCGTCATGCTCGGCGCGATCGAGGCCATGGGGGCTCTCGCCGAGGCACAGGACGCGTCGCGGACCGGCCGCGCCCGGCGCGTGGCCGATCTGGCGGCCGCCATCGGCACGGCCATGGGCCTGCCCGGCCACACGGTGCGCGGCCTGCGGGTCGTCGGGCAGCTCATCGACGTCGGCATGCTGCAGGTCCCGCGCGAGATCCTCTGGCGTCCCGGCACCCTGAACCCGGCCGAGTTCGAACTCATGAAGACGCATGCCGAGCGCGGCTACGAGAGCCTGCGCCGGATCGAGTTCCCGTGGCCGGTCGCCGAAGCGGTGCGCCAGCACCACGAGCGGCTCGACGGCTCCGGCTATCCGCGCGGCCTCAGGGGCGAGGAGATCCTGCTCGAGGCGCGGATCGTGGCCGTGGCCGATGCGGTCGAGGCGATGCTCGCGCCGCGGCCGCAGCGCGCCGCCCTCTCGCTCGCCGCGTGCGTCGAGGAACTGCAATCCCAGGCCGGCCGCCGCTACGATGCGCGGGTGGCGCGGGCCTGCGTCAAGCTCCTCCGCGAGCGCCAGTCCCAGCCCGATGCCGAGGTTCCCGTCGGCCAGCGGATCGCCTGAGGCGAGCGGATGCAGTTGCAGTTCTTCGGCGCGGCCGGTGAGGTCACCGGCTCGTGCCACATCGTCGAGGTTGGCGGCCACCGGCTGCTGCTCGACTGCGGCCTGATCCAGGGCGGTGCGGAGCCTGAGGCGCGCAACCGCGCTGCGCTGCCGTTCGATGCCGCGCAGGTCGACGCGGTGGTCCTGAGTCATCCGCACATCGACCACTGCGGGCGCCTGCCGCTGCTGCACCGGCGCGGCTACCGCGGCCCGATCTACGCGACGCCCGCCTGCCGCGATCTCGCACGCATCCTGCTGCTCGACTGCGCGGCGATGGCGGAGCGCGAGGCGGCACGCGCGACCGAACGCGCTGCACGGCGTCACGGCGGCAATCGCGAGCGGCGTCCCGTCGAGCCGCTCTATACCGCGGAGGACGCGGAGGCGACGCTGCGCCTCATCCGTACCGTGCCGTACGAGCGCGCGACCGAGGTGCTGCCGGGCGTGCAGTTCGAGTTCCGGGACGCGGGCCATATCCTCGGTTCGGCGAGCGTGTGGCTCACGCTGCGGGAGGACGGAGTCGAGCGGCGCATCGCCTTCAGCGGCGACCTCGGCCAGTACGACTCGCCGATCCTGCGCGACCCGGATCCAGGCCCCGCAGTGGACGTCGTCCTGATGGAGAGCACCTACGGCAGCCGGTTGCACCGCGATCGCACGGCGACCCTGGTCGAGTTCGGCGAGATCCTGCGCGCCGCCCGGACCCGCGGCGGCAACGTGCTGATCCCGGCTTTCGCGGTCGGCCGCAGCCAGGACGTGCTGTACGAGCTCGGCACGCACTTCGACGAGTGGCAGCTCGCGGACTGGCGCATCTTTCTCGACAGCCCGATGGCGATCGATGCCTCGGAGGTCTACTGGCGACACGTCGAACTCTACGACGAGGAGGCACGCGAGCTGCGCCTCAGGGTCGGCCGCATGCCGCCGCTGCCCAATCTCACGCTCTGCCGCACGGTCGAGGAGTCCATGGCGATCAACCGGATGACGGGCGGCGCCATCGTCATCGCGGGCAGCGGCATGTGCACCGGCGGCCGCATCGTCCACCACCTGAAGCACAACCTTTCGCGCCCGGAGTGCGACGTCATCTTCACCGGCTTCCAGGCGCAGGGCACGCTCGGTCGCGCGATCGTCGACGGCCGCGCGACCGTGCGCATCCAGGGTGCGCCCATCGACGTCGCGGCCCGCATCCACACGCTCGGCGGCTTTTCGGCGCACGGCGACCAGGCGGACCTGCTGCGCTGGTACGAGGCGATCCCGGGCCGTCCGCCGGTCTGGCTGGTGCACGGCGAACCCGAAGCCGCGGACGGCCTGTGCCAGGCGCTGCGCGGACGATCCGTGCGCGCGGAGGTCGCGGCACCCGGCGTACGCCTCGATCTCGCTCACCCGCCGTGAAGCGCGCGCTCGCGAAGGCGATCAACGCCCGCCCGCACGAGCTCGCCGGCGCGCTCGCCGCGTTCCTGTGCGCATTCTTCATGTTCTCCGCGTACTCCATCCTGAGGCCGATCCGCGAGACGATGGGCCTCACGTCGGGCGTCGAGACGCTGCCCGCGCTCTTCTGGGGCACGTTCGCCGGCATGCTGCTCGTGCAGCCCGTCTACGGTGCGCTCACGTCGCGTTACCGGCGCACCGCCTTCCTGCCGTGGGTGTATCTGTTCTTCGTCGCCAACATCCTCGGCTTCTACGCCTGGTTCAACCTGCAGAGCGACCACACCTGGATCGCGCGCGCCTACTTCATCTGGCTCAGCGTGTTCGTGCTGTTCGTGGTGGCGGTGTTCTGGAGCCTGATGGCGGATGTCTTCACGCGCGAGCAGGCCGGGCGGCTGTTCGGCTTCATCGCCGCGGGACTGAGCGTCGGCGGCCTGAACGGCCCCTTCCTCGGCCAGCGGCTCGCCGAGCCGCTCGGCACCATCAACCTGCTGCTCGTCTCGGCGGCGCTGCTCACCGCGGCGCTCGGCGCCCTGCTGCTCGTGCTGCGCTGGCACCGGCAGCACGGCGAGAATGTCGCCGCCGGCACCGATGCCGACGCGCGGCTCGGTGGCACCGCGCTCGCGGCCTTCCGCCAGGTCGTCGAGTCGCCCTACCTCGCGCTCATTGCGGTGTTCGTGTTCCTGCTCACCTGGGTTTCCACTTTCCTTTACCTCGAGCAGCAGGCCATGGTGGCGCAGGTGTTCGCCGACCGCGACGCGCGCACCGCGTTCTTCAGCACCATCGACTTCTGGGTGCAGGCGGGCTCGCTGGTGGTGCAGCTCTTCCTGTTCGGGCGGCTGTACCGCTGGTTCGGCTTCCGGGCGCTCATCGTCAGCGTCCCGGTGCTGATGACCGCGGGCTATGCCGCGCTCGCCCTGGTCCCGGGCTTCGCGGTGCTGGTGGGCGTGATGATGATCCGCCGCGTCGGCGAGTACGCGATCACCCGTCCTTCGCGCGACGCCCTGTACACGGTGGTGACGCGCGAGGAGAAGTACAAGGCGAAGAGCCTCATCGACACCTTCGTGTACCGCGGCGGCGACGCGACGGCGGCCTCCGTGCACGCCTTCCTGCGCTCGACGTTCGCGCTCGGCACGAGCGGCATCGCCTGGTGCGGCGCGGTGATCGCGGCCGTGTGGGCGCTCGCCGCCTGGCAGCTCGGCGGGCGCTACGGCGGTCTCAGCCGTCGAGATTGAAGCGCAGCGTGACGACCGAGCGGCGCTGCACCGGCTGGCCGTTCGTGAACCGCGGCCGATAGCGCCAGTTGCCGACCGCCTGGGTGGCGGCGGACTCGAAGATGCCGCGCGGCTGCGCGTCCACCACCTCGACGTCGCTCACCGCGCCCGACTCGGTGATCGTGAACATGAGCTCGACCCAGCCCTCGATGCGGTTCTGCAGCGCCGCGGCCGGATAGACCGGGTCGGCGGCGAAAACGCGCTCCATCGCGTCCGCCGGCAGAGCGACCGTCGCGACCGCGCCGGCCGCGACCTGAGGCGAAGTGCGTGCCGACGCCGCAACCGGTGCACGATAGTTCCTGACGTAACCCGCCGTCGGCAGCGACGCCACCGGCGCGCCCGGGTACAGCCGGCCGGCGCGTCGCCGTGCCTCGAGCATTGCCTGCGCGCGCAGCTCGACACTGTTGCTCACGCGTGGCGCGAGCGGATCGGAGTACACGGCCGGACGCGCAGTCCGCGCCTCGACCAGTGGCCTCGCGTCGGTGCCGTTCGGCGTCCCCGTCAGGTTCGCCGCAGACATCGACGGCTCGACGCTGCCCGGCGACACGGCCAGGAGCGGTCCGGCGGCGGTTGGCGGAGGCACGAGCAGGCTGGCGAGGCGCGCGGTGGCGTCGTCGTCCGGAGCGGCGGCCTCGAGGCGCTTCAGCAGGCGCTCGGCCTCCGCACGATGCCCGTCGGCGAACGCACTGCGCGCCTCGCCTGCGATCCACGCGACGGTCCGCTCGAGCCCGGCACGCGCCTCCGCCTGCGAAGGCTGGGCGAGCAGCACCGCCGCATACAGGTCGAGGGCATTGCGGCCGGGCGGCGACTCGTAGCGACCGGCCGCGAGGGCCGCTCGCGCTCGTGCCAGGACCTCGTCGGACGACGATCGTCGTTGCGCGTCGGTCGGCGTGACCGCGGCAGGCACGACGCTCGCCGAGTCCCCCGCCGCGGGTCCGCGGCCATGGCCGGCGAGCAGGCCGAGCAGACCGGCGAAGAGGGCGACGCCGGCGGCGACGAAAGCCCACTTGCGGTGGGTCGCCCGCATCGGCAGGACGGTCGCGAGCGGCAGCAGGGGCTGTGCCTTGCGCGCCGCGCGGCGCTCGACGTGGCAGCGGATCGCCGCCTGCAGAAACATGCCGGCACGCTTCGCCGTGAGCGGCTTGTGCATGAACCGGTAGACGAGTCCGTCGCTGATGAGCTGCGCGAGCAGCGTCTCGTCCTCGCGACGGCCGGCGACCACCGCGACGACGTCGGGGAACTGGTCGGCGATCTGCTGGACCAGGGTCGCGGGACGCGTCGTGACCGCCGCCATGTCGAGCAACAGCACGCCGCAGCGGCCGGTGAGCAGCAGGTCCACGGTCTCCTCGGCCGAGCGCGCGCGCCACACCGGGTTGCGCTCGCCGATCGCCGCGCGAATCGCCTCGTAGAGCACCACGTCCGGCGACAGCACGACGACGTCCACGAGCAGCCCGGGATCGCGGGCTTCGGGCGAAGGCGGCGAGTGCCGTGCGGGCGTCTGGAGGGTCACGAAGTGGATTGCGCCGCACGGCCGGCGCTGCGTCCACCGCGGGCACTCGAAAACCTGATGCGTTTCAAAGTTCTGGCCCGTTGGCCGGGCTGTTCTGGACCGAGTCCAGCGAGCCCGGGGCATCTGCGGACTCGACACGGGAAGCGGGCGCGAGCATGATCGCCCGCGGTCCCGCAGAAGGCCGGCACACCGGCCCAGTTGGAGCATGAGGACACCGGTCAGGTTCACGTCGCGGATCGCGGCCGAGCATCGCGTCAGGCTCGAGCAACTGCTTTTCTTCAATGCCTGCCAGGATCGCGTGACGAGCGGCATCGTCGACGCGATCGACAAGTACGGGCCGCCCGAGATCGTCGAAGACAATGGCTGCCTGCGCGTGCGGGTCGCGGGCCTGCCCGACGTCCAGTCGCTCTTCGTGGTGGACGGGGACGACGGACCGCCGATCGGCGTCGCGGTGTACACGCGTGCCGACCTCGAGCACGTCACGGTGCTGCACGTGGGGCTCGCGGAGCCCTATTGCGCGGGCGGCGACCGCGAGAGCCTGAACCTGCTGCTGCGCCTGATGAAGGAGATCCGCCGCTCCTCGAAGCGCGTCAAGGGCGTGCGTCGCCTGAGCGTGCATTACGGCACGCAGCGCGTCCGGCCGCAGGCCTGACCCGCGTCGCGCGGGGCGCCGCCGCGCCTCATTGCGCGGTCCAGCCTCCATCGACGGTGATCCACTGGCCGGTGACGTTGCGCGCCGTGTCGCTCGCCAGGAACGCGACGATGCCGCCCAGTTCCTCGAGGGTGACGAAGGCGCGCTTCGGCATCGGTCCGAGCATGATCTCGTCCACGACGCGCTGCTCCGGGATGCCGTGCACCCGGGCCTGTGCCGCGATCTGCGCCTCGACCAGCGGCGTGCGCACGTAGCTCGGGCACACGGTGTTCACCGTGATGTCCGTGTCGGCGGTCTCGAGCGCGATCGTCTTCGCGAAGCCGATCAGGCCGTGCTTGGCCGCCACGTAGGCGCTCTTGAAGGGCGACGCCACCAGCGAGTGGATCGAGCCGATGTTCACGATGCGGCCGAAGCCGCGACGCCGCATGCCCGGCAGCACGGCCCGTGTCAGCATGGCGCTGCCCGTGAGCATGACGGCGATGAGCCGTTCCCAGCGCTCCCGCGGAAACTCCTCGAGCGGCGCAACGTGCTGCAGGCCGGCGTTGTTCACCAGCAGGTCGGGTCCGTGCGGTTCGAGCGCCGCGACCGCCTCGTCGATGCTCGCCTGCGCAGTGACGTCGAGCGCACGAGCGGTGGCCACGAGCCCGCGGCTGCGGAGCGCCGCCGCCGCGCGCTCGGCGGCGTCCCCGTCGAGGTCGCTCAGGCAGACGGCGTGGCCAAGCTCGGCGAAGTAGTCGGCGACGCCGAGCCCGATGCCGCTCCCCGCGCCCGTGACGAGCACGCGCAGCGCCCCCTGGGGGCGGCTCATGCCGGCCTCCCGGTCGCGCGGCCGCCCCTGCGTCGGCGGCCGGTGGCGCACACCGCGCGGAATCCAGCCGCGCAGAACGGGACGAGTCGGCGGTGCACGCTGTCGAGATCGCTCGACCGGCAGAGGCCGCCCGACAGCTTGTCGATGCGTCCGGTCTCGGCGAAGGTCAGCGTGAGGGCGCCCGACAGGAAGTGATACGCCCAGTAGAGGTCGCGGTCGCCGCAGCCGGGCAGGGCGTGGCGCATCGCCTCGATGAAGCGCTGCACCACCGGGTCGAAGTGCTTCGTCATCAGCAGGCCGCCGAACTCCGGGGAATTGTTCACCTCCGCGACCAGCGCGAAGTAGCTCTTCCAGCCCGGGCCGCCGCGCGCCGAGCGGTCGAGCAGCGGGTGCGTGAACGCGTCGATGATGTCCTCGAGCGCGGGCGCGCGCCGCGCGCTGCCGGAGAGCAGGGCATCGAGGCGCGCGAGCCGCTCGGCGTTCAGGTCCTCGGAGCGCCGCATGAAGACCGCCTCGAGCAGGCCCTGCTTGCTGCCGAAGTGATAGTTGGCGAGCGCGACGTCGACACCGGCCGCGCCGGTGATGTCGCGGATGGACACGCCGTGAAAGCCGCGCTGCGCGAACAGGCGCTCGGCGGCGTCGAGGATGCGGTCGCGGGTCGGGCGCGAGCGCTGGGTGCTCGTGCGCCTGCGCGGGACCGGCCCGCGGCGTCTCGGGTTCGCTGTCGCCATGTCCTGTTGCACCGCCGTAAAAAGACGCGCCGGCCTGTCCCGGTCGCGGGATTCTGGACAAGGTGCGGCCCGCCTGCAACGATTGTTGAAATTCAACGAACGTTCAACTAAATTTCAGCGGTCGTTGAAACCAGGCGTGCCCGACGCGCCGTTCAGGGGGAACATCATGAGCAAGCTGATCACGCACTCGGTGCGGTGCTGCCTCGCGGCCGCCGCCGCCCTGCTGTCGATGCCGACCCTCGGGGCCGAGCAGGCGCCGCCGGCCGCGCCCGCCGCAGGCAGCGGACAGCTCGAGGAGGTCCTCGTCACGGCGCGCCGCCGCGAGGAGAGCCTGCAGAGCGTGCCGATCGCCGTGTCCGCGTTCTCGGCCGACGAACTGCGCCAGCTGCAGGCCGAGGACCTCGCCGGGCTGCAGGGCACGGTGCCCAACATGAACCTCGTGCAGGGCCGTGGCTCGGCGGCGAGCGCCAACGTGTACATCCGCGGCATCGGGCAGCCGGACGCGCTGCAGACCTTCGATCCGGGCGTCGGTGTCTACCTCGACGACGTCTTCGTGGCCCGCATCCAGGGCGCCCTGTTCAACCTCTACGACGTGCAGCGGGTCGAGGTGCTGCGCGGTCCCCAGGGCACGCTCTACGGCAAGAACACGATCGGCGGCGCGATCCGGCTGATCGCGAGGAAGCCGCCGGAGCAGCTGAGCGGACAGGCCGAACTCGGCTACGGCAGCTACGACTACTTCACGGCGAAGGGCTATCTGGGCGGTCCGGTCACGGACACGCTCGGCGCGAGCATCGCGGGCGTCTACGCCACCCGCAGCGGCATCACCGAGGACCCGGCGACCGGCCGGGACTACAACGACATCGACACGGCCGCGGGCCGCGTGATCCTCGAGTGGAACCCGAGTGACGACGTGAACGTCAACCTGGCGGCCGACTACACGCGGCAGCGCAACGCGCTCAGCCTCGGGCGTGCCGAAGCGCCGCTCACGCAGTTCAACTTCGCGACGCCGACCAAGCCGACGATCCTGCAGCCGGCGCCCACGACCCCGTGGGACTGGAAGGTCGCGACGTCCTTCAAGGGCAACGAGGGCCAGGAACTCGACAACTGGGGCACGGCCCTCACCATCGGCTGGCGGCTGAACGATGCCTGGCTCCTGAAGTCCATCACGGCCTACCGCAGCCTGGAGCCCGACTTCTACATCGACATCGACGCGAGCGTCTACGAGCTCGGCGACGTCTTCGTCGGCATCGACCAGAACCAGACCTCGCAGGAATTCCAGTTCCAGTACGACGCCGGCGAGCGCCTGAACATGGTGCTCGGCCTCTACTATTTCGGCGAGGAGAACAAATCGCACCAGATGGCGTGGGCGGACGACCTGCTCAAGCTCGGCACCCTGCCGCTCACGTTCACGCGCAGCGTCGATGACAAGCTGAACACGGACAGCTACGCCGTCTTCGG
>CAZRKS010000028.1:0-21091 GCA_964600315.1 uncultured Steroidobacteraceae bacterium | reverse complement strand
TTCACGAACGGCATGTAGGCGAGGTAGAGCGCGCTCTTGTCCTTGATGGTGAGCGTCAGCAGTCCTGGCTTGTTCGGTTGCCTGATCGCGGGACTCAAAGCCTCTCTCCTCTGCGCCCGAACCACGCGGCGAGCTCCACCAGCAGCGCCTCGACCAGCAGTTGCGGGGCGGCGGACCCTTCCAGGAGCCGCCGCGACTCCCGCACCCGGTCCACCATGCGGAACGCGGTGCTTATGTTTACTGTGGCCGCCGCCCTTTGCAACTCGGCCCCTCCCGGAACCGTGAGCTCGGTCCCATTCGGCAGCGTACGGCGCCGCAGGACGGCGCCGATCCAGGCTTCGAGCCAGTCGAGTCGCACCGGCAGGCCGTCGCCGAGCATGTCCGCGGCGGCCGCCGTAACCTCCGTGCGCCCGGTGGCGAGCGCGCCGAGGAGGCCCGTCATCTGCCCCTCCAGGGCTGCGCCATGCGGCGCGAGCTCGAGGGCGCGGAGCGGCGCGCCGCCGGACAGCTCGAGCAGTCCCGGAGGTATGGCGCCGCCCAGCTCACGCTCCAGCCACGCCCGGGCCTGCTCGGCCGGCGGTCGGGCGATCTCGATGCGCTGGCAGCGGCTGCGCAGCGTCGCGAGCAGTCCCGACGGACGCGGCGTCACGAGCAGGAGCAGCGTGCGAGCGGCGGGTTCCTCGAGCGTCTTGAGCAGCGCGTTCTGCGCGCTCGTGGTCATCGTCTGCGCCGGCGCGATGACGGCGACGCGGTAGCCGCGCCGCAAGCTGGTCATGGCGAGTTCCGCGCTGGCCTCGCGCACCTGGTCGACCGAGATCGACTTCTTCTTCTCCAGCGGCCGCAGCCAGTGCAGGTCCGGATGCGAGCCGGCCCGGCTCAGCGCGCACTCGGCGCAGGCACCGCAGGCCTGCAGCGTGTCGCCGCGGCCCGTGCAGAAGAGGGCTGCAGCGAGCGCCGAGGCGAAACGTTCCTTGCCGACGCCCACCGGTCCGTGCAGCAGCACGGCGTGCGGCAGGCGGCCGTTCGCGAGCGCCGTGTCCAGGCGGCGACGCGCCGCCTCGTGCCACGGCAGCAGGTCGATCGGCAGCGGCAGGAATTCGACTTCGTCACTCACCGGCTTGATTCCACCAGCTCGCCAATGAGTGCCGAGATGCGCTCCTCCACCGTGGCGACGTCGCCCGTCGCGTCGACGACCCGGATGCGGGCCGGCTCGCGTCGTGCGCGCTCGAGATAGGCGTTCCGAACGCGCTCGAAGAAGTCGCGCCGCTCGGTCTCGAACCGGTCCGGTCCGTCGGCGCCGTTGCGCGCGCCTGCGCGCGCGAGCCCGGTCTCGACCGGGGCATCGAGCAGGATCGTGAGGTCGGGCCAGAATCCCGGATGCACGATCTCGACCAGCGCGTCGATCTCCCCGGTCGCGACGCCGCGCCCTCCGCCCTGGTACGCGTAGGTCGCGTCGGTGAACCGGTCGCAGAGCACCCAGGCGCCGCGCGCGAGGGCGGGCCGGATGCAGTTCTCGAGATGCGTGGCGCGAGCGGCGAACATGAGCAACAGCTCGCAGGCGCCGGGCATGGGCTCGTCTCCGCGCTCGAGGAGGACCTGGCGCAGGCGCTCGGCGCGGGGCGTGCCGCCCGGTTCGCGGGTGAGCACGACTTCGAGACCGCGAGCGCGCAGCCGCGCGGCAGTCATCTGGATCTGCGTGGACTTGCCGACGCCCTCGCCGCCCTCGAACGTGATGAACCGTCCGCGCACTTCAATGCCCCGAGTTCTGCTGCCGGTATCGCTTCAGGTAGCGTGCCACGGCACGCTCGTGCTCCGCGAGCGTGCGCGAGAACGCATGGCTGCCGTCGGCCTCGCCCGTCGCGACGAAGTACAGATCGCCACGCTCGTCCGGATGCACGGCGGCCGCGAGTGACGCCGCACCCGGCAGCGCGATCGGCGTCGGCGGCAGGCCGGCACGCGTGTAGCTATTGTACGGTCCGTCGCGTTCGAGGTCCGCCCGTCTCAGGTTGCCGTCGAAAGCCGGGCCGAGCCCGTAGATCACCGTGGGATCCGTCTGCAGCCGCATGCCGGTGCGCAGTCGTTGCGTGAAGACGCCCGCGATGCGTGGCCGCTCCGACGGCAAGGCGGTCTCCTTCTCGACGATCGAGGCGAGGATGAGTGCCTGGTAGGCGTCGCGCAGCGGCAGGTCGGCCTGGCGCGCACTCCAGGCCCGCTCGAGTTCCTTGCGCATGCGCGCACGCGCCTGCTGCAGAATCTCGAGGTCCGTGGTCCCCTTGCCGTAGAGATACGTGTCGGGAAAGAAGAGCCCTTCCGGGCGCGCCTCGGGCTCGCCGAGCGCCCGCATCACGGCGGCATCGTCCTGCCCGGCCAGCGTATTGCGCAGGTCCGGCTCGCGCTCGAGCGCATGGCGCAACTCGCGGAACGTCCATCCCTCGACGATCGTGACAGCGTGCTGCACGACCGACCCCGACTCGAACAGCGCGAGCAGCGACCTCGGCGTCGTGCCGGGCGGGACGTCGTACTCGCCGGCGCGGATCCGCGCGTCGGCACCGGTGACCGCGGCATACGCGGCGAGCCAGCGCGCGTGCCTGAGGATGCCGCGGCGCTCGAGGTCGCGCGCCGTCTGTGCGAGCGGCTGGCCGCGCGGGATCTCGATGCGCGTCGGCTGCGCGCCGATGTCGAGGGGAGCGGACAGCCAGTGCTCGAAGGTGAGCCAGCCCGCGACGAGCAGCACGCCGCCGGCCAGCACCAGGCCCGCGGCGAGCCGCGTCCATTTCAAACGGCGGCTCCGCTCGTGCGCTGGAGGAGACTGCGCGTGATTTCGCCGACGGGCCACTGTCGCACGCCCATCAACTCGCCGACGGGCCGGATACCGGTGACGGCATTGCTCACGAAGACCTCGTCGGCGCCGTCGAGGCTCTCGGGCCGCACGTCCTCGACGCCGACCGCGATGCCGAGCTCGCGCGCGGCGGCGAGCACGAGGTGGCGCATCACGCCCGACACGCCGCAGTCCCGGATCTCAGGCGTCACGAGCCGGCCGCCGGTCACGAGGAAGACGTTGGCCGCGGTCCCGCAGACGAGCCGACCGTCCATGGCGAGCATCAGTCCTTCGTCGATTGCCGGGTCGTCCCACTCGGCGCAGGCCATCACCTGCTCGAGCCGGTTCAGGTGCTTGATGCCGGCCAGCAGCGGATTCTGGCCGAGCCGCGTGCGGCACAGGCGCACCGTGATCGGGGCCAGCGGATCGCCGCGGGTGCGGGGCGCCGCACAGGTGACGATGCGGGTCACGGTCGGCTCGGCCGGCGGATGGTAGCTGCGCGGGCCCGGGCCGCGCGTCACCAGCAGTTTCACCGTGCCGTTGCCGAGGCCCTCGAGGACACGATTGCACTCTTCCTCGAGCAGACCGGCCGACGGCATCGGGATCGCGAGCCGGCGGCAGCCCTCCTCGAGGCGCGCGAGATGCAGGCCGAGATTGCGCACGCGGCCGTTGGTCGCGGCCATGGTCTCGAAGAGGCCATCGCCGTACTGCAGCCCGCGATCGTCGATCGCGATGCCGGCCGTCTCGCTCCCGTTCACCAGTCGTCGCTTGATCACGTGTCACTCCTGAGCGCGCGCAGCATCCCCTGCGCCTTGGCCCGCGTCTCCGCGAGTTCGGCGGCCGGATCGGAGTCCGCGACGATCCCGGCGCCGGTGCGGAATTCGATGCGCCGGCCCGAGACGGCCAGCGTGCGGATGAGTATGTTGAGGTCGAGCGAGCCGTCGCGGCCGAGATAACCCATCGACCCCGTGTAGGCATCGCGAGGTGCGGCCTCGAGGTCGGCGAGCAGTTGCATGCAGCGCACCTTCGGGCAGCCGGTGATCGTGCCGCCCGGAAAGACCGCCGCGATGGCCTGCCCGGGCGTCACGCCGTCGCGCAGCGCACCGCGCACGTTCGAGACGATGTGATGCACCGTCGCGTAGGTCTCCACGGTCATGAACTCGTCGACGTGCACTGAGCCGCCGCGACAGATGCGCCCCAGGTCGTTGCGTTCGAGGTCCACCAGCATGACGTGCTCGGCCCGTTCCTTCTCGTTCAGCACCAGTTCCCGCTTCAGTGAGTCGTCGGCGGCCGAAGTGTGGCCGCGCGGACGGGTACCGGCAATCGGGCGCGTGCTCGCGACGTCACCCCGTACCTGGAGCAGGCGTTCCGGCGAGGAACTGAGGAGCGTGAATCCGGGCAGCGCGGCGCTGCCGGCGAACGGTGCGGGATTCGCGAGCCGCAGCCGCCGGTAGAGGTCGGCCGGCGCTGCGCCGTCGGCGAGCGTCGCGCTCCAGCCGCGCGACAGATTGGCCTGGTAGACGTCACCGCGCCCGATGGCCTCGAGCACCGCGTGCACGCCGTCGATGAATCGTCCGGCAGGCTCTTCCATCACCTCGCCGCCGAGCAGCGCCGTCTGCTGATCTACCGTCGCGCGAATGGCCGCGAGATCGTCGGCGAGCGCGGCCGCGAGCGATGCCGACCGACCGTCCTCCGTCCAGCAGGACACTTCGCCAGTCGCGCGGTCGTGCACGACTGCTCCGTTCATGCGCCACGCCAGGGCACGGGCGTGCCGTGCGCGAGGCAGGCGCAGGCTGGGCTCGATCTCCGCTGCGAGTTCGTAGCCGAGGTAGAGGAACCAGCCGCCGGTGAACGGCACGGTCGGCGCGTCGGCGGAGGCGGCGCGCTCCGCGACGAACCAGGCGTCGAGTTCCTCGAGGAAGCGGCGGCCCCGGCTGCGGCCAGCGCAGGTGCCGTCCGCCGTGCCGACCAGTTGCTCGCCCGGCCGCGCGAGCAGCACGTCAAATCGCCCGAGCGGGGCGTCGCCGCCCACGCTTTCGAGCAACACGGGGTAACGCTCGGGAAATCGTGCGTGCAACCCGGGAAGCAGGTCCCCGGGCGGGACCGCCCGCGCGGTCACTGCGGCGCGCGGAAGACGAGGCTGCCGTTCGTGCCGCCGAACCCGAAGGAGTTCGACAGGCCGACGCGCACCGGCGCGCGGCGTGCGCTGCCCGGCACGAAGTCGAGGTCGCACTCCGGGTCCGGATTCTCGAGATTGAGGGTCGGCGGCAGGATACCGTCGCGGATCGCGAGGATGGTGAAGATCGCCTCCACCGCGCCGGCCGCGCCGAGCAGGTGCCCGGTCATGGACTTCGTCGAGCTGACGGCCACGCGCCGCGCGTGCTCACCGAAGGCGCGCTTGATGGCGACGGTCTCCGCGCGGTCGCCGAGCTCGGTCGAGGTCGCGTGCGCGTTGATGTAATCCACCCCGGACGGGTCGATGCCGGCGTCGCGAATGGCCGCGGCCATCGCGAGCCGCGCGCCCTCGCCGTCTTCCGGCGGCGCCGTGATGTGGTGCGCGTCGCCGCTCATTCCAAAACCGGCGAATTCAGCGAGGATCGGGGCGCCACGCGCGCGCGCGTGCTCGTATTCCTCGAGCACGAGGGCGCCGGCGCCCTCGGCCATGACGAACCCGTCGCGGTCGCGGTCCCAGGGGCGGCTCGCCCGTTCCGGCTCGTCGTTGCGGCTCGAGAGCGCGCGAGCCTGGCAGAAGCTGCCGAGCCCGAGCGGCGTGAACGCCGCCTCGGCGCCACCCGCGACCATGACGTCGGCGTCGCCGTACTGGATCGTGCGTGCCGCGATCCCGATGCAATGCGTGGACGTGGTGCAGGCCGTGACCATGGCGAGGTTCGGTCCCTTCATGCCGAAGTGGATCGAAACCTGGCCGGCGGCCGCGTTGATGATGCTGCCCGGGATGAAGAACGGCGAGATCTTGCGCGGCGACTTCGCTTCGAGCCACTTCGCGGTGTTGTCTTCGATCGTGCTGAGCCCGCCGATGCCGGCGCCGATCGCGACACCCACGCGGGGCGCGTTGGCCTCGGTCACCGCGAGGCCGGAATTGCGCACTGCCTGCACGGCGGCGGCAAACCCGAACGGCACGAACGGATCGAATTTCCGCACGTCCTTTGGCGACATGTAGTCCTCGGCATTGAAGCCGACGACCTCGCCGCCGATGCGCACCGGGAAGGCGGTGGTATCGAGCCGTGTGAGCGGCCGGATGCCGCTGCGGCCATTGCACACCGCCTCCCAGGCGGACGCGACGTCACTGCCGAGCGGTGAAACGATGCCGAGACCGGTGACGACGACCCTGCGCTTCGTCAAGAGGCCCCCCTCGCTGGGCGCGGAGCTCAGGCCTGGCTGCGACGCTCGTTGATGTAGTCGATCGCCTGCTGGACGGTCGTGATCTTCTCGGCGTCTTCGTCCGGAATCTCGGTTTCGAACTCCTCTTCGAGCGCCATCACGAGTTCGACGGTGTCGAGCGAGTCTGCGCCGAGGTCATCGACGAAGGACGAATCGTTGGTGACTTCTTCTTCCTTGACCCCCAGCTGCTCGGCCACGATCGCCTTAACCCGCTGTTCGATACTGCTCATTGTCTTCGGAGTCCTCTGTGGGAAACGATACCCGCCGGCCCTCCCCTCTGGGTGCCCGGCATGGGGCGCGTATTCTAAAGGTTTCCGCCCGAGGGGGTCCAATGGGGACGGAATCCCTTTCAGATCATGTACATGCCGCCGTTGACGTGCAGCGTCTCGCCGGTGATGTAGCCCGCCTGGGGCGAAGCGAGGAAGGCGACCGCATGGGCCACGTCGTCCGCCGAACCGAGTCGCCCGAGCGGCACCTGGCCGAGCAGCGCGGCGCGGCTCTCCTCGCTGAGCGCCTCCGTCATGTCGGTGACGATGAAGCCTGGCGCGACCACGTTCACCGTGATGCCACGCGAGCCGATCTCGCGCGCGAGGCTCTTGGTGAAGCCGATCATGCCGGCCTTGGCGGCTGCGTAGTTCGCCTGACCCGCGTTCCCCATCACGCCGACCACGGAGGCGATGTTGATGATCCGGCCGCGGCGCGCCTTCATCATGCCGCGCAGCACGGCCTTGCAGGTTCGATACACCGACGACAGGTCGGTCTCGATCACCGTCTGCCAGTCCTCCGCGCTCATGCGCAACAGCAGCCCGTCGCGCGTGACGCCCGCATTGTTGACGAGGATGCCCGGAGTGCCCTCGCGCGCCTCCACGTCCTTGAAGCAGCGCTCGACCGACTCGGCGCTCGCGACATCGAGCACCACGCCGCGTCCCTGCACGCCGCCCGCGGCGAACGCCTCGTCGATGGCCGCCGCCCCCGGCTCCGTGGTCGCCGTGCCGATCACGCGCGCGCCGCGCCGCCCGAGTTCGAGCGCGATGGCCCGGCCGATGCCGCGCGAGGCGCCGGTGACGACGGCGAGTTCGTTATCCAGCATGGGCGGCCTCCGTAGCCGCGGCCAGCGCGGCGGTCAGTGTGTCGGGATCGTCGGCGGCCAGCATCTTCAGATCGGGTCGACGCTCGATCCGCTTGCCGAGGGACGTGAGCACCTTGCCGGGGCCGCACTCGACGATCACGGTCGCGCCCTTTGCGACCATGGCGCGCACAGTCTCGGCCCAGCGCACCGGCTTGAAGATCTGTTCGCGCAGCGCGCGGCGGATGCCGTCCGGGCTCTCGTGGACCTTGACGTCGACGGTGTACACGGCGGGTACGTCCGGCATGCGGATGTCGATCTCCGCCAGCTGCGCGGCCAGTTCGTCGCCGGCGCGGATCATGAGGCTGCTGTGGCAGGGCGCGCTCACCGGGAGCGCCATCGCCCGTTTCGCCCCTCGCGCCTTCGCGGTCTCCATTGCGCGCGCCACGGCCGCCGCGTGTCCGGCGATCACGGTCTGCCCCGGCGCGTTGAAGTTCACGGCCTCCACGATCTCGCCTTGCGCCGCCTCGCCGCACGCGGCCGCGACCTGCTCGTCATCGAGCCCGAGCACGGCGGCCATCGCGCCCTGCCCGAGCGGCACCGCGCGCTGCATGGCCTGGCCGCGAAATCGCACGAGATCGATCGCGGTGCGGAAGTCGAGCGCGTTGGAGCAGACCAGTGCCGTGTACTCGCCGAGGCTGTGCCCGGCCATCGCGGCCGGCCGCGGACCGCCCCGCGCACACCACACGCGCCAGGTCGCGACGCCCGCAGCCAGCATCGCGGGCTGGGTCCGCTCCGTCGCGCCAAGATCCGCCTCCGGTCCCTGCTGACAGAGCGCCCAGAGGTCGTAGCCGAGCACCTCGGAGGCCTCGGCGAAAGTCTGCTGCACCACGGGTTCCGCAGACGCGAGTGCCGACAGCATGCCGACCGACTGCGATCCCTGGCCCGGAAAGACGACTGCCAGCGACATTCTTGTTCTCACGCTTGGCGGTTGCCCCGCCCGGCCTGTCGATTATAGCGGCGGCGCGTCTCGGGTCCGGCGGGCTGTGATCGCGAGCGCCGCGACCGTGCCGCCGACCGCACCGTAGCTGTGCGCGGCATGGATCACCGGCAGCGACATCGTGCCGGCCGTGAACGGCAGCGGACCGACCATGTGCTCCCAGGCGAGCTTGCCGGCGAAGAGCGCGGCCACGGCGAGCGTGAGCGCGTCCGGTCGGCTCCGCAACCAGGCCACGAGCCCGGCCGCCATGCAGCCGTGCAGCACGCCCGAGAACCCGACGTACCAATCGAGGCCGGGTTCGAGGACGAGGAACCCGAGGTCCACCGCCGCGGTCGAAGCAGCGAGGACGACGAGCCAGCCGCGCCAGGTGAATTCGCGCGCGAACAGGAGCCAGACGAGGCCGACGCCGAAGAGATTCCACGCGAGATGGGCGCCGTCGAAGTGCACGAGGTGAGCGGTGACGAGTCGCCACCCGTCACCGGCGAGCACGGCCGCGCGCTCATAGCGCAGCGTCGCCACGGCGCGCGGACCGAGCCCGTGCACGACGAGCAACGCGAGCGCGAGGGCGGCCGGCAGGAACGCGTCGCGAATTCGGTGACGAACCAGGCGCTTGGGCACGGTCAGACGGAGGGCGGCAGCCGCGATTTGCTATGATTGATCGACTCTACCGCCACAGGCTTCACTACGCGATGAACTTCCGCAGCGTTGCGCCCGGCCCGGGCGCCAGTCCCCGCGTGGCTCCGTCCGGCGCCAGCCGGGGCTTCACCCTGATCGAGATCATGGTCGTCGTCGTGATCCTCGGCATCCTCGCGGCGCTCGTCGCACCGAACGTGATCAGGCGCGTCGACGATGCACGAGTGACGAAGGCGAAGCAGGACATCCGTGCCTACCAGACCGCGCTCAATCTCTACCGCATGGACAACTTCCGCTACCCCACGACGGACCAGGGGTTGCAGGCGCTCGTCACCCGGCCGGCCGATCCCAACCTCCGCAACTGGAAGGAAGGCGGCTACATCGACGGGCTCAAGAAGGACCCCTGGGGCAACGAATACGCCTACATCGCCCCGGGCACGCGTGGCGGCGACTATGACCTCTACACCCTCGGCGCCGACGGCCAGCCGGGTGGCGAGGGTCCCGATGCCGACATCGGCAACTGGACCATCGAGTAATCTGCCGTCGCCGGGCCGCTCCGGCTGCCGCAGCTCGGGCTTCACGCTGCTCGAGCTGCTGGTCGTCATCGTCATCATCGGCATCATCACCAGCATGGCGGTGGTCTCCGTCCACGTTCTCGGCGGCGACCACGAGATGGAGCAGGAAGCCGCGCGCCTGAACGCGGTGCTGAACCAGGCCCGCGAGGACGCAATGCTGCAAGGCCAGGACGTGGGCTTCCGCCTCGACGACAAGGGCTACGACTTCCTGCGCTACGACACGCACAACGACACCTGGGCGCTCGTCACCGACGACCCGTTGCTGCGTGAGCGCCTGCTGCCGGCCGGGCTGGTGGCCGGGCTGCGGCTCGAGTCGCGCGAGTTGGAACTCGCGGCACGCGGCGTGCCGACCGCCGGGCACCCACTCGCGCCGCAGGTCGTCGTGCAGGCATCGGGTGACCTCGTGCCGTTCGAGATCGTCCTGCATCGCGAAGGCACCGAGGAACTGCGACGAGTCACGGGCACGGCGGACGGTACGATCCAGGTACAGAGGAACGATGAACCCGCGCGGGGATGAGGCCCGTGCCCGCGTGCCGGCGCGCGGCTTCACGCTGGTCGAGGTGCTGGCCGCGCTCGTGATCGTCGCGCTCGGCATGCTCGGCGTGATCGAGGCCGTGACGCAGTCGGCGCGCAACGGCACCTATCTCCGCGAACGGACGCTCGCGCACTGGATCGCGATGAACGTGGTCACGGAGCGTCGCCTGCAGCCCGACCCCCCGGCCATCGCGGAATCCTCGGACGACGTCGAATTCGCCGGCCAGCGCTGGCACTGGACGATGCGCGTCACGCAGACCGCGGTGCAGAGCCTGCGGCGCATGGACGTCACCGTGCACCCCGCCGATGCGCCGGACTCGACGTCGCTCGCCTCAGTGACGGGTTTCTACGGTTCCGCCGTGGCGGTGGGCGCCGGCCCGCTCGACTGGAACGGGACGCAGCAAGGCAGCGGCGACGGAGGCCAGGACGGAGGCCAGGACGGCGGCACGGGCGGCAAGAACGGCAGCAAGGGCGACGGCCAGGGATCGGGCGGCCCGGGCACGCCGGGCTCACCGCTGCCGGGACCGTCCCCGGAGCCGCAGCCGCCGCCCGAGGAGGACGAATGAACCCGCGCACGGCTCGCCGCGACGCAGGCTTCACGCTGCTCGAGCTGCTCGTCTCTGTCGCGATCTTCACGGTCGTGGGTGCGCTCGCGCTCGGCGGCTACACCGAGCTGCAGCAGCAAAGTGAATACGCCGAGCAGCGGCTCGAGCGCACGCGGGAGGTGCAACGCGCGGTGCAGACGCTCACGCTGGACCTCGAGCAGATCGAGCCGCGCCCGATCCGCGAGCCGCTCGGCGAGACGCGGATGCCCGCGGTGCTGGCCGGCGACTCGGTCGACTACGCGCTCCAGTTCACGCGCGCCGGATGGAGCAACACGGCCGGCGTCGCCCGCCCGGCCTTGCAGCGCGTCGGCTACCGGCTCGACCCGGACGGCCTGTGGCGCGACCACTGGCCGGTGCTCGATCGCACGCTGGCCACGGAGCCGACGAGGCGCAAGCTACTCACCGGCGTGAAATCCGTGACCTTCCGCTTCATGGACCCGAGTCGTGCCTGGGTCGATCGCTGGCCCGCCGCGCAGGCCGTGAGCGGCGCGCAACCGGATGGCCGGGAGCGTCCCGCGGCGGTGGAGGTGACGATCGAACTGGAGGACTGGGGCCGCATCCGCCGCGTCGTCGAGGTGCCCGGATGACGCGAGCGCACCCGCGCGCGACCCGGCGCTCGCAGCGTGGCGTGGCGCTCATCACGGCCGTGCTGATGGTCGCGCTCGCGACGATCCTCGCCGTCAACGTCGCGTATCGTGGCGCGCTGGACCAGCGCCGCAGCGCGACGCTGTTTGCGCGCGACCAGGCCTTCGAGATCGCGCTCGGCGCCGAAGCCTGGGCCGCGGACTTCCTGAAGAAGGACAAGGAGGACTCGCAGACCGACCATTTCGGCGAGCGTTGGGCGCGGCCGCTGCCGCCGCTGCCGATCGAGGACGGCACCGTCGAGGGCCGGCTCGAGGACCTGCAGGGACGATTCAACCTGAACAACCTCGTCTTTGCGGACGGCACCACGAACCCGACCGCGGTCAAGCAACTCGAGCGCCTGCTCGCCACGCTCGAGATCGAGCCGACGTGGGCCGCCGCCATGGCCGACTGGATCGATCTCGACGCCCAGCCCGGATTCCCGGACGGCGCCGAGGACAGCGTCTACACGGGGCTCACCCCGGCGTTCCTCGCGGCGAACATGCCCGTGACGCGCGCCAGCGAGCTCATGGTGCTGCCGGGGTTCGGCGCGGAGCGCTACGCGAAGCTGAAGCCGTACGTCACCGCGTTGCCGGTCGGCACGCCGCTGAACGTCTGCACGGCGCCGGGCGTGGTGCTCGACGCGTTGAGCGAGAACTCGCGCGAGTACGGGCTCAATCCCGAAGATCTCGCCAAGCGGCGGGCGGAAGCCTGCTTCCCGACGCTCGAGGACCTGAAGGGCTCGCTCGGCGACTCGAAATACAACGAGTTGAAGAACTCGCTCACGGAATCGAGCAGCTACTTCCGTGCCACCGTATGGGTCACTATTGGCACCACCGATTTCACCCTGTACAGTCTCCTCGCCCGCAGTGCCGGCGGTCCCGTGCGGCCGTACCTGCGCAGTATCGGAACCGAATGACCGTCCCGAGGAGCGATGGCTGAGACGCTGGTGATACGGCTGCGCGCCGGGGACGATGCGCCTGCCTCCTGGCTGATCGTCGACGGGAACGGAGCCCGGTCGGGCCCGGTCCTGAGCGGTCCGCTCGCCGATGCCTTGAATCTCGCGGACGGTCGCGCCGTCGTCCTGCTGCTGCCGGCCGCCGACGTCACGCTCGCCGAGCCCGAGTTGCCGCTGCGCGGCGGCGCGAAACTCGCGCAGGCCGTGCCGTTCGCCCTCGAGGAGCAACTCGCATCCGACGTCGAGGGACTCCATTTCGCCGTTGGTGCGCGACACGTTGGCGCGGCGGGCACGCCGGTCGCCGTCGTCGCCCATGGCTTGATCGACCGGTGGCACCAGGCCTGCGAAGCGGCCGGGCTGCATCCCGACGCCGCCTATTGCGATGCCGCTGCGGTACCGGCGTCTGCGAACGGCTGCACGCTCCTCCTCGACGAGGACATGCTGTTCGTGCGCCGCCCGGACGCCGTGCCTTACGCGCTCGATGCGAGCCCGCTCGAGGCGGCCCTCGGGCTCGCGCTCGGCGGCGAGCCGTCCGAGAATCCCGAGCACGTGACTTTCTTCGCTAGTCCGGCCGACTACGAGCGGCATCGCGACGCGATCGAAGGCCTGCGCACGCGCACCGCGACGCTGCAGGTCAAGCTGCTGCCCGAAGGCGCGCTGCCGTTGCTCGCCGCACAGGCCGTGAGCGGTGCCGGCGTCAGTCTGCTGCAGGGCCCCTACGCCGCCCGCTCGTCGATGGCGGCCAGGCTGCGCGAGTGGCGGCTGCCGGCCGCGCTGGCCGCGGCGACGGCGCTCGTGTTCCTCGCCGGCCAGGGCGTCGCCCTGTGGCAGTTGCATCAGCGCGAGAAGAAACTCGACGCGGAGATTGCGACGGTGTTCGCACAGGCGATGCCGGGCCAGAAGGTCGTCGACCCGCGGGCGCAGATGCAGGGGATGCTGGGCAGCGCGGATTCGGCGCAGGGCAGCTTGCTGCCGGCGATGTCGGCCCTCGCGCAGGCCATGGCGCAGGCTCCGCAGGCGCGCGTCGAGTCCATCAGCTATCGCGGCAACGCCCTCGACCTGCGGCTCACGGCCCCCACGGTCGAGGCCATCGATGCGATCAAGCAGGCCGTGACGCGTGACGGCATCGTCGCGGAACTGCAGTCCGCCACGCCGCGCGGGGCGGCGGTCGAGGGCCGGCTGCAGCTCAGAGTGGGGGCGGCGTGAACCTGCGGCAGTGGATCGAGAACCTGGCGCCGCGCGAGCGGCGGCTCGTCTACGTCGCGGCGGGCCTCGTCGCTGTCGCGGCCGTCTATCTTGCGGTCGTGCTCCCGCTGCGCTCCTACGGTCTGCGCGGAGCGGCTCGGGTCGAGCAGAAGGCGGCGGACCTCGCGTGGATGCAGCAGGTTGCGCCGCAGGTGCTGGCCGCGGCCGCCTCTGGCGGCGCCGCTGCTTCCAACGAGTCCCTGGTGGTACTCGTCGACCGCACGGGGCGCGAGGCGGGTCTCGGCAGCACCGTGCGGGACCAGAGCCCGGATGGCGAGCACGGTCTCCGGCTGCGGCTCGAGGGTGCCTCGTTCGACGTCCTCGTGGCGTGGCTCGCGAACCTGCAGCAGCAGCACGGTGTCACGGTCGCGGCGGCCACCATCGACGCCTCCACGGCGCCCGGCCTCGTCAACGCCAGTCTGACGCTCACGCATGGCGCGCCCGGCGTCCCGTGACCGGTCGGCGCGCGACGCGTCGCCGGCCACGGGCCAAGCCTGGTGGCTCGTTGCGCTCGGCGTATTCGTTGCCCTCCTCGTCGCCGTTGCGACTCTCCCGGCCCAGCTGATTCGCGGCCGCGCCGAGCGGTACGGCGTGGTCGCCGTCGATTACACCGGATCCGTGTGGTCCGGCGCCGCAACCGGAATGGCCTGGCACGGCGCAACGCTCGGCGACCTGCGCTGGCGCCTCGCGCCCCTCGCCCTGCTGCGCGGCCGGCTGGGTGCGCACGTGGAACTCACGCGGCGCGATGGCAGTGTCGTGACCGACCTGACGGTTGCGCCCGGAGGCGAGATCGCGCTGCAGTCCCTGCGGCTCGACCTGCCGGTCGAGGCCGTCTCCACGCTGCCGCTCGGCCTGCCGCAAGGCTGGCGCGGGCACGCGCGCGCGGACATTGCCGAGCTCACGCTGCACCAGGGGTGGCCGCAAAGCGTACGCGGGAGCGTGGACATGGACGGCCTGATCGCGCCACCGCCGCGCAATACGTCGATCGGCAGCTACCGCGCCCTGCTGCCCGATCCCGGCGCGAAGCCCGGCGGGACACCGGGCCTCACGGCGAAAGTCACCGACAAGGAAGGCCCGTTTGCGGTCGATGCGCGCCTGACGCTCGCGCCGGACCGCAGCTTCCTGCTCGAAGGCACGCTTGCGCCCCGCGGCAGCACGCCGCCGGCGCTGCGACGTTCGCTCGAGATCCTCGGGCCCGCGGACGCGGCGGGTCGACGGCCGTTCAGCGTGAGCGGCACGTTGTGAGCATCGCTCGCCAGCAACAAAGAATCCGGCGAATGGCACCTATTCTTGCAGAGTGAATGGCACCTGTGTCTTCACCGGGCGCCACGCGGAGAGCAGCGGGAAGTAGAGGCCGAGCTGCACTGGCTCGGGGCCCATGCGGCCCGCGAGCGCGGCGTAACGCTCGAGCTGCGGACGGTAGCGCTCCTCTTCGCTGACGAGAAATGCCTCGAGATCCGCGCCCTCGTGCGTGCTCGTCTTGTAGTCGACGATCCAGCGCGTGCCCTCCGCATCCACGAACGTCCGGTCGATCACGACCGACACGGTCTCGCCGTCGATGCGGCCGGTGAGCGCGAGTTCGTTCGCCGCCGACGCGTGGCGGCGATCGAGCAGCCAGCGGCCGCGCGCATCGTCGAGCGTGCGTTGCACCGCGGTGATGGCGCGAGCGACGCCCGCGTCGCGATGTTCCGCCGGAACACCGAGCTCGGCGAGTTCGACCCCGTAGAGCCTGCGCGTCGCTGCGTCGTCAGGCCGCGGCGGCGCACCGTCGCACGCGATGCGCTGCATCTGCCGGTGCACGACCGTCCCCACGTGGCGCGTGGTCTCCGTCGCCCAGTCGAAACGGACCGCGGTTTCCGCCTTGCGTGCGCTGCGCACGGACTCGATTTGCGGCGAAAGCAACTCCGGCAGACGCCACGTCAGGGGCAGGCGACGCAACGGCGGATCGCGGGGAATTTCGGGCGGCGCCTCGCCCGCCACGCCGCCGATCTCCTGCAGGCGGCGCGCGAATTCGTCCTCGACCACGGGCCACAGCAGGCCGAGCGCCACGGTGTTCTTCGGCGTCACGATCGCGGGCGGGCCCGCATCCTGGTCCTTCAATGGGCAGGTGCCGTAGAGATGCAGCCAACGTTGGGCGCGGGTCGCCGCGACATAGAGCAGTCGGCGCTTTTCCTCGGCCAGCTTTGCCGCCTCGAGCCCCTGGAGCCACGCATAGAGTCGATCGGGCGCGGCGCCTGCGGCGGCGACGGGCGCCACGACGAGTGAGTCGCGGTCGGCGCCGGGCAGCTGCGCCCACTGCAGCAGTCGCTTGCCGTCGGCCCGCGGCGGCCGGTCCAGCCCCGGCACGATCACCGTGTCGAACTGCAGGCCCTTGGCCTTGTGCACCGTGAGCAGTTCGACACGCACCTCGGGGCTCGGTCGCGACGGTGCGTACAGCTTCTCGAGCGCGTCGGCGAGCGCCGCGAGGTCGAGCGGTCCGGCAGAGCGTTCCTCCAGCGCCGCGAGTTCATCCAGGCAGGCCTGCGCTTCGTCGAGACCGCGCGGCGATTGCGCCGTTGCAGGCCCACCGAGCGCGAGCCACGCGCGCTCGACCGTGTCGCGCAACCCGAAGCGGCGCAATTCGACGGGCGTTGCGGACAGTATTGACCAGGCCCGCTCCAGGCGAGCGCGGGAATCCGGCGGCAGGAGCGCCCGTCGCGCCTCGTCGCGCAGCAGTTCCGGGAGGGTTGCCTCGAGCTCATCTCCGCAGAGCGTGTGCAGATCGGCGAGCGAGAGTCCGCACCACGGGGCGCGCAGCACCGCGAGCCACGCCGGACGGTCGGCGGCGTGCGCGATTGCGCGGGCGAGCGCCAGCAGGTCGAGGACGATTGGCCGCTCGCCGAGCGGATCGATGTCGGTCGCCTGGAACGGTACGTTGCGTCGCGCCAGTTCGGCCACGACGTCGACGAGGTGACGGCGCCCGAGGACCAGGATCGCCACGCGGGCGTCGGCGTCCTCCCGAAGCCGTTGCTCGACGACGTCGGCGATCGAACGGGCCTCGAGCCCGCGGCTGCGCCGGAAGAGCGCGTGCACCTTCACTCCGCCCTCCTCCCCCGCACCCTCGGCGCAAGTGCCCGGCGAATAGCGGATGGCGCCCGTCAGCGCATCGTCCCGTGCCGGGAGGACCCGTTCGAAACAGGCATTGACCCAGTCCATCACGGGCTGCGTCGAGCGGAAGTTGACCGCGAGCGTGAGTGACTCGAGAGGCAAGCCGCCGAGCCCGCGTTCACGCACCTCGAGGAACAACCCGACCTCGGCATGGCGGAACCGGTAGATCGACTGCATCGGATCGCCCACGCAGAAGAGCGTGCGACCGTCGCCGCGCTCCCAACCGGCGGTCAGGGCTTCGAGGAGCTTCACCTGTGCCTCGGAGGTGTCCTGGAACTCGTCGACCAGCACGTGCCGCAGGCGCGCATCGAGCGCGAGCGCCGTGTCCGTCGGCGCGTCCGCCGAGCCGAGCGCCTGGCGCGCCGCCGTGGCAAAGCGCGGATAGTCCGCGACGCGTCGCTCCGCGAACACGAGTTCGAGTTCCGCCATCGCCAGCCGGAGCACGACGAACTGCGCCCGCAGCACCCGCCATTCAGTGTCGCTGTAGGCGACCGCAGGTAGTCGACGCACAGCGTCCAGCCACTGCACGACCTCGTCCCGGCCCGCGAGCGAGTCGACCACGTCCCGCGCCTTCTGCTTGAGCATGCGCGTCGCCGCCCCCGGCGGGAACCCGATGCGAACGTCGAAGCTCTTGCGCAACTCGCCCGCCTGCGTCAGCAACAGGGTCGCGAGGCCGAGCCAAAGCATGGCGTCGCTGGCAGCGTCGGTCGGCGGATGCTCGTGATCGGCCCACACGGCGAGCGGCGTCTCCTTGCCGGCCGCGACGAGATGCCCCGCCGCCTCGCGCGCGATTGCGATCGTTGCCCGCAGTTCATCGTCCGTGAAGGCGCGGCGCAAGCCGGCAAGATGCTCCGTCACGAGTCTCTGGCGCGCCGCCTCGAGACTGCGCCGCAGATCGGCGGCATCGGGCTCGTCGGCCGAGACCGCCGGCAGCACCGGCGCCCAGGACTCGCGCCGGCTCAGCATCTCGACCACGAGGTCGACGAAGGCCGGCACGCGGTTGTCGAGGTGCGCGAGCAGCGTGGCCACGGCATCGGCGTGCCACCGATCGTCGCCCGGCAGATGCTCGAGCAGTCGCTCGGCCGCCGTCCGGTACAGTTCCTGCGCGTCTTCCTCCACGCCGAGCCCGGCGCCCAGCCCCGAGAGCAGCGGCAGGCGCCGCGCCAGGCCGAGGTTGAGCGCGTCGATGGTCTGGATGCGCAGGCGCGCCGGATTGCCGAGCAGGTCCCAGCCGAGAGAGTGGTCGCGGGCGAGCGCGGCGCGCGCGAGTGCGAGCGTGCGCGGCTGCAGGTCGCTCGGCGCGCCGTCCGGTGTGGCCGCCGCGCGCAGCGCGCCCAGGACTCGGTTGCGCATCTCCGCAGCCGCCTTCCGAGTGAAGGTGAGGGCGAGAATGGACTCGGGCGACGGAACGGTGGCGAGCAGCGCGAGGCAGCGACGCGTGAGGAGCTCCGTCTTTCCCGAGCCGGCCGGGGCCTGCACGATGAAGCTGCGCGTCACGTCGAGCGCCTCTTCGCGCGCATGGGCGTCGGCGCGGCGCAACTCACTCATCCGGCCTGCCCTCCGCCTCGACTGCCAGTCGTGTCTCGCCGATGCGGCAGAGCGCTCCCAGCGGACAGTGCGCGCAAGCGTGCGCCGGATCCGGCGCCAGTCGTGCGTCGCCGCCGGCATGCTCCGTCGCGAGCGTCGCGAGACGGGGGCGCCACGCCTGCTGGAGCTCCGTCCACGACGCGCAATCACTCGGCCAGCCGCGCGCGCCTGGTCGCAACAAGCCCGGGAACGACGCCTCGTCGCCGGCCACGCCGGAATATCCCGTGTCACCGGTGCGCACGCGGCCGAACGCCAGCGCCGCGACCTGGTCCGCGCCGACCGCTTCGGCATAGAGCGGCAGTTGCGGCAGCCGGGGCCGCGCGTCGAACCACGCGCTCGCCCGCGCATCCGCGCTCGTCTTGTAGTCGATGATCGCGAGGCGTCCGTCGGCAAGGCGGTCGATTCGATCGATGCGCAGGCCGAGACTGAGCCCGCCGATCTCGAGCGAGCGCTCCTGTTCGAGGCCCTGCACCGAGAAGGGTGGACGAGCGAGCTCGGCCGCCATCAACTCCAGCACGCGCGCCTCGAGCCACGCGGTCTCGATCTCGAGCAGGTGACGCATCACGTCGTCCGACCCGGCTGCGGCACGAGTCGTCACGGTCGCAATGGCTTCCTGCGTCAGCCGTCGCAGGTCCGCGCTCGGCAGCGCGCGCAGGTGCGCCTGGTCGCCGAGTGCCTCCCACAAGGCGGCGAGCACCTCGTGCACGAGTTCGCCGCGATGCCTGGCTGCCACACCGAGCGCCGGATCCTCCAGGGCCCGCGCCCCGAGTCGTAATTCGGCCTGCGCCCGGAATGGGCAAGCAGCCTGCAGTTCCAGGAGCCGCGCGCCCCCACGGGCGGTCTCTGCCGGCCGAACCGCCGGGAACGCTGCGTCGGTCAGCACGTCGAGCGACGGCCTTGCTGCAAACTGCGCGGCCGCGACGGCCGGGGCGCACCAGAGATCGGGCAGCGGTAGCCGCGGCAGGCCAGCAACGAGCGCGCTCGGCAGCAGCGCCGCTTCGTCCTGGAATCGCGGGAAGCTGAAGATGACCTCCGGCGCGCTGGCGCACAGGCGCTCGAACACGCGCCGCGCCGCCGCCGCCGCCAGGTCCGGGGTCGAACCCGGCAGGCCCTGCCGTTCCTGCCAGTCGCGCGGCAGGAACGGGTCGGGCGCGACGGGCGCCGGCCACTGCGTCGTGTCGAGCCCGCAGACCCAGACGCCGTCGAAATCCATGCCGGCGCAGGTCTCCGGGTCGATCACGAGCAGGGCCGCGCGAAGCTCCTGCGGCGCGAAGAGCGTCGCCTCGGCCAGGTCGCGCAGCATGGCGAGGGCTTCGCCGGCGGCCACCGCTCCCGTGCAGTCATCGGTTGCACCGAACTCGGCCAGCAGTCGCCGGACGCGTTCGTGGGCCTGGTGCTCGTCGCTGTCGAGCGCGGTGCCCGGCCATCCGACAGCCGCGAGCGCCTCGAACCACAACCGCGTCCAGTGGCTCGGCAGCGCCTGCCGGGGCCAGTCCCGGACGGCGTCCAGGCCCGCCCGCAAGGCGGCGGCTAAGCCCTGGCAGGCGCCGCGTGCGGCGGACTGGGCGAGCCGCGGCAGGTCGACCGCCGGACCCGCCGTGCGGCGCAAGTGAGCGTCGAGCCGCGCGCGGGCGTCCGCTTCACCGGCGTCCGCCGCGAGAAACGGGCTGCGCAGCAGGAGGGTCGCGTGCGCGAGATCCATCGTCCCTCCGAACGCGCCCAGGATCGCGAGTGCCGCCGCCGTGATCGGGTGTGCCGAGAGCGGGCTTGCGGAGGCGAGCTCGAAGCCCAGCGCTTCCGGTGCCGGTCCACCGGACAGCGTCGTCGCTGGTGCGATGACACGCTCCACGGCGCGCCGGACGGCGTCGCGCCGTGCGGCCAGGCCCGGCACCACGATCGCGACTCGTGCACCCCTGCGCCCGTCGAGCCGCCGGGCCGCCCAGCGTGCCGCGACGTCGAGTTCGTGCTCGCGGTCGAGGCAATCGATCCAGGCCGCCGATCCTGGATACGCTTCGGCGCCACGGCGGGAGACGGCGACGCCCGCTTGTGCCATGCGCTCGACGAAAGCTTCCTGCGCCGGTGTCAGCAGGTCGAAGCCGACGAATTCCAGCCCCTGCTGCGCTGCCGCCGGATGCACGTGCCGGTCGGCGAGGGCTGCGTCGACCCAGCCATTTCGCTCGAGCCAGGTGGAGTACTCGGTTGCCCACCGCCGGAAGGCCGTTGACTCGGGACGGTCCTCCTCCGCGAGTGCGGCGACGGGGATCCGGTAGGCGTGCATTCGCTGCCACGATGCCTGCGCCACGCGTCCCAGCGGCCCCGCCGCCACCAGGTGCGCGGCCGCGGGATCCCGCCGGACGATGCGCTCCCAGGCGACGCGCGCCGGGGCCTCCGGCAGCCAACGCCCCACGACGCGACCCGCCTGCCGGTCCAGTTCGAACATGCGCCGGATCAGTTCGGACCAGGTCACGATGTCGGGCGTGCGCCAGACCTCGAGACCCTGCGCCACGCAGGCTTCGTCATGGCGGGTGCGCAGGAAATGAGCGAGACGCCGGGTCGGCGTCACCCAGGTGGCGGCCGGTCGTGAATCCTCCTTGATCACGACCTATATATCGTTATTTATCAATAAGATACGATATATTTCTAATCCAACTCAGCGCTTCACGGCCGACTCCACCACGCGCAGGGCCGGGTTCGGTCGCGTGGCGGGTTGCTGCCCGACGGCGTAGTCCCGCAGCAATTCTTCCATGCGGCCGAACACGTCGGCGAGCATCTGCGGCTCGGGCAGGTTCGTGACGCGGAAGTGATTGCGGTAGGGCACGTTGAAGCTCGAGCCCGGGGCGATCAGCACGTGCTTGTGCTCGAGCAGGTCGAGCGCGAACTGCTGGTCGTCGAAGTCCGGCAGC
>CAZRKS010000027.1:0-21112 GCA_964600315.1 uncultured Steroidobacteraceae bacterium | reverse complement strand
CGCACGTCTCGCACCCGATCATCGGCGACTCGACCTACGGCAAGGGCCGGCACAATCGGCTGTTCGCAGAACTCTTCGGCGTCCGGCGGCTGCTGCTCGCCTGCACCCGGCTCGAGTTCGCGCACCCCGCGACCGGGGCGCCGCTCGTGGTGAGTGCGGCGCCCGGCCGGGAATTCGTGATGCTCGCCGAGCGCTTCGGCTGGCCGTGGCCCCCGACCGCGCCCGGCGGAGAGCTCAGCCGAGCTTCGCCTTCGCCTTCGCGGTGAGCGCGGCGATCTCCGCCCGGCGGCCCTTGTCGGCCACTTCGCGGCCAGGACGCGGCGCCGCCCTGGACGCCTTCTCGAGGTACGGCAGCGCCGCAGCGTAGTCGCCGTCCGTGCAGAGCAGGTCGGCGTAGAAGTAGTTGGGGTCGATGCCGTTCGGGTTGAGTTCGAGCGCCTGCTTCAGGAGTTCGCGCGCCTTGTCGTGGTCGCCGAAGCCGAGCGGGAAGCCCGGCACCTTGTAGTACAGCGTGCCGAGGCTGGTGTAAGCCGAGCCGTCGAGCGCCTTCGGATCGAGCTCGAGTGCTGCCTCGAGGTTGCCGCGCGCTTCCTTGGCGAGCCCGAGAGCGCCGAGGCCGCCCTTCGCGCCTGCGTAGCTGCTCTCGACGATGCCTTCCCAGATCAGCGCCTCGGCGCGGTCGGGATGCTGCTTCGTGAAGGACTCCGCGCGCTTCTCGAGCGCGTCGAAGGCTGCCTTGCGCGCGTCGCCGGCGGGTGTCTCGTAGTTGGCCTGTGCCCAGGCCTGCTGGATGGCGAGCAGTTCGGCATCGAACGCCGGGTCGGGTGCCGCCGCCGCGTGACTCGCGGCGGAGACGACGAGGGCGGCGCAGGCGACGAGCGAGCGGTGAAGCTTCATCGGTGGATTCCTCTCAGTTGCGGGACGGCGCGGCGGACTCGCCGGCGTAGCGGCGGATGACGGGCAGCTGCTTGCGCAGCGCACCGTCGACGATGCGCGGCAGCACGCCGTTCACCCGCGCGAACAGTTTCTCGGGCCAGCCGATCACGGCCTCGAGGCGGCCGCCGGCGAGCATGTCGCACACGGCCTGCGCGACCAGCTCGGGCGGGTCCATGGCCACGCCGAGTTCGGCGTTCATGCGCTCCACGGCGGAGCTGTTGATGCCGGTGCGCGTGGCTCGCGGCGCCACGTAGTGCACGCGCACGCGGGTGTCGGCGAGCTCGCGTCGCAGCGCCTCCGTGAAGCCGCGCACCGCGAACTTGGTCGCCGAATACACGGCGTAGCCGGGATAGCCGATGGCGCCGAACACCGAGCCCGTGTTCAGGATGCAGGCCTCGGGCTGGCGGCGCAGGTGCGGCAGCAGGCCGTGGCACAGGTGCAGCGGCGCCTGCACGTTCACCGCGAGCGCGAGATCGATCTGCGCCGGCGGCTGGTCTTCGAACAGGCGGAAGTGATTGATGCCGGCGTTGTTGACGAGCGCATTGACGCCGCCGCGCCAGCTCGCCGCCGTGCGGCAGATGCGCTCGCGGTCGGCGGCGCTGGTGAGGTCCGCCGCCAGCGTGCCGACGCGATCGCCGTAGCGCATGAAGCGTTCGGCGGCGCGGCCCAGGGCGGCCTCGTCGCGATCGACCAGCAGCACGGAGCCGCCGCGGGAGAGCAGTTCCGCGGCGATGGCGCAGCCGATGCCGCCGGCGCCGCCGGTGACGAGAGCACGGATCGATCCGGGTTTCATGCCGCCTTCCTCTGCAGTTCGAGCGAACGGAATACGTGGCCATACAGCCAGTAGATGCCCTGCGCGCAGCGGACGACGGCGGCGCGGTCGTCCGCGTCCGTGAGCCGCGCGAGAATCGCGGCGAGGTCGTTGACGTGCTCCTTGTCGAGCTCGCCGTGGCTGCGCAGGTAAGTGAACGCGCGCGCCGGCAGGCCGAGCGCCGCCTGGATGCGGTCCGCGGCGGTGAGCGCGAGCGACACGCTGGTGCCCTCGAGCACGTGGACCATGCCGAAGAACCCGACCGGGTTGCCGCGCATGACCGTGTCGTAGGCGTAGGCGACCATCGCCTCGGTGGCGATGGCCGGGCACGACGCCGCGGCGCCGGCACGATCACCCCCGGCGGCCTCGATGTCGTTCAGGATCCACTGGTCGTGGCCGGTCTCTTCCTCGAGGTAGTGCAGCACCGCGTCGCGCAGCCAGGCGTGGCGGTCCGGCAGGCGCGCTCCGACCGCCATGAGCAGCGGCACGGTGTGGCGCACGTGGTGATAGGCCTGCGTCAGGAAGTCGACGTACAGCGGTCGCGTCACGTCGCCGGCCAGGCAGCGCTGGATCACCGGGGCGGAGAGCAGGAAGGCGCGGTCAGCCGCCGTCTCGCGAGCCAGTTGCTCGTGGAATGTCATCGTTTGCCTCGTTCAGGACGCGAGTTCTTCGCGGTAGAGTTCGTCGATCAGCGCGCCGTGACGCTCGACGATCTCGGGGCGGCGCAGTCGCCCGTTCGACGTGAGCAGCCCGTTCTCGAACGAGAACGGTTCGGGCGCGCGCGCCCAGCGGCGCACCTGCGCGTAGTCCGGCAGCCGGCGGTTGGCAGCCGCGATCGCCCGCTCGATCGTCGCCGCGTCGGCCGCCTCGCGCGGGACGCTCACGATCGCGACGGCGTAGGGCCGCGCCTCGCCGTGCACCAGCACGTGACGGATCGCCGGCTCGAGGGCGATCTCGCGCTCGACCCACTCGGGCGCGACGTTGCGGCCGAAGCTCGTGATGTACATGTTCTTCAGGCGGCCGCGCACGTAGAGGTAGCCGTCCGCGTCGAATTCACCGAGGTCGCCGGTCGCCCACTCCTCGCCAGGACGGCGGGGGGCCTCGCCGAGGTAGCCGCGCAGGGTCACGCCCGACACCATGATCTGGCCATCGTCCGCGACGCGCACCCGTGCGTGCGGCAGCGGCCGACCGACGCTGCCCGCTCGCCGCGCCTCGGGCGTATTGAGGCAGACGACCGAGGCACATTCGCTGAGCCCGTAGCCCTCGTACACCGGCAGCTTCACGGCGGCGGCGCGCTCGAGCAGCTCCGGCGCCACCGACGCCCCGCCCACGGCGACGAACCTGAGCGTCGGCGGCACCGCCCAGCCGCGCTCAGCCGCAACCACCAGCAGGCGCAGCAGTTCCGGCACGAGGATCAGGCTCTCCGGTGCGCTCGCGCCGACGCAGCCGAGGAGCCGCGCGACGTCGGGCCCGGCGTAGCTCATGCCGGTCGCGGCGGCGGACGGCAGAATGCTGCGCGCGCCGACGAGCAGCGGCGCGTAGAGGCCGCCGACGTTCTCGAGCAGCGTGGCGAGCGGCAGCAGGCACAGGTGTCGCGCGACGCCGAGCGACGAGGTCGCCGCCGCGAGCGATGCCGCCACCGCTTCGAGATCGTCGGCGCCGAGACAGACGCCCTTCGGGGCCGCCGTGCTCCCCGAGGTGTAGGTGATCTTCACCGTGCCGGGCGGCAGCGGCGGCCGCGACGCGCCATCGAGCCGGCGACGGAACATCGAGAGCCCGCTGCGTCCCGAGACTCCGGCGACGTGCCAGCCGGCGAGCAACCCGCGCGCGCGGCCCGGGTCGTCGGCGAGCACGCAGTCGACGCCTGCGTCGTCGAGCACGTGCAGCATCTGCGCCGCGGTGAAATAGCCGGGCAAGGGCACCGACGGCAGCCGCCGCTGGTGCAGCGCGAGGTCGGCGATCGCCCAGCCAATCCCGTTGTCTGCGAGCAGCGCGAAACGCTCGCCGCCGCCGGCGAGCCATTCGCCCTCCTCGTCCAGCCGGGAGGCGAGCTCGCCATAGGTGACGACCTGCCGGCCGTCATCGAGGGCGACCTGCTCGGGGTCAGTGATCATGCGCGGACGCGCAGAATCCCGCGACGAGCCGGCTGTCCGGCAGGTAGCCCGCGAACACCCGGGGATCCGACTCATAGTAGCGGCCCCACCGATCCTCACTGCCGGCGACACGGGCGAGGTCCGCACGCGCCAGTTCCACGAGCGGGGCGCCGAAGCCCTGCAGGATCCCGCGCACGGCGCTGGTGGCGGTGAACACGATCCAGCGAAATTCCCTTGCGAGCAGGTGCGCCGGCAGGACGGCCACCATGCGCATGGCCGTGCGGCAGTTGGCGCTGGCGAGATTCCCCACCTCGACGACCTGCGACCGCTCGACCCGGCGCCCGGACGCGGCCGCGATGGCGGTCTCGACGGGCAGGTCGAGGTACTGCTCGAGGTACAGGCGCTCCTCCCCGGCACCGCGCAGGCCAATGACGCCGCGCAGCTGCCCGGACGGGTTGCGGAAGGACAGGAGCGTGGGCAGGAAGCTCGTCACCGTCGCAGCGTGCTTGCTCAGGAAGGCGGCGCCCACGAAACCCTCGAGTTCAGCCCGCTCCGGGTCCCCGGCCGGCACGGAACCCATCCTCATGTTGCGGGCAATGGTCTGGTTCAAGGCGAACTCCTTGCGGTACGCGCGTTGGACGCCGGCCGCCGCCGAAATCAATCGCCTCAGCGAAACTGGCGCCCGGGCCGATTGATCTGCGGCCGGCGCGGCGTCTAATGGGCGTACCGGAGGCGGAAAAGCAGTGACGGACGACCAGGAACTGGTGCAGCAGATGCTCGCGGGCGAGGAACGCGCCTTCCGCGAGTTCTTCACCACCTATTTCCCGCGCGTGTTCCGCTTCGCGCTGCCGCGCGTGAACCGCAACGAGGACACCGCAAAGGACGTCGTGCAGGCGACCCTGGTGAAGGCGATGCGCAAGCTCGCCAGCTACCGCGGCGAGGCGGCGCTCTTCACCTGGCTCTGCCAGATCTGCCGGCGCGAGATCGCCGACCACGTGCGGTCGCAGCGCCGGCGCTCCGACAAGGTCGTGCTGATCGAGGACAGCGAGGAAGTGCGCGCCGCCCTGGAGTCGATCGAGGCGCCGGCGGCCGACGACCCGCTGCGCCGGTGCGACGGCGCCGAACTGCAGCGCCTGGTGCACGCGGTGCTCGACCGCCTGCCCGGCCGCTACGGCGAGGCGCTCGAGTGGAAGTACGTGGAGGGGCGGTCCGTCGAGGAGATCGGCGCCCTGCTGGGGATCGGGCACACCGCGGCGCAGTCGCTGCTGGCGCGCGCACGGGTGGCTTTCAGGGACGGACTCGAAGCGGTGTTCGGCGCCTCGGCGGCCGACGTGCTCGCGAGCCTCGACGCCTGATGCTGGGGGAGGACCATCGATGACTGAACATCGCGCGACCGACCAACGGGACGAAGCCGACCTGTCACGCCTGCTGGCGAAGGTCGGCGCGCGCCACCAGCCCTCCGCCGACGCCACCGCATCCGTCCAGGCCGCCGTCGAGACCGAGTGGCGACAGATGGTCGCCGCCCGCCGCCAGCGCCGCCGCTACACCGGCTGGGCCGCCGCGGCGGGCATCGCCGTGGCCGCCGTGGGCGCCTGGCTGGCCCGGCCGCTCTACCTCTCAGAGGCCGCGCCCGTGGCGACCGTCGCTCGGGTCGTCGGGGAAGTGCAGCTCGAATCGGGCCAGGGTCGCTGGACCGCGCTGGCGGCCGGCAGCGAAATCAGGGCCGGCGTCGCGCTGAGGACCGGAGGCGACGGCCGCGCAGCGCTCGATCTCGCGAGCGGCGTGCACGTGCGCCTCGACACGGGAACGCAGCTCGCCTTCAACGACCCGCAGGAAGCCCGGCTGTCGCAAGGTGCGGTGTACGTGGACTCGGGGGTGGACGCCGGGCGGCCGAGTGCGCCATTCGTGCTCGTCACGCCGCTCGGCGACGTCCGTCATCTCGGCACCCAGTACGAAGCCCGGCTCACGGATGGCGTCCTCAAGGTCGGCATCCGCGAGGGCCGCATCGAGGTGACCGGCCAGCGCGGCGCGGTCACCGGTCGCGCCGGGGAAGTGCTCTCCATTGACGGCGGCCAGGTCACCCGGGCCCCGCTCACGGCGGATTCCGCTGCCTGGGACTGGGTCACCGACGTCACGCCGCCTTTCAGCATCGAGGGGCGGTCCGTCGGCGAGTTCCTCGCCTGGGCCAGCCGCGAGACCGGCCGGACCATCGAGTACGCCTCGCCCGAGGCCGAGCGCGTGGCCGGGACCGTGACGCTGAACGGCACGGTGGCCGACCTGCGGCCCGAGCAGGCGGTCATGGCGGTGCTGGCGACGACCTCCCTGAGGCCGACGCTGGCGGGCGACCGGATCCGGATCGACGTCGACCCCGCGAGTCTCGGACAGTTGCAGTAGGCTCGCCGGCTGCGCTCGGCTACCATCCGGGCGGCTCGCGCTGCGCGCGGGTTGCTGCGCCAGCCGATGCCTGTCCCTTTCGATCTCAATCCCGCCGCCCGTCGCCGCACCGCCCGAGGCCGCTCCCTCCTCGCCGGCGTGCTGCTGCTCGCCGTGGGCACGGCGCTGGCGGCCGGACCGCCCTACGCGGGCCGCTCCCTGCACGACGTGCTCGACGACCTGGGCCAGCAGGGGCTCCACCTCGTGTTCAGCTCCGAGACGGTGCCGCGCTCGCTGCGCGTCACCGCGGAGCCTGCGGCCGGTCCACCGGTCCACGTGCTGCAGGAGGTGCTGGCCCAGCACGGGCTGGTCGCCCGCCCGGTGGGTCCCGATGCCTACGCAGTGGTCCGCGACCCCGCCGCCAGCCGGGACCAGGCCACCTCGGCACGCAAGGGCGAGCCCGCCCCGCTCGAGGAGATTGTCGTCGCCGCCAGCCGGTATTCGCTGTCGGCGGAGGTCCCGGACGTGCACACGGTGTTCACGCAGGATGAGATCCAGGGACTGCCGCGGCTCGCCGACGACTCTCTCAAGGCCGTGCACCGGCTGCCCGCCGCGGCGAGCAACGGCGTCTCCGGGCTCGCCTACATGCGCGGCGGCGAGAGCAACGAGACGCTCGTCGTGCTGGACGGCTTCCCGCTGTACGAGCCCTTCCACCTGAAGGTGCTGCTGAGCCCGACGAGCCTGCTCGACCCCGGCATCCTGAGCGGCATCGACGTGCATGCGGGCGGCTTCACTGCGGAATACGGCGATCGCATGAGCGCCGTGATCGACGCGACGTCCATCCACCCGGCGGAGGACTCCCACTACGAGCTGGGCCTGAGCCTTTTCAACGCGAACCTGCTGGCGTTCAACCGTTTCGCGGACGGCCGCGGCCAGTGGCTGGTGGCGGCGCGGCGCAGCAACCTCGACGAGATCGCCGACCTGCTCGACGCGAAGTACGGCGACCTCACCTATTCCGACGCCTTCGCCCGCCTCGACTATGAGTTCACGCCGGACACGCGCGGCAGCCTGCACCTGCTGGTGTCGAAGGACGAGGCGGACGTCAACAACGCGCAGGAAACGGAGTCCGCGTCCGCCAGCTACCGCAACAGCTACGCCTGGGCGACGCTCGAGCACGACTTCTCGCCGAGCCTGCGCGCGAGCGCCATCGCCTCCTACACCTACGTGGCGACGGAGCGGACCGGCGAGATCGACGAGGAAGGCGTTCGCACCGGGAACGCCGACGATGAGCGGCACTACGACGTGCTGGGCCTCAAGCTCGACGCGAGCTACCTGACCGAGCGCTGGATGGCGCGCTTCGGCGGGGAGATGCGCTCGCTCGACGCTTCCTACGACTATCACAGCCTCGTCCGCTTCGAGCCCGACTACCCGTTTCCCGGCAGTCCCGGCCGCACGACGACGAACGACCTCGAGCCACGGCCGGCGGGCGCGCACTACGCGGCGTACCTCACCGGCCGGGTGCGCATCACCGACCCGCTCACCGCCGAGATCGGGCTGCGCTGGGACGACGAGACCTACGGCCCGCAGGGCGGCACCCAGCTCGCGCCGCGTGCCAACCTCGTCTACGAGCTGGGTCCACGCACGCGGCTGCGGGCGAGCTGGGGACGCTACCAGCAGGCGCAGGGCATCAACGAGCTGCAGGTCGAGGACGGCGTCGACCACTTCTTCCGTCCCCAGTACGCGTACCACGGCATCATCGGCGTCGAGCAGGGCCTGCGGTCCGACTTCACGCTGCGCGTCGAAGGCTACGTGAAGGACTACGACCAGCTGCGGCCGCGCTTCGAGAGTCTCTACGACCCGACCTCGCTGGTGCCGGAACTGCGCTGGGACCGGGTCGAGATCGCGCCCGCTTCCGCGCACGCAGAGGGCGTCGAGCTGCTCCTCACGCGCAAGAGCGCATCGCCCTGGAACGGCTGGTTCAACTACACCTGGTCGCGCGTCACCGACCGCGTCGACGGCCGCGACACGCGTCGCAGCTGGGACCAGGCGAACAACGTCGGCGCCGGGCTCACCTGGGCCGACGACGGCTGGCAGGTGACGCTCGCCGGGACCTATCACACCGGCTGGCCGACGACGCCGGTGAAGTTCGTCGCCGACGGGTCCGGCCAGGCCGAGTGGCTCGCAGGCCCGCGCAATTCACGGCGGCTGCCGGCCTACGCGTCGGTGGACCTGCGCGTGAGCCGCGACTTCACGCTGCGCCACGGCACGCTGAACGTGTTCGCCGAAGCGACCAACCTGCTCGACCGCGCGAATCCCTGCTGCACCGATTTCGCCGTCGAGCCGACCGACGACGACGGGGTCGAGCTCGAGCACAGCTATCGCGACTGGCTGCCGCTGGTGCCGAACTTCGGGGTGCTGTGGAAGTTCTAGCCGACGCCGTACCTGCGGAACCACGCGAGACACTGCTTCCACGCCTCGCGCGCATCCTCGGCCCGGTAGCTCGGCCGGTAGTCCGCGTTGAATCCGTGCGGCGCCTCGGGGAACACGACGATCTCTGACGGGCTCTTCGCGGCCGCGAGCGCCGCGCGCATCTTCTCCACGTCGGCGAGCGGGATGCCCGTGTCCTGCCCGCCGTACAGGCCGAGCACGGGCGCGTGCAGCGTGCCCGCGATGTCGATCGGGTACTTCGGCTGCAGCGGCGTCGGCTCGCCGGCGAGGCGGCCGTACCAGGCGACACCGGCCCTGAGCTGCTCGCTGTGCGCTGCATAGAGCCACACGATGCGCCCGCCCCAGCAGAAACCCGTGACGCCGACGCGCTGCACGTCGCCCGACCCGCTGTGGCCGGCCCACGCAACCGTCGCATCCAGGTCGGACATCACCTGCGCGTCCGGCACTTTCATCACGATGTCGGCGTAGAGCTGCTTCCAGTCGGTGTACTTCGACGGGTCGCCCTGGCGCGCATAGAGCTCGGGTGCGACGGCGAGGTAGCCTTCCTTCGCGAAACGCCGGCAGAGGTCCCTGATGTGCTCGTGCACGCCGAAGATCTCCTGCACCACGAGCACGACCGGGAACGGCCCGCCCTTCTCCGGCATCGCGCGATAGGCAGGAATCTCTACGTCGGCCGCTGGGATCTTCACCTCGCCGGCCGTCAGGCCATCGCTGCTCGTCGTGACGACCGTGTCCGCGGCGATCGGGCCCGCGGCGGCCGTGAATCCCATCGCGAGCGAGGTCACGATGACGTCGCGGCGTGTGTACACCTTCATGGCGGCTCCACTCCGGGCTGGAAGGGCTCGGTCTCGAGCGCGACGGCGGCCGCCACCTCGGGTGCGACGCTGTAGCTCACGAACTCGGCCGGCATGCGCCGTGCCTTGCCCGTCTCGAGATCGATGCAGACATAGTGGATCAGCGCACGGACGAGCGTCTGACCGTCCGCCCTGCGCCGGATCTGGAAGCGCCGCGCGATGCGCAGCCGGCCGTCGTTCATCACCGGCCAGGTGCCGACCTCGACGTGATCGCCGAGATACGCGGCGCCGAGGTAGTTCACCTGCGTGCGCCACACCGCCATGCCCCGGTTCAGGCGCTTGCAGAGTTCGAAAGGGATGCCGCGCTCGCGCGAATGCTCCCAGGCGCAGTCGTCCATCCAGGCGACGTAGACCACGTTGTTGACGTGCCCGTAGCCGTCGATCTCCCCGTGCACGACGGCCCGCTCGTGGATGAAGGGCGACGGCAGGTCCCAGTCCACGGCCGCGGCCTCAGGCCTTCATGCCGTCGAGCAGCGCGTCCTTGTCGCTCCAGACGCTGCCGAGCCAACGCTGGAACCGCTCGCGGAATGCCGGATCGCTGGCGTAGTCGCCGGCCGACATCCAATCCTCGATCGCGCGCTTGCGGATGTCGACCGCCACGCGGCCGAGCCGTCCACAGCACAGGTCCCACAGGCTCGGGGCGGCCTGCGCGTAGGCGATCGTGACGTCGAGGATCGAGTGCAGCACGCCGCCCATCGCCGACAGCACGAACGAGGTGCCGCCCGCGCGCGGCGGCAGCAGGTTGCGATAGGGCGAGTGCAGCGCCCGGTGCTTCGCGGGCGTGAAACGAGTGCCCTCGACGAAATTCATCACCGAGGTCGGCATCTGGCGAAACTTGGCGCAGGCGATGCGGGTGGACTCGAGGTCCTTGCCGCGCATCTCGGGATGCTTCGCGAGGTACTCCGAGGTGTAGCGGCGCATGAACGGGAAGTCGAGTGCCCACCACGCGAGCCCGAGCAGCGGAACCCAGATGAGCTGCTGCTTCAGGAAGAACTTGAGGAACGGGATGCGCCGGTTGAAGGCCGCCTGCAGCACGAGGATGTCGACCCACGAGCGGTGGTTCGACAGCACGAGGTACCACTCGTCCGGCCGCAGGTCGCCGTCGCCGCGCAATCCCAGGGGCAGCGCGCGCATCAGGCGGAAGATCATGTTGTTCTGCGCGATCCACTGCTCGGCGATCACGGTGAGCACGCGGCTCGCGAGCCGGCGCCAGGCCGGGACCGGCACCAGGAACTTCAGGATCGCGACGGCGAAGAGCGGCATCACCATCACCGTCACGTTCAGCGTCATCAGCGAGATCGTCGCGACGCCCCTGAGCGTCGACCCGGCACGTTCAGCCATTGCACGGTTCGTCCTGGCGGGAAGTCACGATTATGCCTGCCGATCTCGACGGCGGCACGGCGAATCGCTACCGTGCAGTGGCAACCCGGCCGGAGTGCCCATGCCCATCGAGCTGAATCCCGTCGAAGCCCGCGTGATCGGTTGCCTGATCGAGAAGCAGACCGCCACGCCCGACCAGTACCCGCTGTCGCTCAACGCGCTCACCAACGCGTGCAACCAGAAGAGCAACCGCGACCCCGTGATGGAGCTCGACGAGCGCACGGTCCAGGCGACCATCGACGCCCTCGTTCGCAGGCAGCTCGTGCTGGAGAAGTCCGGGTTCGGCAGCCGCGTCCCGAAGTACCAGCACCTCTTCTGCAACACGCAGTTTGGCTCGCTCAAGTTCACGCCGCAGGGCACGGCCATCGTCTGCGAGCTGCTGCTGCGGGGACCGCAGACGCCCGGCGAGCTGCGCACGCATGCCGCGCGCCTCGCGCCGTTGCACGACGTGAGCGAGGTCGAGAGCGAGCTCGAGGACCTGCTGACGCGGCCCGACGGACCGTTCGTCGTGAAGCTGGCGCGGGAGCCGGGGCGTCGCGAGTCGCGGTATCGGCATTTGTTCGGCCCCGGGGGCGCCGCCGACGCGGCCGATGCGGCGGAGCGCGCCGACGCAGGCGCCGGAGCCGGAGCCGCGGCCGAGGTCGACACGGCGGTCCTGCGCCAGCTCGATCGCGTCGCGGCGCTGGAGGCCGCGGTGAGCGACCTGCGTCGCGAACTCGACGCGCTCAAGGCGCGGGTGGAGTCGGGCGGCTCCTGAAGAGCAGCGAGTCGACCGCGAGGCCATAGTCCATGCGTTCGCCGTGCCAGTGGGTCGCGGCGGTGCGCGCGTCGATGTGCAGGCCCCGCGTGGCGTGATCCGCAACCAGCTGCCGCCAGTCGCCAAGCGCGCCTGAGCGGCCGGGCGCGCACGACGGGAGCGAATCGCCATTCCGCAGCACGAATCGCCACGCGCCGTCGTCCAGACGTTCGATGCGGACGCCGCCCTCGTGCACGGCGCGGTGGTGGAAACGGCACAGCGACACGAGATTCGCGAGCTTGGTCTCGCCGCCGTCGGCCCAGTGCTGCACATGATGTCCGTCGACATAGCGCCGATGGGTGCAGCCCGGAAAAACGCAGCCCTGGTCGCGCGACTTCAGCGCCCGGCGCAGCGCCGGCGGGATGCTGCGCGTGCGACGACCGACGTCGAGCGGCTCGCCGCGCTCATCCTCGACGATCCTGACGATGCTCGAGTCGCACGCCAGCCTGCGCGCCGTCTCGACGGGTACAGCGGGGCCTTCCTCGATCTCGCAACGGCCGGGCTCCCGCGCCCGCAATGCCTCGGCATCGACGTGCACGACGATCTGCTGCCGCTCGCCGCCGTTCAGTGCCTCGGCGCCGTGCTTCAGGAAGCTTTCCGCGAGCACCACCACGGCGTCGGCGCGGCGCGCGGACAGTCGAAACGTTTCCGCGGAAACGTGTAGTTCACCTTGAGAATCGTCCGGCAGCGGAATCTCGGGCAGCGCGGCCTCGAGCGCGGCGAGCAGCAGCGCGCCGCTCTCGGCGGGCAGCTGCAGCTTCACGACCAGCGAGCCGTCCACATCGTGGTAGTACGTGCAGCGCCGTCCGGCCTGCTGCCGCGCCTCGCGCGACAGCTCCTCCACTTCGGCGACCCGCCGGAACTTCTGCACCAGGCTCTCGACGTGGTGGGCGGTGCCGTGCAGCGCGACGTTGAGCAACACCTCCTCGTTGGCCGGGGTCGCGATGCGCGTGAGCGCTCGCACCTTCGAGTAGCTGAGCTCGCCGCGACCCATGGCGGCGGCAACCTGCGGCAGCGTCTCGAGCGCGCGGGCCACCCGCACCTTCTCGCGGGCCGCGCCGAGGTCGAGGCCGCATTGCCAGTTGAGCCAGTGCGCGCAGGAGCGGGTGAAGCCGTCCGACCAGCCGTTGCGACGGTCGAACTCGGCGATGAGCTGCAGCCAGCGGTGGTTGGCGGCATTCAGGTGCCCGGCGAGCTCGGTGATCCGGGCCGCGAGTTCGGGGATGGAGAGGCCGGTGTCGACGTCGGGGAGCGTTGACATGGCGAGCTTCCGCAGGGCTGGTTATATATCCAGTAGTCTACTGATTTTCCCCTGAAAAGCAATAGGTTACGAAGAAAAAAGCAGTCGCTAATACCCCCGCCCGACGTCCACCACCGACAGCATCCGCTCCCCCGCCACGTACCGCCGCAGGTTCTCGCGCACGACCGCGAAACGCACCGAATCGCCGAGGTCGGAGTCGGCCGAGACGTGCGGCGTGATGATCACGTTCCGCATCTGCCACAGCGGACTGTCGGCCGGCAGCGGCTCGGGATCGGTGACGTCGAGCCCGGCGCCCGCCAGTCGCCCGCTCTTCAGGGCCGCGACCAGATCGCCCTGCACCACGCTGCGGCCGCGCCCGACGTTGAAGAAGAACGCGCCGGGCTTCACCGCAGCGAAGAACGCTGCGTCGAAGATCCCCGTCGTGGCGGGGGTGAGCGGCGTCGTGTTGACGATGAAGTCCGCCTCGCCGGCGAGCTTGCGCAACTCGTCCGGCCGCCCGACGTAACTCACGAACGGCGGCCCGTCGCGACCGCTCGCGCGCACGGCCACGACCCGAAGCCCCAGCGCATGCGCGCGCTTCGCCACTTCCGTGCCGATGCCGCCGAGTCCGACGACGAGCACCGTCTTGCCCTCGAGCGTCAGCAGCTTCGCGGGCGGCGGCAGCTCGCGCGTCCAGCGGGCGGCTGCGCGTTCGGGAATGTAGAAGTCGAGGCCCCGCGTGAAGGCGAGCATCATGGCGAGCACGTGCTCGGCCATCACCGGGCCCGCGACGCGTTGCATGTTCGTGAGCAGGATGTCGCGCTCGCGGAGCGCCGGGACCGCCACGCAGCGTTCGACTCCCGCGTAGAACACCTGGATCCAGCGGATGCCGGGGCCGGCCGCGAGGATCTCGGCCGAGCAGAACCCGATCGCGGCATCGACGTCGGCGGCGAGCTTCGCGCCCTCGGCCGCATCGCGCGCCGCCACCAGTTCCACGCCCGGCGCTGCCGACTGCAGCGCAGGCAGCAGCCCGGGGTCGACGTTCCAGACGAGGATCCTGCGCGGCACTTTCCAGCCCGGCCGCTCGCGCACGGGCGCAGCGGACTCCTGCAGCCCGAGCTGCGCGATCAGCGGCGCCACCGCCGCGTCCGGCGCTGGCGGGGCGTCTGCCCGCGCGAGGCCGGCGCAGACCGCCGCCACGGCCGCCATCCCCAGGAGCATGCGAGTTCGGAACTTGTTCATCGTCAGGCCCCGACCGTAGAGGCGGATATCATGCACGCCATGAGCCGAAAGGAGTCGAGCCCCCCGGCGCTGGACGAGGTCCACGCGGCCTTCATCCAGGGAGGCGTGTCGGTCGTGGTCGCCACGCGCAATGCCGACCACGTGCCGGACGTCGTGCGCGGCTGCGGGTGCCGGGTCTCGAAGGACCGGCGCAAGGTGACGGTGCTCGTCGAACCCGCCCGGGCCGGCTCGGTGCTGGCGGACATCGAGGCCAATGGCCTCGTCGCCGTCGTCTTCAGCCAGCCGAGCACGCACCGGACGATCCAGTTGAAAGGCACCGACGCGCGGCTCGTGCGCATCGCCGCCGCGGATCGCGCCATTGCCGACCGGCATCTCGACGACTGGACGCGGGAACTGACCCGCATCGGCTACCGCCCCGAGTTCGCACAGGCCGTGCACGGCCGCTCCGAGCAGGGCATGGTCGCGATCGCCTTCACGCCGACGGCGGTGTTCCAGCAGACGCCTGGCCCCGGCGCCGGCGAGCGGCTCGCGCGATGAGCGGCCCGCTTACGCTGCACGACATCCGGATGGCGCTCGAAGGCGCGATCCCGGCCGTGATCGCGAGCTGCGCACGGGACGGCACGCCGAACGTCTCCTACGTCTCCGAGGTCCACTACGTCGACCCCGAGCACGTCGCGCTCTCGTTCCAGTTCTTCAGCAAGACGCGGCAGAACGTGCTCGAGAACCCGCGCGCGACCGTGATCGTGATCCACCCGGAGACCGGCGCGCAATACCGCCTCGCCGTGCGCTACCTGCGCACCGAGGAGTCGGGGCCGCTCTTCGAATGCATGAAGGCCAAGCTCGCCGGAATCGCCTCGCACACCGGCATGACCGGCGTGTTCCGGCTGCGCGGCGCCGACGTCTATCGCGTCGAGTCGATCACGGCGGCCGCCGGCGTCGAACAGGACGCACCGCCGCCGCCCCAGTACCACGTCGGCGTGTTGCGCTCGGCCGTGGCGCGCCTGGCCGGAGCGACCGACCTCGCGAGCCTGCTCGACGGCCTGCTCGACTGCCTGCGCGACGGTTTCGACATCTCGCACGCGATGGTGCTGATGAGCGATCCCGACAGCGGGCGCCTCTATGCAGTCGCTAGCCGCGGCTACCCCGAGTCCGGCGTGGGCGCCGAGGTGCGCCCGGGGCAAGGCGTGATCGGCACGGCGGCGAAGGCGCGGATGCCGGTGCGCATCTCGCACGCCACCTCGGAATTCGGCTACGGGCGCGCCGTGCGCGATCTCGCCGCGCAGCGCGGCCTGGGAGACGACAGCGCCCAGGAAATCCCCATCCCGGGACTCGAGGAATCGCAGAGCCAGATCGCGGTGCCGATGCTCGCGGGCGAGCGGCTGGTGGGCGTGCTGTTCGCGGAGAGCGAGGCGACGGCGCGCTTCAACTTCGACGAGGAGGACGCGCTCTGCGTGCTGGCCAGCGTGGTCGCCAACGCGGCGGCCCTCTGCGAAGGCGGTGCCGAGGCGTCCGACGAGCGCGGCACGGGCGCGTCCCCGAGCGCCGCGCCCGACGGGGCGCCGCTGCGCATTCGCCACTTCGCGGAGAACGACAGCATCTTCGTGGACGAGGACTACCTCATCAAGGGCGTGGCCGGCTCCATCCTCTGGCGGCTCGCCTGCTGCTACCACGACGAGCGTCGCACCGAGCATTCGAACCGCGAGTTGCGGCTCGATCCGGCAATCCGGCTGCCGGACGTGAGCGAGAACCTCGAGGCGCGACTCATCCTGCTGCAGCGGCGGCTCGAGGAGCGCTGCCCGGCGCTCGGCATCGAGAAGACGGGCCGGGGACGCTTCCGGTTCCGCGTCCGCCGGCCCATCGTGCTGGTCGACGTGCCGCGCTGAGCGCGGCGGCCGGCTCAGCGCGCGGCGGCCTGCTTCGCGTCCACCTGCGGCACGAACACGAAGTACGGCGTGCTCACCTTGCCGCCCGGCGCGACGTAGGCCGGGGTGGCGACGCCGGCCGGACCGAGGCTGCGCACATACGCGTAGATCGCGCCGACATCGGCGTCGCTCATGGCGCGCAAGCTGTACCAGGGCATCGGCGGCATCCGTTCCTGGCGGGCGTGCTTCAGCCATTGCGCTTCGCTCATGGAGTTGATGATGAGACGCAGGTTGGCGGGGTAGCTGGTGCCCCAGGGCCCCTGATAGCCGACGGGCACGCCCGTGAGCCACTCCTGCTCGGGCACCTGCCCGTTCTTCTGCCCGAAGCCGGGCGTGTGACAGTCGTTGCAGCCGGTGATCTCGACCAGGTAGCGCCCGCGGGCGACCCGGGCGTCGGCGGCGTAGGCGGTCGTCGCCGTGCCGGCGAGGAGGACGACTGCTGTCAACATCCCGAACATCGAACGTGAATTCATGATGACCACCCCTGTGCGCATGTCGTTGTCGATGGGGTGGCAGTGTGCCGGAATCCCGGCTCGCCGTTGCTAAATGGTCGCTAGGGGAATCTTAAAGTTCTGCTAAGACTGCCGCGGGCCGGCGACTTCGGATGGCGTCAGCATTATCGGCGCGACCGTTGCCCTCCTGCACTCCCCCGGCGGGGGAGGCGGCACGCGTCCCTTCGGTTCCCACGTTCCGCCGCGACGTGCTCTACCAGCCGGCCGGCTTGTGAAACGTGCCTTGCGCGTCGGTCAGGGGATTCGGGAAGTGACTGGCGCTCAACGGGCCGCCGCGGATCTTCTTCATGAACGTCGCCTCCCGCAGCAGGACCCGGCTCGGATTCGCGTGTGGGTTGAGGATTCCTACCTGCCGGCCGAGTCCTTTCACGATCTTGACAGCCTCGAGCAGGTCCGAATCATTCGACACGATGACGGCCGAGTCGAACAGACCGCAATGCGCGTCGTGCACGAGATGCGTCGCCAAGTTGACGTCCGAGCCCTTCTCCTCAGACTTGAGAACCCGCACGTAGCGGCTTTGCCCTGGCACCGGATTGGCGAGCGGCATCATGACCGAATGCGTCAAGTAATGGCCGAAGATGATGTCCAGGTTGGACAAGGTGCGCAGCGCCCGCAGGTACATCTGCTGCCGGAGCGGCTGGTCCGGATCGTTGGGGCGCGCGGTCACGTGGGCGGTGAAGTACTTGATCCGTGCAATCCGGTGGCCGGGGAGCAGCAGCGTGAACAGCCGCTGAAGGTCGAGCCAGCGGTGCGGCGTGCCCTTCAGGGCGCCGAAGTACAGGTTGAATCCGTCGACGTAGACGTAGGTGCGCACTACTGGAGAGTATCCGGGGTGCCCCAGAAAAGCTGAAGCCGCCTTGCGGCGGCTTCGCGCCCTGGACCGAAGCCCAGGGGGGGTATAGGGCTTGCACCCTGAGACGAATTGTCCGGCTACCAGATGCCGGCGTCAATGACTATCGACATCTGATCCGCGCGCCCGCTGTCATCGCCCCGCCGCGCCAGTTCCGACTGGCGGTTCATCCCGGCGTGTCGCATTGCCTCACGGCAAATTTTACCGAGCGAACAGCGAGCCGCGCGATCCGACAACGCCCATTCGATCGCACCGGGCCGGCATACGGGATACTCCGAATGTCAACGCCGGGCGAAGATTTCGAAAGGGTCAGTCTTACGTCGGCGCTAACACTCCAGAACCCCTTGGAACCGATCGGGCTCCATTTCGGTATAGCGGACGGTGTGCTGTATGTTTCGGCGTCCAAGGTACTGCTGAATGGAGTGAGTGTCTTGGCCTCGTAGGCGAGCTTGATTGCGCAGACGCGCAGGAGCATCGTTGACTTGTGCCAAGTCCAAGACTTTTCGGTTGTGAGCGGGTGGCGACGGCCATTACCAATGTCTAGTAATTCGGATTCCAAGGCAAAAGTGAATAGAACCTGCCGCGCCTGTCATGGTAGCGGCCTGAAAGGGGATGGGCTCTGTCCGCATTGCTACGGCTTTGGTGAGTCCGGGCATCCAAAGCCAATCTGTATGAGCTGCAATGGAACCGGAAGGCGCAATCGAGAAGATTGTGCGATATGTGCTGGCACCGGCGTGCGTGCAACTGACAAGGGGAGCCCGAAATTCTACCGGCGAAAGCTAGTGGCCGCCTTGCGAGGGCAGCTGAGCCACCGAGAGATGGACGACCTATTGGTTGAGCACGCGTCGAACTTCTCGGGATCCGAACTCAACGCGCTGACGTTGGCGGTAATCGCGGCACGTCATCAGCGCACTTGATCGTCTCGTTCGGTCCGATAATCTTCGTGGATTCGTGGGCTTGCAGAATAGTAGCTGAATGCGATTTGAATGAATCGAACCGTTGTACTCTTTGCGCTTCTAATCGCCTTTTTTCGGACACTGTCAGGTCGCAGTCGGCGATCGACGCCGACTCTAGGCGACTTGCCCGCTGCGGCGGAGTCTTCGCATACGCCGCCAATTGGGCCATGTTGCAGGAAAAGCCGAACACCGCTCGATTGATGGTGTTCCATCAGTCACGCGCCCTAAGCTATGCCATAGCACTCAACTACCGCAACGGCGTGGTCACCGGAGACAAGTAGGCTGAATTCTCCGCCGAGATCCAGAAAGCGAAGTTGCAGCTCGATTCTGACCAAGCCTCGATTCCGGGACAGGTGGACCGCTGCGTCACTGACACCAACCGGATCGAACAGGCCCGGATCGATCGCTCGATGGTGATGTGGGGAATGCGAATGCCACAGCTGATTGACCAGACGGCAGCCTCATTGCGAGGCACGCTCGGAATCTAGCGCCTGGAGGAGCCCGTGATCGAGCGTCGCCGGCCGGCAATCGTTGAATCGCGCCAGTTCCAGCAAATGCAGGTCGGTGACCTGCGCATGAGTGATCGCAAGCCGGGAAACGAAGCTCGGCAGTGACGAAAGATGTCGTCGAGCGTGATGGGCCGGGCATCCCGCGGTGCGTCGAAGACCGGGAAACCGCTGAAACGACGGCCGACGCCGCCTACCCCACCCCGGTCCGCACCATCTTCCTTCTCAGGAAAGCGATCTGCGCCTGCAGCGGCAGATTCTTTGGGCACACGTCGTGGCAGCCGAGCAGCGTCATGCACCCGAACACGCCATTGTCGTCGCCGACCAGTTCGTAGAAGTCGGCGTCGGTGCGCGCGTCGCGCGGATCGAGGCTGAAGCGCGCGATCTTGTTCAGGCCCACGGCGCCGACGAAGTCCTCGCGCATGCGCGCCGTGCCGCAGGCCGCGACGCAGCAGCCGCACTCGATGCAGCGGTCGAGCTCGTAGATCTTGTCGGCGAGCTCGGGGTCCATCCGCTCCTCGAGCCGGCGCAGGTCGCGCTCCTGGCCGAGCGAGTGCACCCAGGTCTCGAGCCGCTCGCTCATGCCGCGCATCCACTTGCCGGTGTTCACCGACAGGTCGGCGATCAGCTCGAACGCGGGCAGCGGCGCGAGCGTGATGTCGGCGGGCAGGTCCTTCGTGAGGGTGCGGCAGGCGAGGGCCGGCCGGCCGTTGATCACCATGCCGCAGCTGCCGCAGATGCCGGCGCGGCAGACGAAGTCGAAGGCGAGCGACGAGTCGAGCTGCTCGCGGATCTCGTTCAGCGCGATGAACAGCGTCATGCCCGCCGCTTCCTCCAGCTCGAAGGTCTGGAAGTGCGGCTCGCTCTCGGTGTCGCGCGGGTCGTGGCGCAGGATGTGGAAGCGGAGCCGGCGGGGAGCTGGATCACTCATGGCAGCTTCTCGTCGATGCGTTCGTTGCGGCCGCGGAAGCGCTCGGGCAGCAGGTGGTCGTAGGGCATGATCGCCGCCTGCACCTCGTGGCGGTCCGCGTCCTTCAGGCGTTCGCGCAGGCCGGTGACTTCCTCGGCGCGCCGTGGCGTGTCGGGGTGGTCGATGTAGTTCTTCGCGCCGTAGCCGCGCCAGCCGGGCGGCAACTCCATCTTCATGACGTCGATCGGCTCGTAGGCGAGCGCGGGCAGCGTGTCCGCCGGGTCCTTCCAGGTCGCGAGCGTGCGTCGCAGCCAGGTGGAGTCGTCGCGCTGCGGGTAGTCCTCGCGGTAGTGCGCGCCGCGGCTCTCGGTGCGCGCGAGCGCCCCGCTCGCCACGCACAGCGCGACCTTCAGCATCTTCTGCGTCCGGTAAGCCGTCACGAGCTCGGGGTTCGGGCCGTCCACCGTGTAGCGCAGGCCGATGCGCCGGCTCCTCGCCACGAGGCCCTGCAGCCGGTGCACCGCTTCCTCGAGGTCGGGGCCAGTGCGGAATATGCCTACCTTGTCGGTCATCACCTGCTGCAGCTCGATCTTGATCGCATCGGCGCGCTCGGGGCCGCCGCCGTGCAGCAGCGCATCGAGCTTCGCCCGCTCGGCCTGCATCGTCTCGCGCACCAGCGCGGTCGGGATGTCGAGTTCGCCGGCCGGGCTCTCGCAGAAGTCCGCGATGTACTCGCCGACGATCATGCCGGCGACGACCGTCTCCGCCACGGAGTTGCCGCCCAGCCGGTTGAATCCGTGCATGTCCCAGCAGGCGGCCTCGCCCGCGGCGAAGAGCCCGCGCAGCGTGCGGCTCTCGCCGGTGTGCCAGGTGCGGATGCCGCCCATGGTGTAGTGCTGCGCCGGGCGCACGGCGATCCACTTCTCGGCCGGGTCGATGCCGAGGAAGTACTGGCAGATCTCCTTCACCTCGCGCAGGTTGTGCTCGATGTGCTTGCGGCCGAGCAGCGTGATGTCGAGCCACAGGTGCTCGCCAAAGCGGGATTTCGCGCCGTTCCCCGCGCGGATGTGCTCCTCCATGCGGCGCGAGACGACGTCGCGCGAGGCGAGTTCCTTCTTCTCCGGCTCGTAATCCGGCATGAAGCGATGGCCGTTGCCGTCGCGAAGCAGGCCGCCGTCGCCGCGGCAGCCCTCGGTGACGAGGATGCCGGCCGGGAAGATCCCGGTCGGGTGGAACTGCACGGCCTCCATGTTGCCGAGCGCCGCGACGCCGGTCTCGAGCGC
>CAZRKS010000026.1:0-23830 GCA_964600315.1 uncultured Steroidobacteraceae bacterium | reverse complement strand
TGGTGTGATGAGCAAGATCCTGATCGTTGCAGAACACGACGGCGCGAAGCTCAATGCCAGCACGGCGAAGTGCGTCAGCTGCGCCAGCAAGATCGCGGGGGCGTCGATCGACGTGCTCGTGCTCGCGGCCGACTCGGCGGCGGTGGCCGCGCAGGCCGCCTCCCTCGCAGGCGTCGGAAAAGTCGTCGTGGTCGACCATGCCGCGAACGTCGAACCGATCGCCGCGGTGCTCGCGCCCCAGGTAGCGAAGCTCGCGGCCGACTACACGCACGTGTTCGGGCCGTCGACCACCTTCGGCAAGGACCTCATGCCACGCGTCGCTGCGCTGCTCGGCGTCGGCCAGGTGAGCGACGTCATGGCGGTCGAGGGCGCGCATCGCTATCGCCGGCCGATCTACGCCGGCAACGCAGTGCTCACCGTCGACGTGCCGGCCGACCAGAAGGTCGTCGCCACGGTGCGCGTCGCGTCGTTCGAGGCGGCCGCCGCGGGCGGCAGCGCCGCGATCGAAAAGGCCGACCCGGGCGTCGCGCTGCCGACGCATACGCGCTTCGTCTCGCGCAGCGGTGCGACCACGGGCCGTCCCGACCTGCAGTCGGCGGCGCGCGTCGTCGCCGGTGGCCGCGCGCTCGGCAGCGCCGACGGCTTCAAGGTCATCTACAGCCTCGCCGACAAGCTCGGTGCGGCCGTGGGCGCCTCGCGCGCTGCGGTCGATGCGGGCTACGTGCCGAACGACCTGCAGGTGGGCCAGACCGGCAAGATCATCGCGCCGGAGCTCTACATCGCGATCGGCATCTCGGGCGCGATCCAGCACATGACCGGCATCAAGGACGCGCGCACGATCGTCGCGATCAACAAGGACAGCGAGGCGCCGATCTTCGAGGCGGCGGACGTCGGGCTGGTGGGCGACCTGTTCGCGATCCTGCCCGAGCTGGAGAAAGCGCTCGGCTGATCACGCCCGAACGAACGCCTGTGCTCATCGAGATCAAGGGCGTTCAGTTCGTCAACAAGGGCGCGGCGCTCATGCTGCAGGCGATCCGGGATCGCCTGCAGCAGGCCTTGCCATCCGCTGAGATCGCGCTCACGCCGGGGCAGAACTCGCCCTGGCGCGAGGTCGCAGCCGCCGGGGCGTGGCAGCGCCTGCGCGTGCCGGGTGCGCCGGTCGATATCGATTCCCTGAGCCATCGCCTGCCCTCCCGGTTCCGGCAACTCGGACGGCGCTACGGCGTCGTGACCGAAGCCGACGTCGACGCCGTGCTCGACGCTTCGGGCTTCGCCTACGGTGCCACCTGGGGTGACGCCCTCCTCGCGTCCACCGCGCGCGAGATCGTGCGCCTCGCACGACGCGGTCGCCCGTACGTGTTCCTGCCGCAGGCGTTCGGGCCGTTTCCTGCGACGGCGGCTGCACGCGAATTCGGTCGGGCACTGCACTCCGCTGCGCTCATCTGCGCGCGCGATCTGGCGTCGCGGGCGCACGTCGAGGCACTGGCGGGCGGGCTCGGCGACCGGCTCGTCGTCGTGCCGGACCTGACCATTGGAAATTCGGGGACATTCCCCGATTTATTGGTCAATAAATCGGGGAATGTCCCCGAATTTCCAACCAGCGCGCTCCTGATCCCCAACGTCCACATGCAGGACGAGCGCAGCCCGGATTCGGCCTGGCGCGGCGGCTACCTGCCGCTGCTCGCGGCGCTCGGGCGGCGGCTGACGGAGCGCGGCTACACCGTACGGATCGTCAACCACGAGGGTGCCGCGGATGCCGCGCTCTGTGCGTCGCTACGCGAAGCCATGGGCGGCGGCGATCCGGTGATCGAGGGGGCCGACCCGCGAGCTCTCAAGGCCCTCATCGGCGGCGCGCGGCTCGTGGTCAGCTCGCGCTATCACGGCTGCGTCAACGCGCTCGGGCAGGCCGTGCCCTGCCTCGGCACCGCCTGGAGCCACAAGTACGCCGCGCTCTTCGAGGAGTTCGGCGTGCGCGAATTCATGCTGGAGCGCTGCGACCCCGCGGCAGCGCTCGCGACTCTGGATCGCCTCCTGGCGAACCGCGAGGCAACGGCTGCCCGGCTCGCCGCCGCACGGCCGGCGCTCGAAGCGAAGATCGAGGCGATGTGGGACCGCGTAATCGCCATCCTGGGCGGGACAAAGGCGCGATGACCGCCGACCCTGCCGCGACGCCGCTGGTCTCGGTCTACCTGCCGACCTGCGATCGCGCCACTCTCGTGCCGCGCGCGATCGAGTCCGTGCTGCACCAGGATCACCGCGATCTCGAACTGCTGGTGGTCGACGACGCTTCCACCGACGACACGCCTGCCGTGCTCGCGCGCATCGCCGCCGCCGACGGCCGTGTGCGCCTGTTCCGGCAGCCTCGCCGCTGCGGAGCCCCCGCCGCGCGCAACGTCGCGATCCGTGCGGCGGCGGGCCGCTACGTCACCGGTCTCGACGACGACGACCAGATGCTGCCCGGCCGCATTTCCTCGCTGCTCGCCGCCTTCGACGAGCGCTACGCCTTCGTCTGCAGCGGCGCCTATCTGCACTCCGGCACGTGGATCCGCCCGGCGCGCGCGACGAGCGCCGAGATCACGCTCGCAGACGAACTCTACGGTGACCAGGCCGGCACGCAAGTGCTGACTTTCACCACGCGCATGCAGGAGGCGGGATTGTTCGACGAGTCGATGCCAGCCTGGCAGGACTACGACCTCTGGACGCGCCTCATCGAGCGCTTCGGACCCGCCCTGCGCATCGCCGGGCCCACGTATCTGCAGCACGTCGAGGCCGGCATCGAACGCATCACGGCGCGCGGGACGGAAGGCGCCCTGCGTTACATCGCGAAGCACCGGCACCTCATGACCGACGAACAGCTCGCGAGCCAGGAACTCGAACTGCACATGATCGAGGGCCGACGCCTCGGCCCCGGAGCAGCCGCGCGCTTTCTCGGGCCGCGCACGTGGCGCCGCGCACTCCGCTACGTGGCGACGTCGAATCTTCCGCAACTGCGGCACGTCGCCGAGCAGTACCGGCGCTGGCGCTGGCCGCCGTCCCGCCTGCCGGCCCTGACCGGGCGGCCCTAGTCGCAATGCCGCGCCGCTTCTGCTGCCGACTGACGCCGAGCGGCATCGGCGACCTGGTCTCGCAACTCAACCGCCTGCACGACCTCGGCGTGCGCGCGGGTCTCGAGTACGTGTATCGCGAGTTCCCGCGCAACCGCTGGTCACCCGACTTCGACGCCGCGGACTTCCTCGGCCTCGGACTCGGCGAGCAGCGACTCGAGGATCTGCCGGGCGCGAGGCTCGTCAGCGTCGATGGCGCCGACGCCGCCCGCGCGCTCGCCGAAGGACGGCCGATCGAGTCGCTGCTGCCGCGCGGCACGCCGCCGGACGCGATCGTGGAACTGGTGCACTCGGACGCCCTGTACACGCACGGCGCGGCGGTCGAGCTGCGCCATCCGCTCGACCTGCGCGGCAAGCTGGTGCGCCGGCACGGTGCCGAGATCCTGACGCGGCGCCGCCCCGGGGAGATCTCGGTCTGCGTTCACGTTCGGCAGGGCGACTGCACCTGGGTGCGACGCGGCGACCGCTACGTCTTCCTCGGCATGCGCAAGATCGCGACGGACCCGAGCGACGTGGACCTGCGGCGCGCGCCCGGCCCCGACGCCTACGCGCCGATCCTCGCGGAGGTGGCGGCACGCCTCGCCGGCCGCGCGTGGTCGCTCGCCGTGTACTCCGATGGTCCGATGAACCTCTTTGCACAGCCCGCCGGACCGATGGGACGCACGCTGTTCGCGCTCTCCCTGCGCGAACCACGACTCGTCAACTGGCTGCGCCTCGCCCGGCCGCGCCACCCGCTGCACGCGCTCTACAACCCGATGAGCGACGATGAAGTGGTCGCCGCCTGGGAGCAGGCCAGCGGCGCGCTGCAGCGACTGGTTGCGCCCTACCCCGGCGCGCAGCTCGTCGTCGGCAGCGACCGCGCACTCACCGAGCAGGCCATCGTGGCGTTCGCGACCGCCGACGTCGTCGTGCTGCCGCGCAGCCGCATGGCCTTCCCCCTGCTCGGCCTCGGTGCGGTCGAACAGCAGGCCGTGCTGCTGGTGTCGAAAAGCCTGGACGAGAACCGCGCGACGCTCGACGCGCAACTGCCGGCGGCGACCGGCGCCTGACTGCCACGCCGCCGCCCCCCGGCTACGCGAACAGCGCGGCGAACGCGGCGCGCGGGCGACGCAACAGTCCGCCCGCGCTGGACGCCAGCATCGCGAGCCGCAGCGGCGCCCGCGCCCCACCCGTCCAGTCCGTGAGCGAGACGGCCGCGAGCTTCCAGAGAAAGAAAGCGACGTCGCGCGCCACCTTGGCGCGGTCCCGCGGCGTGAGCCCGTGCTCGCTCGCGACGAAGCGCTGCTCGAGCTCGAGGATCGCTCGCACCGGCGACGTGTCGACGGCCGACGTCTCGTGAAACAGCCAGCGCGGGTCGAGCAACGCCTGCGCCTGCGCCGCGCCGAGTTCGACTCCGTAGCGTAGTCGCACGTGCTCGACGAGCGCGCGTGCGGCCGAGGCGCGCTGCTCGCCGCGGAATCGCGCACTCACGGACCCTGCGTGCAGCCGCTGCGCCACGAGGAGGTCCGGCAGGTTGTCGATCCTGTGTCCGCGGCTGAGCCGCAGCAGCAGTTCGTAGTCCTCCGCGTGCGTGAACTCCGCGGCGTAGTGCGCGTCCTGCGCCGCGCGCCCGCGATGCAGCATCAGCGTCGGGTGATAGACGCAGGTGCCCCGCAGCAGCCGCCAGCGCAGGAACACAGGACCCTGCGCCTGCCGCGCGGGCGTGCCGGTCCGCTGCCCGTCCGCGTCGATGTAGACGATGCCGGTGCCGAGCGCGGCGAGATCCGGATCGCGCCGGAAGCGCTCCACCTGCCGCTCGAGGCGCGCCGGGTCGGCGACGTCGTCGGCATCGAGACGCGCGACGAGTTCGCCGCGCGCGAGCGCGAGCCCGCGATTGAGCGTCGCCACGAGGCCGAGATTGCGCTCGTTGCGCACGGCCACGAGCCGCGGATCGCGGCAACCCGCGAGAATTGCCGCCGTGCCGTCGGTCGAGCCGTCGTCGATCACCAGCAGCTCGAAGTCCGCAAAGGTCTGGCGCAGGACGCTGTCGATCGCCGCGGCGAGGTAGCGCTCGCCGTTGTACACGGGCAGGAGCACGGTCACGACGGGCGGCGTCATGGTCGGCCCCACTCGCGCGCGAGCCGACGCGAGTAGTCCGCGAGGTCGCCGAATCGCAGCGGCAGCACGAGCGCCTTCGCCATCATCCAGCCCATCGGCCGCGTGCGCGGCAGCGCGAAGAGCGCGAGCCAGCTCGCGGTCGCGTAGGACACGACGGTCGCGATCGCCGCACCCACTGCGCCGTACCGCGGGATCAGGACGAGGTTGAGCACCACGTTCGCCAGCGCGCCGGCGACCTGCGTGAAAAGCGCGAAGCCGAGCAGGTCCTCCGCCGTGAGCCAGCGGTTCAGCATCGCGCGCATGAAGACGAAGAGCCCGGCCCAGATGTGGATCTGCAGCACCGGCGTCGAACCCGCGAACTGTGCTCCAAACAGGAGGCCGACGAGCGGCCCGCCAGCCAGTTGCACGACCACGGCGAGCCCGAGCGCGAGCGCACAGAGCGCGTCCAGCGAGCCCTGCAGGCTGCGCTGGTAGGCCCGGGCGTCCGAGCGCCGGCTCCACACGGCCGGAAACACCGCCCCGACGAGCGCCACCGGAACCATGTACCAGACTTCCGAGAGCCGCGCGGCCACGGCATAGAGCCCCGTCTCCTCCGCTCCGCGCAGCCGCTCGAGGAACACGATGTCGATGCGCAGGTAGATCGCCTCGGCGATGCCCGAGGCGAGCAGCCACGGCGTGCGTGCGGCAAACCAGCGCGTCCACTCGGGCGCCCGGCCGGGCTTGAGCCAGAAGCCGCCCGCCCGGCGCAGCGCGACGATCGAGGCGGCGCCCTGCAGCACGAACTCGAGTGCGAAGATCCAGGCGACGAGCACGGCGTCCCGAGTCTTCACCGCGACGATGATCTTGGCGAGCGAGGTGACCACAGCGATGCCCGTCCGCCACGGCACCAGCGCCGCCGCCCGATAGCGCACCTGGAACCAGAACTCGACCACCTGGAAAGCCGTGGCGAAACGCGCGGCCAGCAGCACGAGTTCGATCCAGCGGTCCGCCGGATTCTTCTCGAAGCCGGCCCACCAGACGAGCCCGATTGCAAGGGCGACGGCGCAGCCGGCGAGCCGCAGGACGAGTGCCGCCTTCAGCACGGCGGCCTCGTCGCGAGGCGACTCGAGCAGTGCGCGCGCCACGAGGCTGCTCACGCCGAACTGCGCGAGCGGTGCGAGCAGCCCCGCCACGGCGAGCACGTAGCTCAGCTCGCCATAGGCCGCCGGCCCGAGCGAGCGCACCACGAGCACGCTCGTGACCAGCGTGAGCGCGAGCAGGCCGAAGCGCTCCGCCAGCCACCAGCCGCTGTTGACGACGACCTGCCGCAACGTCGACGCCGGCGGCGCGGCCGCGGGCTCAGCCATGGACGAGCGGACGGATCGAGGTGTGACGGAACTCGGCGCGCAGCGGGGTCCGTCCGTCATCCTCCCAGAGAATCACGGCGACGGGCCCACGCGCAAACCGGCGCTGCGGATCGAAATCCACCGAGCGCACGCGGCCGTCGACGCGGCACGCGAAGACGTCGTCCACGACGTCGATCTCGATCGCGTGCCAGGTGCCCGGCTCGAGCGGACAGGCGACCCGCGACAGCGAGTTGTGAAATCTCCCCTGGTGCACGACGTCGAAGTGCAGGCAGCCGTCCTCGAACCGGTAGCGGTAGCGGTTGTAGAAGTCGACGTAGCGGAACGCAAGCTGCAATTCGTGAAACTCGCTGAGCCGGCGCACCTCGAAGCTCCAGCGATAGTCCGTCCACGGGTGAGTCGCGGGGTCGAGGTGCAGGTAGAGCCAGTTGTCGGGACAGGCGGGCGCATCGCAGGCTTCCAGACCTGCCGCCCCCATGCGGACGCGGTCGCCGGCGACCTGCGGGCTGTCGTCCGCCTCGACGGCCTCGCCCCTCCGCACACGCTCCCGATCCGCGAATCGCGATACGACGCGCGGCCACGACGCGTCGTGGAAGATCCAGTCGCGCAGCGGGTTGACCGCGAACATGGACCCCGTCGCCTGCGAGCCGAGCGTCGCGCGGACGCGACGCCGAGCCACGAGCCGCGCCGTGCGATACGCCGCCGACTCCGCGGCGGCGCGTAGCTTTGCGAACCCGTGCGCGCCTGCCCTCAAGAACGGCACAGGCTCAGAACGCGCGGCCGTTGCTGGAATTGACCACGGTGCCGAGGTCCTTGCCGTCGACCGTGTACGCGCTGTGGACCTCGATGTCGCGGTCGCGCGCCGTGAACGTGATGCGCACGCTCACCTTGCCGGCCACGGCGTGGAAGATGTCCTGCACGCACTGGTCGATGGCGGCCGACAGGTCGGTGACCGCGGCGGCCGGCAGCGTGCCGAGGAAGCAGCGACTCGTCTCGCCGCCGTAGTAGAGATCGGCCCGCGCGCGGGCTTCGTGCACGCCCCGGTTTGCCGCGTGGACCATGCGGCGCATGCCCTCGCCGTACGGCAGATATGGGACATAGACCTGCGTGCCGTTGATCGTCCACTCGCCCGGGTCCCAGTCCTCGCTGCGGGTGCTCGCGGCGGATTCGTCGCTCACGAGGTGGTAGTCCCAGCGCACGCGACCGGTGTAGTCCGTGGGATTGAGGATCGTCCAGCCGGGCGCCAGGAAATACCCCTGTACCTCGTCGGTGCCGGAGGCGTCGGTGTTGTACAGCTCGAGGTGCCGGCAGTTCGAGGTCGGTCCGACGACATACCAGGCGCCGAGCTTGGGGATGCGGGTTGGAAACTCGCCGGGAGTGCACTCCGGGCCCGGGTCCGCGCTGTCGACCCACTGGAAGTCGCCGTCGATCTCCAGGGTCGTCCGCGTCGTAGTCACGGTCGGCCCGGTGAAGGTCGTGCCGAATCCGTCGCGGGTGACCGTGTAGTTGAGCGTGTCGGCCAGTTTCGGGTCCGCCACCGAACTGCCGGGCGGCTGTGACTCGGCCGCCGCGAATGCGAGCCGGTCGGAATAGACGTCGACGATGCCGTTCAGCGGCCAATGCAGGCTCAGCCCGAACTGGCTCCTGACGACGATGCTCGACGCGCTCTCGGCCTGATCGAGCAGTTGCTCGGTGATGAAGCGGCGGGCCCGGTAGTACAGCACGCCCGGGCTGCCGGACAGGGACGCCGCCACGGCGTGCAGGCCGCTGAACGTGCACTGCTCCCCGAGCACCACGCCACCCACCGCTGTGACCCGGAAATGCCAGCCGTCCTTGACCGTGTCGATGTAACCGATGGCCGACCCGGCCGCGTCGCAGACGACGAGGCCCGCGCCAGCGATTGCTGGCGTGATGCTGGGCAGGGTGATGAAGATGTCGTCGTTCTGGGCCAGGTTGTTGCCGAGCGTGATGCGCACGTCCGGCAACGCGACGGCCACGGCGCCGGTCAGCGCCAGTCCTTCGCTCGAGTAGGTATAGGTGCCCGCCGGCGAAACGCCGATCGCTGCGGCGGCGTGGGCCGCAACCGGACCCGTGGCCGCAATGGCCACGGCAGCGACCACGGCAACGGGATTCCGACTCATGGCCGCATGCTAGGAGCCTCCGCCCTCCCGCGCAATCGCGGCTGCCCGCACGGGTGGGCCAGCCGCCCGAAAGGCCTGCATAAAAAAAGACGGCGGGGATTGCTCCCCGCCGTCCATGTCACACAGACCGAGTCGGTCTATTACAGGCCGAGGCCGTAGTAGAACGAGCGGCCGTTGCTGGTATTGACCACCGTGCCGCGGTCGTTGCCATCCACGTTGTAGGCGCTGTAGACCTCGATGTCCTTGTCAGGCGCAGTGAACGTGAGGAGGATCGCGACCTTGCCGGAGGTGATGCCGTGGGCGCTGATGATGCAGGTGTCGATCACGGTCGACAGCTTGTTCACCGTGTTGGCGTTGACGGCGCCGATGTCACACTTGAACTTCGTGCCCTCGTACCACACGTCGGCCGTCGCGGTCGCATTGATCGGGCCGCGGTTGGCGGCGTAGATGATGCGGCCGATGTTGTCGCCGTAAGGCATGTACTGGATGTACACCTGGGCGCCGTTGATCGTCCACACGCCCGGATCCCAGGTCAGGGACGTCGTACCCGACACAGCACCCAGCGAGTACGAGAACGTCACCGCGCCGGTCCAGTCAACCGGATCGAGGATCACGTCGCCCGGGACGAAGAAGTAGCCCTGGTTGGCCGTGTCGACGGCGCTGGCCGAGGTCAGCACGAGCTGCGAGCAGGTCGACGTGCCGTCCACAGACCAACCGGCGTAACCGCTGATGCCAGCCGCCAGTTCGGCGGTGGTGCAGGTGCCGTTGCCGTTCGAGTCCGTCCAGTTGAAGTCGTCAGCGATCGTGACCAACTGCTGGGTGGTCGTGACGACCGGGCCCGTGAAGGTGACGTCGCCGTCGACGACCGTGGAGAAGTTCAGCGTGTCAGCCTGGTCGGCCGGCGAGGCGCCGTCGCCCGGGGCAACCGTCTCGTCATCCGTGAACGCGAGGCGGTCCTTGTACACGTCGATCACGCCATTCAGCTTCTGCTGCGTGGAGATCGCGAACTGGCTCTTCACGACGATGCTGGTCGAGCTGCTGGCCGAGTCGACGAGCTGTCCGGTGAGGAACCGGCGAGCCTCGTAGTTCAGCGTGCCAGTGCTGTTGGCGAGCGAGCCGCCCTGGACCGCCAGGCCGGTGAAGGTGCAGGTGTCGCCGAGCACGACGCCGCCGACGGCCGTCACGCGGAAGTTCCAGCCGCCCGACACCGTACCGATGTAGCCGATGGCCGAACCGCCGAGCAAGCAGCTCACCACGCCGGCACCGGACGGAATGGAGACTGTGCCGGGGAGCGTGATGTAGATGTCGTCGTTCTGGGTCAGGTTGTTGCCCAGGGTGATGTAGATGTCCGGAAGGGCCACGGCACCGGTGCCGGTGAGCGTGAGGCCTTCCTTCGAGTAGTAGTAGGTACCCGCCGGCGTCACGCCGACGTCGGCCGCGGCCTGCGCCACGCCCGTGCCCATCATCGCAACTGCGGCAGCAGCAGCAACGATCTTGAGGTTCAATTTCATAGACCCTGTATCTCCGTGGATGGTGGACTGGTTAGCGAACGTCCGGCCCCCCGTGGGGTACCTTCAATTCCTGTTGGTTGTTCACAACTCAAAGCTGACCGGCTCGTTCCAAGCCAGTTCGAACCGAAAGTTTAGGCCGCTTATGTTGCTTGTCAATAGCAAAAAGCGTGAAACGCCGCTGACTTGGGCGAAAGCCGACCCGGCCTGAAAGTCAGTGCGGCGACGACCACGGCGTGGTCGGCGGCGGCGGGGTGACGGCCGGTGGCGCCGCCGGCACGGCCGTTGCTCCCGCGCCACGCACTGTAGCGGCCGCGCTCGGCTCCGGCAACTGCAGATTCTCCAATGCCCCTTGCATTCCGATGCGGATCTCGTTCCATTCCTTCGGGTCCTCGATCACCCGCGGGGTGATCAGCACCACGAGTTCGGTCCGCTCCTTGCCCTTGCTGTCCGAGCGGAACAGCCAGCCGATCCCGGGAATGTCGCCGAAGCCCGGCACGCTCGACGAGGTGTTGTTCTGCCGCTCGGAAATGAGCCCCGCGAGCAGGATGCTCTCGCCGGACCGGGCGACCACCTCGGTGGTCACCGCCCGCTCGAAGAACACCGGCGCCCCCTCGACGGCCGAGGCCCCCGGCACCGTGTTCGAGATGCTCTGCACGATCTCCATGACCACGACGCCCTCGGCGTTGATGGTCGGGCGGATCTTGAGGTTGAGGCCGGTCTTGCGGTACAGGACCTGCGTGATCTGCGTATCCGACGTGAGCGGATCCGTCGCGGTGGCGCCGATCGTGGGCACGTCGTTGCCGACCACGATCGAGGCCTCGACGCCGTCGCGCACGACGAGCGTCGGGTTCGACAGCACGTTCACGAGACCGTTGGTGGCCGAGAGCTTGACGCGCACCTGCTGAGTGACGCTGTTCACCCAGTTGAGCGCCATGCCGCCCGAGGGCAGGTTGAGCCCGCCCGCCGTGCCACCGCTGAAGTTGCCGCTGGTGAAGGCGAACTCGACGCCGTAGGCGAACTCGCCGGTGAGCGTGACCTCCGCGATCATGGTCTCGAGCAGGATCTGCTTCGGCGGCACGTCGAGCCGCTGCACCATCGGCAGCAGCGTCTGGTAGTGCGTGCCCGTGGTGTAGAAGATCAGCGTGTTCGAGCGCGGATCGACCGAGAGCGTGACGCCCTCGCCCTTCACCGAGATCGCTTCCTTGTTGTGGGAACCGGCCGCGCCGGCCTCGCGGCGCAGCACGTTTTCGTCGGTGACGGCATAAGGACGCTGGGTACCGGCCGCGCCCGTCGTCGCACCGGCGCCCGCTGCGCCCGCCTGGCTAGACACGCCGCGCGTGACGCCGTCTGGCGACAGGGCCGAGCGGGTGTCGCGCGCGAGATTTCCCTCCGCGGGCAGCGTGCCGCCGAGCAGCGGCACCAGCGACTGGCCGAGGTCCGAGGCGCGCGCGTAGCGCGGGTGGTAGATGAAGTAGCGCTCCTCGGGACCCTGGTTCGGCTTGTCGAGCTGGCCCACCCAGTACTGCACTCGCTGCAGCAGGTCGACGTTGCCCGCGAACACGACGATCGCGCCGAGCTGATCGAGCGGCACGATCGCGACGCTCTTCAGTTCGCCGCTGTCCACGCCTGCCGGGATGCCCTCGTTCTGCAGCAGCAGCACGAGCTGCGCGCTCACGTCCTTCGCAGTGACGTAGTTCAGGTTGATGAGGCCGACCTCGCGCGCGCGCGAGGCCGGCTGGTCGAGCAGGCTCACCACGTCGATCGCGCGCAGGATCGCGTCGCGCTCGCCGGTGATGAAGAGCGCGTTCTGCTGCGGGTCGGACTTCACCTGGGCGCTGGTGAGATCGACGATCGTGCGCTCGATGTTCGGGTTGAGGCCGAAGCGCAGCGGCACGACCTGCATGATCTTGCCCGGCAGCTCCGGCACGTCCTGCGGCCGGCGGCCGAAGCCGATCGGCAGGTTGCCCTTGTCCCTGCCGTCGATCGCGGCGAGATAGAAGACGCCGTCGCGGAACGTGGTGCCGATCTTGCGCGCGCTCAGCATCTCGGTGACGAGCTTGTAGTAGGCGCGGCTGCTGATCGGCTTCTCGATGTTGAGCGTGACCGGGTCGTCGAGTCCCGGGAGCCCCTGGGCGAGCACGTAGTTGGCCTTGAGGGCCTCGGCAAACGAATAGTTGATGAAGTCCTTGAGCGGCATCGCCTCGACCGCGACCGCGAGCGAGTCGTTGGCCGGGAAGCGGCCGGACCAGTCCGCCTGCTGCAACTGCGGCGTGCTGCGCGGCGGCGCAGGCAGCTTCTGCATGCCCTGCACAGTGTCGGCGGGCGCCGCACCGCTTTCGGCGGCCTCGGCCGCGTTGTCGTAGGTCTCCGCCGGCGGCGCGGCCTCCGAGGGCATCCCGGCCACCCGCGCGGGCGGGATCTGCAGGCGTTCCGGCGTCTGCGCGCAGCCCACGACGAGCGTCGCCGCGCACAACAAGAGGAGTGGTCTGTTCATGCCTGGGTCGGGTCCGTTGCGTGAATTCTACGGATTCTGCGGTTTCTTCGGCTCGGCAGCCGGGTTCTTGCCGCCGGCCGGCTGCGGTGGCACGACCGGCTCGACGACCTTCATGCCACGCATGCTCGCGGGCAGTTCGAACGCCTCGCCGGCCTTTAGTTCCTTCGTCTCGACCGTCCGCGCCCCTGCCGAAGCGGCCGGAGGCGCCGCTGCGCCGGCCTGCGACGACGATCGATTGCGAGGCAGCGGCCCGGCCGAGGCGGTCGCGGCGGCCGGCGTCCGCGATGTCGCGCCCGGCGCTGTGCGCACCTGCGCTCCGGCGCTCGACACCGGCGCAGCCGTTGCGGCCGGCGCGGCGCCGACCCCGGCGACGGCCGCCGCGGCGGGCTTGAACAGCCACAGGTCCTGCTCGCCCTGGCCACCTGAAAGCGTCACGTGCTGCGACTCGATGCGCGCGACTTTGTGCCCATACAACTCGTCGCCCTCCACGACGCGCTGCAGGCGGGCCGCACCACTCGAAGCCGGTCGAGCCTGGATGACCGCAAAGCGCGCGCCACGGTCTTCGAAGACCGCGAGCAATGCGAGGCTCCATTCTTCGGCGCCCCCCGCACCCGGCCCCGGCGCGACGGGCCGCAGCCGCGGCAGCCACTTGACGAGATCCTGGCTGATCTTCGCGGCGGACAGCGGCGCGCGCACGACGGCCGGCTGGAAGCTGCCGGCATCACGGTGCTCGCTATGGCGAGGCACGTCGATCCGGCGCCAGAAATCGGTGGCCGCGAGCAGCACCAGCGCCACCGCGGCCAGCACCAGCACGCGCTGCCGGGTCATGGCGAGCTCCTGCGCGCCGGGCGGTAATACAGGTCCATGACGAACGCCACCGTGGCGTCCTCGGCGTTGAGGCTGCCGGCGCCGCCGCGGCGCAGGTCCAGCTTGACCTCGCGAATCGCCGCGAACGGCAGCTCGCCCTCGACCTGGCCATGCACCGCGACGAGGTTCTCGAGCGGCCCTTCGATGCTGGCGTTGACGCGGCCGTAGTCGAGCCCCGCCTGCTCCGCCGCGCCGTCGAGCACCCAGTCGAAGAGCACGACCTTCGCACCGCCGCGCGCCGCGACGGCCGCGAGCCTGCGCTGCGCATCGAGCCGGAACTGCTCCTTGTCCGACACCTCGGGGTACGGCTTGCGCGCCGCAGCCGAGGCGGCGGCCACCTTGCCCTGCGCCTCGAGGATCGCGGCGGAGTTCTCGACGACGCCGACCGAGCGGTCGAGGCGCTGCGTCAGCACCTCGAGCTGCTGCCGCTGTTCCACCTGCGCCCGCGTCCACGGAACGATCGCGAAGCGCAGCACCGCGAGCACGAGCGCGAGACCGAGCAGCCAGCGGACGCGCGCGTCACCCACGGTCCGCCTCCGGCTCGAGCGTGACGGTGAGGCTGAAATCCTCGCGTCCGGTCGAGTTCTGCCGCACCGGGGAGGAGAACTTCGCATCGGCGAGACCCGGGATCGCCGCGATCGCCGCGAGCACGTCCGTGGCCACGGCCGCATTGCCGCGTAGCGTGAGGGTCGCATCCTGCAACTGGACCCCGGTGAGCACGGCCCCCTTGCTCCACGCGACGGCCACCGGCTGCCAGAGCCGGTAGGTGCTGCGCCGGTCGGTCGCGACGGCCGCGAGGCCCGCCTGCTCGGCCAGCATCCGGTCGACGTCGCGCTGCGCGACGAGCAGCTTCTCGACCTCGCCGCCGAGCCCGGCGAGTTCGTGTTCGCGGGCCTGGCGGGTGAGCGCGAGGTAGCCGGAGGCGAGCGCGAGATAGGCCACCAGACCCGCGCCCGCCAGGGCCGCGACCGGCCGCCATTCGAACTGGAAGCGGGGCGCCGCCGACGGCATGCGGAAGCGGCGCCACGCGTCGAGCGGCAGGCGGCGCAGGCCGGTGAGGAGGCGCGAGCGGAGACCTTCGCCCGTGATCGCGAGCCCATCGCTCGAGTCGAGGCCCGCCGCCAGCGCAAAGATCTCGGCCGAAGTGACGGCACCACCGCTCGGCTGGCTCACGCCGTTCGCGGCGACGAAATAACGGCAACCGTCGCGCTCGACGGTCGCCATGCCGGCCGCCGGCAGCGTCGCTGCGAGCACCAGGCTTTCGGGCACCAGCCACAGCGCTCGTCCGGCCCGCGGGAGCGCGTCGGGCTTCACTTCGAAGAACGCGACCTCGCGCCGGTCGTCGCGCGGCTCGGACACGGCGACGAGCGTGGGCGGCGCCCCGGCCAGTTCCATCCGCAGCACGGCGTCGAGATCGCGGCGCGAGACGATCGGATACTGCTTGCGCCGCTCCGCGTAGTGCTCGCGACCGAGCACCACGACGAGCGCCGGCGCCGCGCTCTCCTCTCCCGTCAGGCAGCGTCGCGCATCGGTCAGCCACGCGACGCGGCGTCCGAGCGCGCGGGCGAGCCGCGCACCGATGCCTTCGCCGTCCGTCGCGCTCGAGTCCGTCATGATTCGTCCTGCGGTTCGTCGCCCTTGCGCTCCCAGACCGCAAACGCCTCGGTATCGTAGGGACGCACGATGAAGGTGGTCGCGCGCCGCGCGCGCGCCGCGCGCAGCTGCATCTCGAGACGCACGGTGAGCGCCGGGCCGGGCCAGAGCACCGTCGACTCGTCCGCCTCCGCACCGGTCAGCTTCGCAAGCTCCAGCCCATCGACGCTGCCTTGCTCGCGCGCGTCCTCGAGACCGGTCACCTGACTTCGGGTCATCTTTGCCTTCAACAGCGCGGGCGGCGCCGTGGTGGGGTTGAAACCGGGCGTAGGATACAGGGTCAGCAACGGACGCAGGCGCCGATAGAGCGCCTCGTCCATGCCGGGCAACAAGCTGAGTTCACCGAGATCCTGCAGCGGGTACAGGCCGCGCGCCGGCGCTACGCCCTTCCCCGATCGCTCACCCAGGTCGCGCATGCGGGCGGAGCTGCCCTGCAGGTCCATCAGTTCGAGCGTGATCTGACGTGCGCGCGTCGGCGGCACGTCGAGCGCGACCAGCAACCGCTCGAAATCGCCGCCCTCGTACTCGGGAACCCGCATGCGGCCCGACTCGTCCTCGATCGAGAAGGTGATGCCATCCACCGTGAACGGTTCCCCGGTGAAATTCCATGCGCGGGCGTAAGGATTCTTCCCGTCCGGCTTGCGCGACAGCGTCTCGGTGAGCAGCGAGTAGACGAGGGCCGATTCGCGCGACTGGGCGGCCAGCGCGAGTTCCGCGCGGTCCGCGAGCGCCTGCGCCCGCTCGACCTGCGCGCGCGCGGTCAGCCCCATCTGCAACATCAGGAGCCCGATGATGCCCGTGACGAGCAGCACCTGGATGAGTGCGATGCCGCGCTGCCGCCTCATTCGCGCCCCAGGAACTTGCGCATCACCGCGTCCGCACGCTCCGGCACGAACACCACGGCCTCGCTGTCGCCGAGCCCGAGCCCGATGCGCTGCGGATGCACGTGCCGGACGAGTCCGTCGAGTTCGTCGAGCCAATGCGGCTTCAGGCCGAGGTCCGGTTCGTTCGCGGCCGCGATCTTGTCGTCGACCGACGCCCAGCTGAAATAGCGGAAGCGCGGCTCGGGCACGTCGCGCAGCACCACCATGCGGTGCTGGAACGGCAGCGTCTGCGACGCCAGCCTGAGCTGCACGCCCGCGAGCGGCGCTTCCTCGTAGAGCAGGTTCCAGCGTCCCTCGGCATCCTGCTCGCGGAAGACGCGCACCACCGCGAGTTCGCCCGGGGAGAACACCGGGCTCAAGGTCACAAACGTGAGGCCTTCGGTGCGGCCGAGGAAGTAGAAGCCGCTGCGGCCGGCGTCGTCGCGCACGAGGTACGGCAGCGTGTTCTCGAGCGCGGCGACCACGAGGTCGAGGCGCTGGTAGCGGTCCTGCGCCTGCTGGAAGCGCCCGAGCCGGCCCTCCCAGTCGCGCGTGAAGAGCGAATAGCCGTAGCCCGCGATGCCCACGACCATGCCGAAGATCGCGAGCGCGACCAGCATCTCGATCAGGGTGAAGCCCTTCACCTGCGCATGGGTTCCCATGCGACCTCCTGGTAGAGGAACACCCGCTCCTGCCCGGCGCGCCGCAGCGCGAGCCGGATGTCGTAGAGTCGGAAGCGCGGCGGGTAGTCGACGAACTCGGTGGCGTCGGGATCGAAGCGCCGCGGCGGCGACCCGTAGCGCGCCGTCGTGGCCTGCCACTCGTAGCTCACGCCGAGGATGTCCGCGGCCCCGTTCGACTCCGCGACCGGGTTCGACCGGAGCTGGCTGCGGATCGACGCGGTGATGAGCGGCAGCGGGGTGAGCAGCGTCACGAGGCCCTCCGCGCGGCGGCTCGCTAGCAGCGAGTTGCGATAGGTCTCGGTCGCGACGGCGAGCGCGGTAAAGAGGATGGTCGCCGCGATCAGCACCTCGAGCAGCGTGAAGCCGCGCTCGCGCCTCACAGCCCGTCCTCCAGCCAGCCGTTCAGCGGCAGCGTGCGTGCGCGGCCGCGCTGGTGCAGCGCGAGGCTCGCGGGCTCGGCGACGCCGTTCGAGTTGATGCGCACCACCTGCGGCGCGTCGAAGAAGAGCTGCTTCAGCTCGAGGGCGCGCTCGTCCTCGCCGGCCGCCTGCCAGCGGAGTTCCGCGCCCTCGGCGCGCAGCTCCACGTCCCGCCCCTCCGCGAACGCGCGGAAGGCGAGGCCGCGCACCGTGCGGTCGAGCACCAGCCATTCCTCCTGCGCGCGCGCCTTGTCGAAGCGATCCACGGTGAGCGGCCCGACCAGCGCGACGACGAAGCCGAGGATCGCCAGCACGACCAGCAGTTCGACGAGCGTGAAGCCGCGGCTCCTGCGCACGGCCTAGAGCCCGATGTCCGCCACGGAGGTGATGCTGAGCATCATGATCACCACCACGCCGCCCACGATCAGCCCCATGACGAGGATCAGCGCCGGCTCGAGCAGGGTCGTGATCCGCTGCGTCCAGGCGGCGAACGCGTCGCGGCTGCGGCGCGCGATCTCGGTGAACACCTTGCCGAGCTCGCCGCTCTCCTCGCCCACCTCGAGCAGCGACGCGTAGAAGTCCGGGAAGAGCCGCGTCTGGCGCAGCACGCCCGAGAGCTGCTCGCCGCGCCGCACCTTCTCGACGGCGATCGCGATCTCGCGGCGCAGCTGTCCGTGGCGGATGTTGCCGGTGGCGAGTTGCAGCGCACGGTCCACCGGCACGCCCGACTCGAGCATCATGCCGAGGCCGCTCGCGAAGCGGATCCGCTCGACGGTGGACGTCGCCTCGCTCAGCAGCGGCGAACCGATCGCCACGCGTTCGCCGAACTCGACCACCCCCGGCCGCTTGCGCATCTGCCACAGCAACGTCCCCGCCGCGGCGAGCCCGACCGCGAGCGCCCATTGGTACTGCTTCGTGAACGCGCTCGCGCCGAGCAGCGTGGAGGTGTACCAGGGCAACTCGTCGGCGTCGGCGAAGAGCGTGGCGAGATTGGGCACCACGAAGTTGAAGATGAACCCGAGCGCCAGCACGCAGACCGCGAGCACGATCAGCGGATAAGTCGCGGCCTGCAGCACTTTCTGGCGGATGTCGCGGCGGAAACGGAGGTCCTCGGCGAGCCGGCGGAACACCTCCGGCAGCTGGCCGCTCGCCTCGCCGAGCGCGATCAGGTTCACGTAGAGCGGGTCGAACACGTCGCGGTGCTCCGCCGCCGCCTCGGAGAGCTGGCGGCCCTGCTTCAGGTCGGCCGCGAGCGCGGCGAGCAGCCGGCCGACCGCGCCGCTGCGGCCGGTGCGTTGCAGGATGGCGATGGCCCGGTCGATGCGCACTCCGCTGTCGAGCAGCAGGCTCAATTCCGCGGTGAGGAACTCGAGGTCGTCGAGCCCGACGCGCTCGGACTGCAACCCGAGCGTCGCGCGCCAGTCGCGGCCGGTGCTCTCGGGCACCAGCTCGCTCACCATCACGCCGCGACCGCGCAGGTCGTCGCGCGCGAGGTCCGGCCGCTCCGACTCCACGATGCCCGCCACGCGCGCGCCGGACGGATCGAAACCCACGTAGCGGAAGCGCGCCATCAGCCGGCCACTCGCAGCACTTCCTCGAACGTCGTGAGGCCCTGCAGCGCCTTGAGGTAGCCATCCTCGCGCAGCGAGCGCCAGCCCTGCGCGTCGCAGTAGCGCCGCGCCTCGGCGAGGAAGCGCGGCCCGACGTCGAGCGCCTTGATGCCCTCGTCGCAGCGCAGGTACTCGACCACCGCCATGCGTCCCCGGTAACCGGTGTGGCCGCAGGCGTCGCAGCCGCGCGCATCCATCAGGCGAGGCTCCACGATGCCGGCGCGCGCCGCGAAGGCGTCGAGTTCGAGGCGCTCCACCAGCGAGCGCGCCTCAGGATGCGGCACGGCACAGTGCGGGCACAGCCGGCGCGCGAGCCGCTGCGCCACGATCGAGCGCAGCGCCGCGTTCAGCAGGTACTCCTCGACGCCGAGGTCGAGCAGCCGCGTATAGGCACTCGGCGCATCGTTGGTGTGCACGGTCGAGAACACGAGGTGGCCAGTCAGCGCCGACTGCATGGCAATCGCGGCGGTTTCGCGGTCGCGGATCTCGCCCACCATGATGATGTCGGGGTCCTGCCGCACGATGCTGCGCAGCCCGGTCGCGAAGTCGAAGCCGATGCCCGGCTGCACCTGGACCTGGTTGATGCCCTGGAGCTGGTATTCGACCGGATCCTCGAGCGTGATGATCTTCACCTCGGGGTTGTTGAGCCGCGACAGGAACGTGTAGAGCGTGGTCGTCTTGCCGGAGCCCGTGGGTCCGGTGAGCAGGATGACGCCGGAGGTGACCTCGAGATCCTCGAGCACCCGCGCCTCGACGTCCGCTGAGAGCCCGAGCAGCTTCATGTCGTAGACGAGGGCGCCCTTGCGCAGGAAGCGCAGCACGGCGCTCTCCCCGTCGGTGACCGGCAATGCGGAGACGCGGATGTCGATGTCTTCGCCCGCGACGCGCAGGTCGATCTTGCCGTCCTGCGGGCGACGACGCTCGCCGATGTCCATGCCGGCCAGGATCTTGAGCCGCGTGATCACGGGCAGGACCATCGCCGGCGCGATCGAGTCGACTTCGTGCAGCACGCCGTCGATGCGGAAGCGGACCCGCGCGCGGCTGCCCTGCGGCTCGACGTGCAGGTCGGAAGCGCCCTGCTTCAGCGCGCGGCCGATGAGCGTGTTGAGCAGGTTGACGGTCGGCGCTTCGGAGGCGAGCTCGCGCAGGCGCCCCTCCTCGACGGAACTGAGGCTCGCCTCGACGGTCGCCTCGTGACGACGCCCGAGCCGCGCCTTGAGCGCGTCGAACTGTTCTTCCGTGACCAGCCGCAATTCGTACGTCACGCCGGCGGCGACCAGCCACTCGTTGACCTCGAGGTCGAGCGGCGTGTGCGCGGCGAGCAGCCAGCGGCCGTCCTCGCGGCCGACCGGCAGCCAGCCGCGCTCGAGGAGGAAGTCCACCGGGAGGTCCTCGAGTCCCGCCGGCGGCTCCCAGCCCGTGGCGAATCGCGCCGGCAGCAGCGGCGCGCCGAGCAGCCGGCCATAGATTTCCGGCAGCGCGTCCGAGGACAGGCTGCCCATGTTCACGAGGATCTGCTCCATGCGGCCGCCGTACTTCTGCTGGTACGCGCGGGCCTTGTCGAGGTCCGCAGCGCCGACGCCGAAGTCTGAAAGCAGGGCCGCGAGCGAACTCATTGGAAGACGATGTCCGCCGCGTCCCCGTCCCCGCCGGGGCTGCCGTCCTTGCCGAAGCTCAGGAGCGCGTAGGGCTGCCCGCCGTCGCCCGGCAGCTTGTACTGGTAGGGGTGGCCCCAGGGGTCGAGCGGGATGTCGCGCGGCAGGTACGGGCCGTCCCACCCGGGCCGCGCGCTCTGCCGCAGTTCGGCGAGATTGGGCGGATAATCGCCCAGGTCGAGCCGGTAGGTGTCGAGTGAGGTCGCCAGCATCTGCATCTGGGCCAGGGCCGTCTTGCGCTGCGACGAACTGACCTTCGAGAACATCGTCGGCGCGACCAGCGACAGCAGCAGCCCGAGGATGACGATGACGATCAGCAGTTCGATGAGCGTGAAGCCGCCGGCTCGGCGTGTTCTTGGATTCATGCTGTAAGTTCTGGAAAAATTTGACGAAATATACCCGATCAGCCGGTTCGCGAGGAGGCTTCCGATGGCCGTGACCGCCCGGGGCTGCGTCACCGCGCCGCACGGACGCGTGCATTTCCGCTACGGCGGCCGCGGACCCGTGGTCGTGATGCTGCCCGACGCGCCACGCTCCTCCGCCGCGCATCGCTCGCACATCGAGTGGCTGGGCGAGCAGTTCACCATAATCGCGCTCGACCTTCCCGGCTGCGGCAACTCGTCACCGCTCCCGCTTGGACAGGCGGGAATCGCCGATTACTCCCGGGCTCTCGCCGACACGCTCACCGCCCTGGGCATCGACCGCTGCGCCGTCTACGGGTTCCGCAGCGGCGCGAGGATTGCGCTCGAGTTCGCGGCCCAGTGCCCGGCGCGGGCCGCGCTCACGGTGCTCGACGGGCTGTCGCTCACCCCCGAAGCGCCAACGGACGAGTGGCTGCAGCGCCTCCTGCCGGTGATCGAGCCCCGACCCGACGGATCGCACCTCGCCGCCCTTTGGACGCGGGTCGTCGACGGCTACCGCTACCAGCCCTGGTTTACGCGCTCGGCCAGGACTCGCATCGCCGCGGAACTGCCCGACGCCGAATCGCTGCACGAACTCGCCGTAGACGAGATGCTGGCCGGACCGCACGGGACATCGATCCGCATCGCGACGCTCGGCAGCCCCGCCGAGCCGCCGATCCGCGCCCTGCGCGCGCCCACGGCATTTCTCTGGCGTGAGGACGACCCGGGCGCCGCGCACATCGACCGTCTGCCGCAGCCGCTGCCGTCGTCCTGCCGCGTCGAGCGCGTACCTCCCGACTCGGCCGCTTGGCGGGTCAAGATGCTGGAACTGCTGCGGAGGGCCCGGCTGCCCGATTCCGGCTGGTCCGCGCCGCGCGGCCCGGCGGATGCGCCGGACGGCGAACGGCAGCAGTACGTGGACCTGCTGCACGGTGAGGTTCGCGTGCGGATGCGCGGCGCGGCGGGACAGCCCGTCCTGTTGCTGCACGAGGTGCCGGGCTCGTCGGCGGAGACGCGCGATCTCGCGTCGCAGCTGTCCGCGGACCGACTGACGGTGGCCCCGGACCTGCCGGGCCTCGGCGAATCACAACCGTTGCCCTACCCCAGTCTAGGCGCCTACGTGACCCTGCTCGGTGAGGTGCTCGAGCAGCTCGGGTTGCCGGCCGTGGACGTCGTGGCGCGGGGCCTCGCCACCCCGTTTGCGATCGCTCTCGCCGCTCACCGACCGCAGCACGTGCGTCGCCTCGTGCTCGATGCAGTGCCCTGGGTCCGCACGCGCGAGCGCGGCGCGATCCTGCGGCGCTACTGCCCGCCCATTGCTTTCGACCGTCACGGCGCGTACCTGCAGACGCTGTGGCACCAGTTGCGCGACGCCGAAGCGAGCTGGCCGTGGTTCGATCGCTCGGCCGCCGCCGCCCGCATCCACGACCCGGATCTCGATCCGTCGCGGCTGCAGGCGGCGCTGGTGGACGTGCTGCAGCAATTGCCCAGCTACGGAGATGCCGCAAAGGCCGCCCTCGCCGCCGCCGTGCGCGAAATCGTGCCGACCGTGAAGCAGCCGGTGCTGCTGCTGCACGATGCCAGCGACGTGCGCTATCACGGCACGATGCGGGTCCTGAAACGCCTGGCGGACGGTCGCAGGCTCACTCGGCCCGCCACCGACGGCGGGCGGGCCCACCTGCTGCGCGAGTTCCTCGGTTAGCCGGGTTCTTCGGCCAGCGCGGGCCCGCTGCGCGCGAGGTCAGATCTGGCTCAGGACGTGCTCGGCGCTCGAGACCTTGAACTCGCCGGGGCCTTCGACGAACAGGCCCTTCACGACGCCGTCGTCGACCACGATCGCGAAACGCTTGCCGCGGATGCCCATGCCGAAGCCGCTCGCGTCCATCTCGAGGCCGAGCGCCTTCGCGTAATCCGCGTTGCCGTCGGCGAGCATCAGCACCTTGTCGTCGACGGCCGAGGCCTTGCCCCAGGCCTTCATCACGAACACGTCGTTCACGGCCATGCACGCGACCGTGTCGACGCCCTTGGCCTTGAACTCGCCCGCATGCTGGATGAACCCCGGCAGGTGGCGCGCATCGCAGGTCGGCGTGTAGGCGCCGGGCACCGAGAACAGTACGACTTTCTTGCCGGCGAACAGCTGGTCGGTGCTGAGCTTCTGCGGACCTTCCGGTCCCGGAGTCATGAACGTGCCCGAAGGCATCCGGTCACCGAGCTTGATCGTCATGGCGTTCTCCTCTGCGTGTTTGAAGGCTGGGGAATATAGGCTATGGGCTATGGGCTATGGGCTGCAGGCTATGGCCAGAGGGTCCACCGCACCTCCGAACCACAGCCTACAGCCCACAGCCTACAGCCTAGACAAACCTCGGTGCAGTTCGCAGGCGCGCATCCAGCGACTGCAGCAGCCCCTCGGTCGACTCCCAGTCGATGCAGGCGTCCGTGACCGACACGCCATAGCGCAACTCGGCGCGATTCGCCGGGATCGGCTGGTTGCCCCAGTGCAAGTTGCTCTCGAGCATCAGGCCCACGATCGAGCGGTTGCCCTCGAGGATCTGGTTCGCGAGGTTCTCGGCGACGAGCGGCTGCAGGCCGGGATCCTTGGAGGAATTGCCGTGGCTGCAGTCGACGACGATGCTCGCCGGCAACCCGGCCTTATCCAGCTCGCGCTCGCAGAGGGCGACGCTCACCGAATCGTAGTTGGTGCGGCCGCCACCGCCGCGCAGCACGATGTGGCCGTAGCGATTGCCGCGCGTGCGGAACACCGCGGACTGTCCCTGCTGCGTGATGCCGAGGAAGTGGTGCGGGTGGCGCGCCGACTGCAGCGCGTTGATGGCGACCGTCAGCGAGCCGTCGGTGCCGTTCTTGAAGCCGACCGGCGTCGACAGGCCGCTCGCCATCTCGCGATGGGTCTGCGACTCGGTGGTGCGCGCGCCGATTGCCGTCCAGGTCACGAGTTCCGACAGGTACTGCGGCATGATCGGGTCGAGCGCCT
>CAZRKS010000025.1:0-24092 GCA_964600315.1 uncultured Steroidobacteraceae bacterium | reverse complement strand
CGGCTACACAGCAAAGAGTCCCGAACAACTTCTTGGCTATTGCTTCGGGGACACGCAGACCGGTGAAGTTGTTGTTGTTGCACTTCTGCCAGAGGCCGAAGGGCTCGGCCTCGGCCGTGAGCTACTTGAACGCGTGGTCGCGAAGCTGAGAAGCGCCGGGCATCAACGCCTGTTCCTTGGGTGTTCGTCGGACCCAAAGGTCCGCTCCTACGGCTTCTACCGGCACTTGGGCTGGCAGCCAACCGGCGCCATGGACAGCAACAACGACGAAGTCCTAGAACTCGTCTTTGGTCCGAGCGGTTGCACCCCGAGCGTGGCCTAGCCTGCCGCGTCGCCCCGGTTACCTCTACGTTAGGCAGCAACTTGGCGCCCTGCGCATTCTGTTACGTTGCCACCATGAAGAAGACGCTGTACTGCGAGTCTGTCCGGCTGAGGTCAGACCGGGCGACCATTCAAGATCAATGGATTGAGCGCGCGATTTCTGAGCCGAGCCGGCAGACGGTGCAGGAGGACGGCCGAATTCGTCGCTGGTGCCAGGTGCCAGAGATGGAAAATCGCTATCTTCGGGTTATTCTGTTGGCGGACGGGGAGACGGTTCACAACTTCTCCTTCGATAGGAACTTCATCCCATGAAGATTCGCTACTTCAAAGACACCGACACGATGCTCATTGAGTTTCGTGATGCTGAAGTTGCTGAAACGCGCGAGCTCGACGAAAACACGTATATGGATGTCGACGCTATCGGAAACATCTGCTCCATTACCATTGAGCACGCATCCACGCGCGCGGACGCACCGAAAGTCACGTACGAGCAGGTTGCTGCCTAACTACGCGCTCGAGCGGACGGTGAACGATAAACTGCCAAACCGCGGCGTTCGGCGCGCCGCCGCTCAACGCGGGCGTTAGGCCGCATTCGGCAGGTCTTGGCGAGAACTTGACGACTGTAGCCTGCGGGCTACAATGCCCTCATGCGGGTCGAAGCGACACCTGAGTTTCGTGCCTGGATCGACGCGCTGAAGGACCTGGCGGGCCGCGCCAGGATTCAGGTGCGCATTGATCGGTTGCTGCACGGCAACGCGGGCAACACCGAAAGCTCGCCGACGGTATCTCGGAGCTCAAAATCGATTGTGGGCCGGGCTACCGTGTTTACTACACGACTCGTGGCACGCGACTATTGCTGCTGTTGATCGGCGGCGACAAGTCATCCCAAAGCAGGGACATTGCAAAGGCCGTCAGGCTGGCGAAAGAGTTTCAGGAGTAGCGACATGGCGAAGATTTCCATGAAGGGCAAGAAGAAGAGATCCACGACGCCGTACGACGTCGCCGAGCACCTTCGAACACCCGAAGAGATGGCGGCATATCTGGACGCGTGGTTGGAAGAAGCGCCAGAAGACGCGACAGGCATTGCTCGAGCATTGGGCGACATCGCGCGTGCGAAGGGTATGGCGCAGGTAGCGAAGGACGCTGGTCTGAGCCGGGAGAGTCTGTATAGGGCCCTTGGTGCAAATGGGAATCCTAGCTTCGCTACCGTGCTAAAGGTGGCACGTGCGCTTGGAGTAAGACTGCACGCCGACGCCGCCTAATTCATGGGGCCTAACAAATCGCTGGAGCGCAGCCGTGAAAGATAAATTGCCCAGTCATGGCGCCTGCGGGCGGCGCGCTCAGCTCAATCGTTAGGCAGCGCCGTAACAACGGGAGGACGGCAATGGCGGTCAACGGCGTGAACCGCATCATCGTGGCAGTGCGCGACCTGGAGAAGGCGAAGTCCTACTATACCGACCTCCTCGGAGCGAGCTTCTACGAGGCCAACTGGACGGGCGAGGCGTTTGGGATCGAAGTGGCGATCAGCTGGAACGCAGGCATCGAGCTGTGTGCGCCGATTCCCGGAAGAGAGAGCGAGTGCTTCCTGACATCTATACTTGATCAGCGAGGGGAAGGAATTCTCAACGTCGTGTTCAACGTCGATGATGCCGACGAAGCTCTGGTGCGAGCAAAAGCCGTCAACATTCAGACGATCAACGCTGTCGACTACACACAGGAAGAGATCGACGAGCACTTGAATGGTCTGTTCTCGCGATACAAGGAGTACTTCCTCAATACCGGCTCGCAATGTGGCTATGGAATCACTCTCGGTCAGTTCGAAGCAAAGCGTAGATGAGAAGCGACAGCCGGCGCGCTGCCTGGCAAAGCGCTGCAGCAACCGGCAAGGGCCGCGCTTCTGTCAGACGCGGTAGTGTCTGGCGTCGGACCGCGGTGCTAGGTGCGGCCCCGGCGGCGGCCGTCGTGGTGATTGTCCGTGCGCAGCCAGCCAGCACCTGCCTCAGGGTCGACCCAGCTTGAACGTCAGCCGCCATTCGAAATCCTGGAGCAAGGAAAATGAATCACACCATTCGATGTAAGTGCGGAACACTCCAAGGGTACGTCAGCCGTCCCGAAGAACGGATCAACAGAGGTATCTGCTACTGCAGGGATTGTCGAGACTATGCCCATGTCTTGGGTAAAGCCGCGGAAGTGTTGGATTCCAGCGGTGGAACAGAGGTCGTCGCAGTCTCTCCGAGGAATGTCGTTTTCACGCATGGCGTGGAAAAGCTGGCCTGTTTGTCTCTCTCGGAGAAAGGGTTGTTGCGCTGGTATGCCTCGTGCTGCAGCACGCCTATTGGCAATACGCCGCGCAACTTCAAGGTCTCGTTTGCCGGGCTCGTACACAACTGCCTGGAACAATCGGATCAGACAATTGCGCAATCGTTCGGGCCGGTAACGATGTGGGTAAATACGCACGGCGCAACAAGCGAGGTAAGTGCGAGGTTTGGCAGCACGTTCAGGGCAATCATGCGAGTCATGAAGGTGTTGCTTCAGTCGAGGTTTGACGGAAGTTACAAGGCCACGCCATTCTTTGCCGCAGAAAGCGGTACTCCTGTTAGAGTTCCAAGAGTTGTAAGCGTGGCGGAGCGAGCCGCATCCGCAAATGCCGGCTGACCATTCACTCCAGGCGACCGGCCCTGATGGGTCGTCGCCCGAACTCAAACGTCAGGTGGCCCTTCGCGTACGCGCAATCATTGCCGCCAGCTCACGGATCACCGTCAGCGGCAAGCCCGGCGCCTGGGTGCCAGATTGCACGAGCGGCTTGCGCTCGCTGCCCTCAAGGAATGAACGAGCCTCGACAATCATGTTGCTCAGGTCCTGGAGAAGCGATTGGGCCGCTGACGAGTCGCTGTACCGGTCGCATGGCGCGTCTGTCGCGCGGCCTGCAGCCTCAGCCCGCGCGCCAGCTGCGATGCGCCGGTGGGTGCCACCGTCATGCCGCACGTGAAACGCTCGCCGCCCCTCTCCGCAACGCGTCAGGCTGCGGGCCTTCTTGGCTGGCTCGTGCTGACGTTTGCCACAGCAGCAATCGGTGCGATCGCTTCCGCCAGCGCCAGTGCGTTCTATGCAGAACTGGCACGCCCCTCGTGGGCGCCGCCCGGTTGGATGTTCGGCCCGGTGTGGTCGACGCTTTACGCGCTCATGGGCGTCTCTGCATGGCTGGTCTGGCGGGCATGTGGATTCGCCAGGGCGCGCACCGCATTGGTCTTGTTCTTCGCCCAGCTCGCCGCAAATGCGTTGTGGAGCTGGGTCTTCTTTGTCTGGCGCCGAGGCGGCTTCGCCTTCGCCGAGGTCTTGGTTCTATGGTGCCTGATCGTTGCCACTCTCATTGCGTTCCGGCGCCACAGCGCTGTTGCAGCCGCTTTGCTCCTGCCGTACCTGGCGTGGGTCACGTTTGCCTCGGCACTGACGTTCGCAGTCTGGAGGCTCAACCCCGGGCTATTGTCGTGAACACGGCGGGAGTGCGGTCTATCTGGCAAAGTCGGCGCACGTCTACCGCCACCAGGTGAGCCAGCCGCCCTCGAGCTGCGAAAGGATCAACACCATGCAACCGATCGAGAGCCGCTCAGACTCGCGCGAAAAGCGGATCTCCGCGCCACCGGCTGCGGTCTACGCGGCGATGAGTGATCCGACGCGGATCGCCAGATGGTGGGGACCGGAGGGCTTCACGAATACCATTCATACGTTCGACTTCCAGCCGGGTGGACGGTGGCTGCTGACCATGCACGGTCCGGACGGCAAGAACTACCCGAACGAGAGCGCTTTCATTCGTCTCGTACCGAACCGCCTCTTCGAGATCGAGCACTTCTCCGGGCATCACTTCCTGCTCACGATTGAATTGGAAGGAACCGGATCCGACACGACGGTTCACTGGCGCCAGACCTTTGATGACGCGGAACACTACGAGCGCATCGCGCAGTTCGTCGCGTCCGCCAACGAACAGAACCTCGAACGCCTGGCGCAAGAGGTTCTCTGGAACAGTGCCGCCTGACCGCGCGCCTGGCTCGAACGTTCGAAGACCAGGGCCCGGCCTGCGAGCCCGTGTGGCAGAGGCACTGGACAAGACAACATGACCTGCCGTCCACTGCCGACCATCTTGCTTGCCTGTCTCCTATGCGCGGCATGCGCCGCCCAGCACGCGAAGGAGCCACTCATGTCCGAAGCGGAAATCGTCGTCCAGCGTCAGCTCGATGCCTACAACGCACACGATCTCGAAGCATTTGCCGCAACGTACAGCGACGACGCAGCTGTTTACCGTATCCCGTCAACGTCTCCCATTCTGTCGGGCAAGCGAGCCCTCAGCGAGTTCTACCGGGACTCGCGGTTCAATCTTCCCGGGCTGCATGCCGAGCTTCTGCACCGAAGCGCCATCGGCAACAAGGTCGTCGACCATGAGCGGATCACGGGATTGCGCGACGCTCCAGTCGAGGCCGTTGCCGCTTACGTCGTCCGCGACGGACTCATCCAGAGTGTGTGGCTGTTCTATGCGGAGTAGCTTCGCGGCATTAAACTCGAGCTCTACCCGGTCGACGCCTTGTCGCCCCGAATCTTCGGCGGCAACCCTGCTGCCGTCGTGCCTCTGGCTGAAGCCGACTGCTGCGGCCGTCCCACATGGGCAGCGGCACACGTACTCTTGCAGGCGCTGGGGGAGGAACCTCTGGAAACGCTTGCAGCGGATGACTGCATCGCCGTATACGGCAGCGAGGAAGTGGTGAGGCGAAGCGCGCCCGATTTCGCCAGTCGATTCTTTGCACCGAAGCTCGGTGTCCCGGAGGACTTTGACCTGGCCACGGGTGGGGGAGTTGAACTGGCCGCCGGGGCGCTGGTCGTTCCCTCTGTTCGGGGCGGTGCTCTACCCGGCGTTCGGCTCGGGGCGACAACGGATCGATTGATCGGCGTGACGATCGACACAAATGCGTCGCGGGAGTCTTCATGAATACCGAAGCCACGCTTTCGCGCCGGCCCGCGCGCCGCTTCTGGGGCTGGGGTCTCGCCGATGCGTCGCTCGACGCGCGCGAGCAGGCCATCGTCCGCGCCATGCTGTGGAACGTGGGCGCCACGTTCGAGGAGCGCCCCGTCCCGCAGGTCGGCGATTTCAACTTGCCGGCGCCGAGAGTCGAACCGCCGCCGTCGCTGGCAGCGCAATTCTCGGCACTGCCGCTCGATCGGCTCAACCACAGCGGCGGCAAGAGCTATGCGGACCTCGCCCGCATGTGGATGCGCACGCCGCCGGCGACGCCGGATTTGGTCGCCTTCCCGGAGGACGAGCAGGCGGTCGTCGACATCCTCGATTGGGCGGGGGCGGCCAACGTCGCCGTGATCCCTTACGGGGGCGGCAGCAGCGTCTGCGGCGGCGTCGAAGCCGCGGTCGGCGCGGGTCATGCCGGGGCCGTTTCGCTCGACCTGGAGCGCCTCAATCGCGTCCTCGAGGTCGACCCGGTGAGCCGCGCCGCGCGCATCCAGGGCGGGGCACTCGGACCGGAACTGGCGGCGCAGCTCAAGGCGCACGGCCTGACGCTGCGCCACTTCCCGCAGAGCTTCGAGTTCTCGAGCCTCGGTGGCTGGATCGCGACCCGCGCCGGCGGACACTACGCGACGCTGTACACGCACATCGACGATTTCGTCGAGTGCACTCGCCTCGTCACGCCGGCGGGCACGATGCAGAGCCGCCGCCTGCCAGCCTCGGGCGCGGGCCCCGCGCCGGACCGGCTCGTGATCGGGTCGGAGGGCACGCTCGGCGTACTCACCGAAGCCTGGGTGCGGGTCCAGGTGCCACCGAGGTTCCGCGCCTCGGCCTCCGTACGGTTCGACGACTTCATGGCAGCCGTGCGCTGCGTGCGGGCGCTGGCGCAGTCCGGGCTCAATCCCAGCAACTGCCGCCTGCTCGATCCGCTGGAGACGGTGTTCTCGGGCGTCGGTGACGGAAGCAGCGCGATCCTGGTGTTGGCATTCGAGTCTGACGACCATCCGTTGCGGCCCTGGATGGGGCGGGCGCTGGAACTCGTCGGCGACCACGGCGGCCGCTTCGACGCCGACGCGGTGGCGCGCTCCATGTCCGCCGAAGGCGCGGGCGAGCACCGCAGTGGCGCCGCCGGCGCCTGGCGCGACGCGTTCCTGCGCATGCCGTATTGGCGCGACCCGACGGTCGGCTTGGGCGTAATCATGGACACATTCGAGACCGCCATCACCTGGGACCGCTTCGAGCGGTTCTACGAGGCGGTCAAGCAGGACGTCGGGCTCGCGATGCAGCGTGCCACCGGTCAGGCTGCGCGCATCTCATGCCGTTTCACGCACCTGTATCCGGATGGACCGGCACCCTACTTCACGCTCGTGACTCGTGCGCCCGACGGCAAGGTCGCAAGTGCGCTCGCGGCCTGGCGCGAGATCAAGCTTGCCGCCAACGCCGCCGTGGTCGCGCACGGCGGCACGATCACGCACCACCACGCCGTGGGACGGGATCATCGCGACGGCTACGAGAGAGAGGTCGACGGATTGTTCCGGCAGATGCTCTCCGCGGCGAAGCGCGTCGCCGACCCGCCCGGCATCATGAACCCGGGTGTGCTGTTCGCTGCGGCGGACCGGTCCGAGTTGCGGCCACCATGAAGCCGCACTGGGATTCGTCCCGTCGGGCAACATTTCCGCAAGCGTGCTCGGACGGATTCGAGAGGAAGCGGACGATGACCAGGGCAAAGCGAGACATCTGGCAGGAGATCCTCGACGGACTCGGCGAGACGAAGCGCGGCAGCATTTGCCGGGCCGCCCGCGGTTTGCTCACCCTTCAGATCTGTCGTCACGCTGTTCGTTCCCAAGGGTCAGTGGTCGACGACGCTGCCGGCCGAGGCGGCGAGTCGAGGCATTGCCGTGATTCCGGTGGAGGAAGACCAGCTCCTCGTGTTCATCGGCGAGGCGCGGCAAGGCTTCCGGGAATTCCTGCAACGGCGGCACAGCCCGTAAAACCCGACCACGCGTTCACGCATCGGAGTTCCAATGACTTCGCCCACTGACGACAGGAAGACTCTTCTCCGGGAGTTCTTCGAAGAGGTCTGGAACGCCGGCAACGTCGCTGCCTGCGATCGATTCCTGGCGCCGACCTACGTCGTGCACCACGACCCCGGCGATCCGTGGCACGGGAAGACGCTCGATCTGCAGGGATTCAAGGATCGCGTGTCGCAGTCCCGCGCCCCGTTTCCGGATCAACGGTTCGAGATCCGGGAACTCGTCGGCGAAGGTGACGTCATCGCCTGCAGCTGGCTGTGGAACGGCACGCATCTCGGCCAACTCGCACATTTCCCGCCGACCGGCCGGCTGCTGACCATGTCAGGCATTACGCTCTATTACTTCGACGCGACCCGCATCACCGGACACTGGCAGGTCGCCGACCGGCTGTCGATCGTCCAGCAACTCCAGCAGGCCAGCACGGCCCCGACTCGGCCAAGCGCCACACGAGCGTGAGGCGACGCACCCCAGGCAGGCGAAACCTGGTCAATCGGTCTACGATGCGTCCAGTCGGCGCCGACTCGTCGGATTGAGCCTCGCAGGCAGGCCGGGCGCGTCGCCGGTGGGGAGGTGTCCATGAGCAAACTGCGCGTAGCGAGTTTCGCCATCTCGATCGACGGCTTCGGTGCGGGCCCCGGCCAGTGCCTCGAGCATCCGCTCGGCGTCGGCGGACAGGCGCTGCACGAGTGGGCTTTCCCGACCGAAACCTTCCAGAGGATGTTCGGATCCGCGGCCGGCACCACGGGACTCGACAACGACTACGCCGTGCGCGGATTCCAGGGCATCGGCGCATGGATCCTGGGCCGCAACATGTTCAGTCCCCTGCGCGGGCCGTGGCTGGACGACCAGTGGCAGGGATGGTGGGGGGACAATCCTCCCTACCACACGCACGTCTTCGTGCTGACGCATCATCCGCGGCCGTCCCTGGTGATGGACGGCGGGACCACCTTCCACTTCGTCACCGACGGGATTCACGTGGCGCTGCAGGAGGCGCGCGAAGCGGCAGCCGGCCTCGACGTGCGGCTCGGCGGCGGCGTCGCCACGATCCGTCAGTTCCTGCAGGAGCGGCTGATCGACGAACTGCACCTGGCGATCGCGCCGGTGCTGCTCGGTTCGGGCGAGGCGCTCTTTGCCGGTCTCGACATGGCAGCTCTCGGCTATCGATGCGTCGGGCACGTGGCGTCCGCCGCGGCCACCCACGTCGTGCTCAGGAAGTTCTGAGCATGCGGCGCATCACCCTCGCCATCGACGCGACCGCCTCCGACGAGCAACTGGCGCTCGCGGCCGAGAGGCTGTCCCATCGCGACGGCGTGGTCGTGCTCGACGGTCGCGTGGCGCTGCGGTCGACGTCGCGCAGCCTCGTGTGCGAGGTCATCGATCCGTGGCCTTCGACGCACCGCTGCGCCGAGGAATACGCGGTCATGGTGGAGAACGCGAGGCGCGCCCTGGAGGCCTCGAGACTCGGTGCCGTGCTTCCGGACCTGCCGCGTGAATGGCGGGTGGTCGAGGTGCGCGGGACCGACACGACCGAGATGTGGCGCGCAACCTGACCCACGGCATCCCGAAGGAGTTTGACGATGTACGATTTGCAGACGGTCCAGGGCGTGCTCGACGCGACGTTTCCCGGGCACCTCGGCGTCCGGCTGCTCGAGATCGCGCCGGAGCGCGTCGTGGCGGAACTCGAGGTGCGCCAGAACGTGACCACGACGGGCGGCATACTCCACGGCGGCGCGTGCATGGCGCTCGCCGACACGCTCGGGGCGGTCGGGACCTTTCTCAACCTGCCGGCCGGCGCGACCACGACGACCGTGGACTCGAGCACGCACTTCATGGCGGCGGCGAAGGCCGGTACCCGGGTTCGCGGCGAATGCGTGCCGCTGCACCGGGGCCGCACGACCATGGTCTGGCAGACTTCGATCACCAACGACCAGGGCCGGCTCTGCGCGATCGTCACCCAGACGCAACTCGTGATGCCGGGAGGGGACCGCTAGCGCGCGAGCGCGTCGTCGACGAGTTCGATCCAGTGCCGCACCGGCACCGGGCTCGTCTCCGCGAGGTGCGCCATGCAGCCGACGTTGGCGGACGCGATCACGTCCGGCCGGTCCGCCGTCAGCGTCTCGAGCTTGCGCCGGCGCAGTTCCCGCGACAGCTCCGGTTGCAGGATCGAAAACGTGCCGGCCGATCCGCAGCACAGCGTGGCGCCCGTGACCGAGGCCAGGCGAAAACCTGCGGCGGCCAGCAGCGCCTCGACGCGGCCGTGGATCCGCTGCCCGTGCTGCAGCGTGCAGGGCGACTGCCAGGCCACGAGTGGACCGTTGCCCGGCATCAGACCAGCGCGTGCGAGATCGCCCGTCGAGATGACCTCGCTCAGGTCCCGGGTGGCCTCGCTCACGTGGCTTGCCGCGTCCGCGAACGTCGGGTCCCCGGCCAGCAGACGCCCATAGTCCTTCACCATGAGGCCGCACGCGCTCGCCGTGCTCACGACGCACTCCGCGCCCTCGCCGAGCAGCCGGGAACAATTGGTGACGTTGCGGCGCGCCTGCTCCAGGGCACGCCCGGTCTGGCCGAGATGGTAGCCGAGCGCCCCGCAACACTGCTCGTCGCGGACGCCGAGCACCGAGAGGCCGAGCCGATCGAGCACGCGCGCGGCGGCAGCGTTGATCTGCGGCGCGAGCCCTGGCTGTACGCAGCCCTCGAGCAGGATGACGCGGCGCGAGTGAGTCGACGGCGCAGGCCGCTCGCCCGACGGCGTCGTCGCCTGTGGCAGCTTCTTGCGCAGCGTGGCCGGGAGGAGAGGCCGGAGCCAGCGACCGATCCGCAACAGGGCGTCGAACACCGGCCGGCGCCCGAGCCCCTCGGCCAGTGCGAGTCGCAGGGCTCGATCGCGCTGGGGTCGCGGGATCCGCTCCCCGGCGAGCTCGCGGCCGAGATCGATGATGCGTCCGTACTGCACGCCTGACGGGCAGGCCGACTCGCAGGCACGGCAGGTCAGGCAGCGGTCGAGGTGCGCGAGCGTCGACTCGCCGACGGGCCCGCCCTCGACCAGTTGCTTGACGAGGTAGATCCGTCCGCGCGGGCTGTCGAGCTCGTTGCCTTCGATGCGGTAGGTCGGGCAGGCCGGCAGGCAGAATCCGCAGTGCACGCAGCTCCGCAGCAGTTCCTGCGCGTCGCGGCCCCGCGGCGTGTTCTCGAGTGAGGCGGACGGTCGCGCGTACATCTTGCTACAGGCCCGGGTACATGCGGCCCGGGTTGAGGATGCCTGCCGGATCGAAGATCGCCTTGAGCGCCGCGTGCAGTCGCCGCAGCGGTTCCGCCGGCGGCATGAAGACCGCATCGCGCGCGCCCGGCGAGCGGAACAGCGTCGCGTGTCCGCCCGCCGCGCGGGCGGCATCGAAGGCCGAGCCCGACTCGACCGCATGCCATCGTTGCGTGCCATGCCATTCGATGAGCGGCTCGCTCGCGATGAGCCCAGGCGAAGTCGCAGCCGGCGCGTGGACTCGCCACAGCGGGGTGTCGCCGGCAAAGAAGGGATGGGTGTGTTCGCGGACCGATCGCCACCAGGCGTCCGCGTCCTCGACTGCGCGACCGCCGACCCGGGCCTGCACCTCGTCCAGGGTGCGCGGACTCGCCTCGAACCGCAGGAAGAGCGCGCCGTCGGTCCAGCAACTGGCCGTGAGGGGCAGAGCCGTGCCCGCGAGTCGTTCGAGTTCGGCGAGTGCCGGCGGCGCGGCGAGCGACAACTGAAGGGTGCGTGCCGCCGGCGGGCAGGGCAGGACCTTGAACGAGACCTCGAGCAGCACGCCGAGCGTGCCGAACGCGCCCGCCATCGTGCGCGCGACGTCGTACCCGGCGACGTTCTTCATCACCTCGCCGCCGAAGCGCAGCACCCGGCCGTCGCCCGTGAGGACCCGGACGCCGAGCACGTAGTCCCGCAGCGGCCCGGCGGACGCACGGGCAGGTCCGCTCAACCCGCAGGCGACCGTGCCGCCGATCGTCGCGGCGGCGCCGAAGGCGGGCGGCTCGAATGCGAAACGCTGTCCGTGCGCCGCGAGTTCGGACTCGACCTCGGCCAGCGGCGTGCCTGCCCTCGCGGTGATCACGAGTTCGGCGGGGTCATAGGAAACGATGCCACGATGATTCGCGACGTCGAGCACCTCGCCGACCACCTGCCGGCCCAGGAAGCGCTTCGTATCGCCACCGACGATCCTTAGCGCCGCGCGTCGCGCAGTCGCGTCGCGCACCCTGTCGACCAGCTCCGTCGTGAGATCGCGGTCCGTCATGGGTCAGAAGCGGGGCAGGTGGGCGAAGGGCAGCTTGCCGCCGTGCACCCGCAGCGCCCCGTAGTCGGCGCAACGCGCGAGCGTCGGCACGGCCTTGCCCGGATTCAGGCGGCCCGAGGGATCGAACGCACGCTTGATCGCGTGGAAGGCCTCGAGCTCGGCCGGCCCGAACTGGGTGCACATCGGCCCGAGCTTCTCGACGCCGACGCCGTGCTCGCCCGTGACGGTCCCGCCTACCGCGACACAGAGCTCGAGGATGTCGGCCCCGAGGCGCTCCGCACGGTGAAGTTCGTCGCGACGTCCCGCGTCGAACAGGATCAGCGGGTGCAGGTTGCCGTCGCCGGCGTGAAAGACATTCGCCACGGCGAGCCCGACTTCGCGCGACATCGCGTCGATCCGCTCGAGCACGGACGCGAGCTGCCGGCGCGGAATCGTGCCGTCCATGCAGTAGTAATCAGGCGCAAGCCGGCCGACCGCCGGAAAGGCTGCCTTGCGACCCGACCACATGCGGGCGCGCTCCTCCGCGTCGGCGGCGACCCGCACGCTCGTGGCGCCGCAGTCGCGGAGCAGCGTCGCGGCGGCCTCGAGCTGGCAGGCTACGTCGTGCTCGAGGCCATCGAGTTCGCACAGCAGGAGCGCCCGGGCATCGAGCGGGTAGCCGCAATGCGCGAACGCCTCGGCGGCCCGGAGCGCCGGCCCGTCCATCATCTCGAGCCCGGCCGGGAGGATGCCGGACGCCACGACACGGCCCACTGCCTTGGCGCAACGGGCGACGTCGTCGAACGCCGCCATGAGGAGTTCGACGCGTTCCGGCAGCGGTACGAGTCGCACGGTGACCTCGATCACCACGCCCAGCATGCCTTCGGAACCCGTGACGAGCGGCAGCAGCGACAGCCCGGGCTCTTCGCCGAGCGGCGATCCGATGCTCAAGATCTCGCCGTCACTGGTCGCGAGCTTTACCTCGAGTAGATTGTGCACCGTCAGGCCGTACTTCAGGCAATGCACGCCGCCCGAGTTCTCGGCGACGTTGCCGCCGATCGTGCAGGCGACCTGCGACGACGGGTCCGGGGCGTAGAAGAGCCCGTGCGGCCGGGCGGCGTCGGAGATCGCCAGGTTCGTGACGCCCGGTTGCACGCGGGCGAGGCGGCGTCGGGGATCGACCTCGAGGATCCGGTCCAGCTTCGACAGCACGAGCAGCACGCCGCCGTCGACGGGCAGTGCGCCACCGGAGAGTCCCGTGCCGGCGCCGCGCGCGACGACCGGCGCGCCGTGGGCGGCCGCGATCCGCAGCACCGCCTGCACTTCGGCGGCGCTGCCGGGCAGCACCACCAGGTCCGGTACGCGGCGGTGGGCCGTGAGCGCATCGCATTCGAAGGCGACGCGCGACTCGGCCGAAGTCAGGACGGCGGCTGCGCCTAGGGACTCGCGCAGATCGCGGACGAGATGGGGATCAGCTGCCACGCCTCAACGTTACGACGTCGGTGGCAGTGCCGACCAGTAGTACATCCGCCGGGCGCCGGGCGAAGAGCCCGACCGTGACCACGCCGGCGACCTGGTTCAGTTCCGTCTCGAGCGCCGCCGGGGCGTCGATGGCGAGCCCGTGCACGTCGAGGATCTGGTTGCCGTTGTCGGTGACGAACCCTGCGCGCAGGACGGGCCGGCCGCCCAGGCGCTCGAGCTGCCGCGCGACGTGGGCACGGGCCATCGGGATGACTTCGACCGGCAGCGGGAAGCGGCCGAGCCGGTCGACCAGCTTCTGCTCGTCCACGATGCAGACGAAGCGGCGGGAGGCGGCCGCGACGATCTTTTCGCGGGTGAGGGCGCCGCCGCCGCCCTTGATGAGTTCGAGGGTGCGCGTCGCCTCGTCCGCCCCGTCGACGTACACGCCGAGTTCCCCGGTGGCATTGAGATCGAGGACCTCGATGCCCCGCGCCTGGAGCCGCTGCGTGCTCGCTTCGCTGCTCGAGACGGCCCCGGCGATGCGGGCGCGGGCGCCGGCCAGCGCGTCGATGAAGAAGTTGACCGTGGAGCCGGTGCCGACGCCGACCACGGCGCCTTCCTCGACGTACGCGAGGGCGGCTTCGGCCGAGCGCTGCTTCTTCAGGTCCTGGCTCATGCTTTCCATCCTCCGAAAACAACTGTGCCCGCTTTCGCGGGCACAGTCGTCAAGCTTCAGGCGAGAAGCTTACTTCTTCTTGGCCGGGGCCTTCTTAGCCTTAGCCTTCGCCTTCGTCTTCGCCTTCTTCTTCGCAGCCATTGTCATAGTCTCCATGTCGGGTTAGTCCGGGCGCAGTATTTACAGAAATCAAAACCCGATTGCAAGAGGCAGGTCACGAATTCTTCTTGCGTCGTTCACGCGTTCGTGCTCAGCATGCTCGTCGCCGCGCGACGCCGATGATGAGTTCGCGCTGTGTTTGCAGGCATTCGCTCACGCGAGCGCGAGGATGAAGCGCCACTCTTCGCGCGTCACGGGCGTCACCGACAACCGGTTGCCGCGACGCAGGATCAGCAGCTCCGAGAGCGCTCCGTGCGCATGTTTGCGCAAGCTCTCGAGCGTGATCGGCGGTGTGATCCGCCGCTCGAGCCGCACGTCGACGGCATACCAGCGCGGATTCGCCGGATCGCTCTTCGGGTCGAAGTAACGATGCTGCGGATCGAGCGCGCCCGGCTCCGGGTAGCCCGCGCGCACGACGCTCACGATGCCGTAGATGCCGGGCACCTCGCAGCTCGAGTGATAGAAGAAGCCCTGGTCGCCCTTCCTCACCGTGTCGCGCAGGAAGTTCCGCACCTGGTAGTTGCGCACTCCATCCCAGGCCGTGGTGGCCTTCCTCGCCTTCGCGAGGTCGTCGACACCAAAGGTCCCGGGCTCCGACTTGAAGAGCCAGTAGTTCATTCAGCGCTCCGCGGTGCAGGGTCGGCCGGGCGGCACGGCACGATGACTTCGCGTTCAGTCACCACGGCGTCGAGCCGGACGTCCCACGACGAGGGCACGATCGCCGTCAGCTGCTGGCAGGAGAAGGCGAGTCCCACGAGCCGCGGCCGGCGCCAGCGCCGGGACGGGTCGCGGCGGTGACGCAGTGCGCGATCGTAGTAGCCGGCACCCATGCCGAGACGGTTGCCGTCGCGGTCGAAGCCGACCACGGGCATGAGGACCACGTCGAGGAGAAGTGGTCGCACGCGCGACGCCGGCCCGACCACCGGCTCCGCGATGCCATAGACGTTGCTGCGCAAGCGCGCCCGCGGCGTCAGCGGGACGAACTGCATCGTGCCGCGCCGGCGACTGACGACCCGCGGGACGTAGACGCGACAACCGGCGCGCCAGGCCGCTGCGACCAGCCGCGACGGGTCGACCTCGCCGGGCATCGCGACATATACGGCGACCTTCTGGCCGCGACGCAGGAGGTTCGAGCGGCGCAGCGTGCCCGCGATCGCGCGCTCAGCGGCGAGCCGCTCGGCGGGCGCGAGGGCCAGCCGCAGCGCGCGTAGCCGGCGACGGGTGGCGCGGGTTTCGAGGGTCGGCTGCGCCATGCATTCCGTCGCGGGTCGGAGAAGAGAGGGCGGCGCCACCCGCCTGTGCCGTCACGGACCATTGCTCTCGACATGGAGCAACAGGCGGGGAAGGCCACGGCACCTCAGGCTTCCCGCTCGGGGGCGGACTTGCACAACGGTACCGGCTGGCCGGCTCCCCTGGGTTTTTTGACTTACGGTCGAGAGGTAACCCGGACCGTGTCGAACACCGCAGGCGGCGCCAAGTCGTCGGGGGGCGGCGCGCCGCCCCTCACAATTCCATCTGCTGGCCGCGCTCGAGGGCTGCCTCGACGCGCTCGCGCAGCGTACGCAATCTCGCGCCGACGTCGCCGTCGAGCGCCGTGCCGTGGCGACGCAGCTTGATCAGCTCGTTCGCCAGGTTGAGGGCCGAGATGACCGCGATGCGGTCGAGCCCGACCACCTTGCCGGAGTCGCGCACCTCGCGCATCTTGGCGTCGAGGTACTCGGCGGAATCGAGCAGGTCGCTGCGCTCGTCCGTCGGGCAGGCGACCTGGTACTCGCGGTCGAGCAGCCGGACGCTCACCCGGGACACGCGGTCGTCGCTCATGAACCCTGCTCCATCGCCTTGAGTCGTCCGATCATCGCCTCGACGCGCGCCCGGACCTGCTCGTTCTTCTGCAGCAGGTTGGCCCGCTCCGACATCAGCGTGTCCTGCCGCTGGCGCAGCGCGCGGTTCTCTTCCTTCAGCTGCCCGATCGTGCCGACGAGTTCGTCGACCCGGCGCTCGAGCCGGCGCAGTTCGGCGTCCACGGCGGATCTTGCGGCGGTGTCGCTCATGCGGGGAACTATAGAGCCGGCCCCGGGGGGAATCAATTGAAGGGGCCGCGCCGAGGCGCGCGATGTTACGATAATTGCGATGAGCATATCGGTCGCCTTCGACGACGTGGCCCAGGCGCTCGCGGCCGCGGGATCCACGGTGCACGCGTCGGAGGCACACGGCTGTCTCACGGGTGCGCTCTGTGCACGCCGGGACTACGGGCTCCCCGAGTGGCTGGACGAGATCCTGCCCGGCGATGCCGAGCCCGAGTCCGCGCCGCTGGCCGCGCTGCGCGCGGGGACCGCCGGCGCGCTTGACAGCGACCAGCTGGAATTCCAGCCGCTGCTCCCCGACGACGAGGAGGCGCTCGCAGTGCGGGTCGAGGCGCTCGGCGTCTGGTGCCAGGGCTTCCTCTACGGCTTCGGCGCCGCGGGAACGGCCAACCGCGTCGCGCTGCCGGAGGACGTCGCGGAAGTGCTGGCCGATTTCGCCCGGATCGCGCACGCCGGTGCCGTGGGCTCGGACGCCGCGGAGGTCGAGGAAGGCGCCTACGCGGAACTGGTGGAGTTCCTGCGCGTCGGCGTGCAACTCGCCTACGACGAACTCGCCGCCCTTCGCGCAGGTCAGCCGGGACCGCGCCTCGAACACTGACAGGACCATGACCCTACGCAAAGACGAATTCGCGCGCCGCCGCCGGCAGCTCATGCGCATGATGGGCAAGGGCGGCATCGCCATCCTGCCGGCCGCCACCGAGAAGCAGCGCAACAGCGACGTTCACTATCACTACCGCCCGGACAGCGATTTCCACTACCTGACGGGTTTCGACGAACCCGAAGCCGTGGCCGTGCTGGTGCCGGGGCGCGCACAGGCGGAGTTCATCCTGTTCGTGCGCGATCGTGACCCGACGCGCGAGACCTGGGATGGCAAGCGCGCGGGACCGGACGGCGCCACCCGCGACTACGGGGCCGACGACGCCTTCCCGATCGGCGACATCGACGACATCCTGCCGGGCCTGATCGAGCAGTGCGGGCGCGTCTACTACACGATGGGCGTGCACCCGGAGTTCGACCAGCACGTCATCGGCTGGGTGAACACCCTGCGCGGCCAGGCGAAGCTCGGCCTGCACACACCGCAGGAGTTCGTCGCGCTCGACCACCTGCTGCACGACATGCGTCTGTTCAAGAGCCGCGGCGAGCTGGCGGTGATGCGCCACGCGGCCCAGGTCTCGGTCGGCGCGCACGTCCGCGCCATGAAGGCCACGCGGCCCGGGATGCGCGAATACGCCGTGATGGCGGAGCTGCTGCACGAGTTTCACCGCCACGGCGCCGACGTCGCCTATCACCCGATCGTCGGCGGCGGCCCGAACGCCTGCACGCTGCACTATCACGCCAACGACGCCGAACTGAAGGATGGCGACCTGCTGCTCATCGACGCGGGCTGCGAATACCGCTGCTACGCCTCCGACATCACGCGCACGTTCCCGGTGAACGGCCGGTTCACGGCCGAGCAGCGGGCGGTCTACGAGGTGGTGCTCGACGCGCAGGAGGCGGCGTTCTCGCGCATCCGGCCGGGCAACCACTGGAACGAGCCGCACGACGCGGCGGTGTGTGCGATCACGCAGGGTCTGGTCCGGCTCGGCCTGCTGAAGGGGCGCGTGCCGTCGCTCATCCGCGAGGAGGCGTACAAGAAGTTCTACATGCATCGCACCGGCCACTGGCTCGGCATGGACGTGCACGACGTCGGCGACTACAAGGTCGGCGAGGAATGGCGCGTGCTCGAGCCGGGCATGGTGCTCACCGTCGAGCCCGGGATCTACATTCCCGCCGGCACCCGAGGCGTGCCACGCCGCTGGTGGAACATCGGGGTGCGAATCGAGGATGACGTCGCGGTCAGTGCCGACGGCTGCGAACTCCTCACGGCTGGCCTGCCGCGCACGCCGGCCGAGATCGAACGCGTGATGTCGGCCTGAGCACGGGGCGCGCGGCGGCGATGAGCGAAGTGCCGGTTTCCTTCGAGTTCGATCTCGCCATCGCGGGCGGTGGGCTGGTGGGCGCGTCGCTCGCGCTCGCGCTGGCGCCGCTCGGTCTCCGGATCGCGCTCATCGAGGCCGTCGAGCCGGCGGCCGCCGGCGGCGAGCATCCGAGCTTCGACGAGCGCACGACCGCGCTCGCGAACGGCACGGTTCGCGTCTTCCGCAGCCTCGACGTCTGGCGACACATGCAGCGCGAGGCGACCGCGATCCGCCGCATCCACGTCTCGGAGCAAGGCCGTTTCGGCGTCGCCCGCATCGACGCCGCGGAGCAGGGGCTCGAGGCGCTCGGCTACGTGCTGCCGAACCGGGTGATCGGCGCCGGGCTGTGGGCGGGGCTTGCCCACGTGTCGGGCGTCGAGATATTCGCTCCGGCGAAGGTCCTCGGCACGGCGCTGGAGGTCGACCGGCGGACGCTCACGCTCGAGCGCGGCGGCGAAGCCCTGACGATCGGGGCGCGACTGGTCGTGGCCGCGGACGGCGCGCGCTCGGTGATCCGCGAGCAGGCGGGCATCGCCGCCGAGCGCTGGGACTACGGCCAGACCGCGATCATCGCCACGCTCACCACGCAGCGTTTTCACGACCACGTCGCCTACGAGCGCTTCACGCCGGACGGGCCGCTCGCCGTGTTGCCGCTGTCCGACGGTCGCTGCGGGCTCGTCTGGATCCGCAGACCCGACGAAGCGGCGCGCCTGCTCGCGCTGCCGGACGCAGGATTTCTCGCCGAACTCGAGGCCGCATTCGGTTTCCGGCTCGGGCGCCTGTTGCGCGTCGGCGTGCGCCACGCCTACGACCTCGCGCTCTCGCGGGCCGGGCGCCACGTCGCGCCGCGGCTCGCGATCGTCGGCAATGCTGCGCAGACGCTGCACCCGATCGCCGGGCAGGGCTTCAATCTCGGTCTGCGCGACGCCGCCTGCCTCGCCGAGGTCATCGCGGACGCGCTCGCGGCCGGACAGGTCGACGTCGGCGCGGAGCCCGTGCTGCGCGCATACGCCGACTGGCGCGACCAGGACCAGCGACGCATCGTGGCATTCACGGACGGCCTGGTGCGGGTCTTTGCCGCGCCGCTCGGGGCGATGCGCGGACTGCGCAGCCTCGGGCTGCTCGCTTTCGATGCGCTGCCGCCCGCCAAGGCCGCGCTGTCGCGATTGAGCGTCGGCGCCGCCGGCCGCGTTCCGAAGCTGGCGCGCGGCGTGCCACTCGCCAGGGGCGGCGCATGAACCCCATGCGACGCCACGATTTCGACGTCGCGATCGTCGGCGGCGGCATGGTCGGCTTGTGCGTCGCCGCGCTGCTCGAGCGCGACGAGCGCCTCGCGGACTGGCGCATCGCCGTGATCGAGCCCTCCGCGCCGCGGCCGCCCGACGATCGCTCGCTCGACCTGCGGGTTTCCGCCCTGTCGCGCGCCTCGGAGCGGATCCTGTCGGCAGCCGGTGCGTGGCCCGCGATCCGCGAGCACGCCTGCCCGTATTCGGAGATGGTCGTGTGGGACGCCGCGAGCGCGCCCGACGCCCGCGACGCGCTGCGCTTCTCCGCGGCCGAGACCGGAGAAGCGAACCTCGGTTACATCGCCGAGAACCTGCGCGTGCAGTGGGAGCTGCTCGAGTCGCCGGAACTCGAGGGCGTCACGATGCTGCGCGCCGGCCTCGAGGCGCTCGAATTCGACGCCGACGCGGCGACGATCACGCTCACGGACGGTCGCAGGATACGCTGCGGACTCGTCGTCGGCGCCGACGGCGGCGCGTCGCGCACCCGCGAACTCTGCGGCATCGGTCGCGCCGGATGGGCGTATGGCCAGACCGCGATCGTGGCCCACCTCCGCACCGCCAGGCCGCATGCTCAGACGGCGTGGCAGCGATTCCTGCCGGACGGACCGATCGCCTTCCTGCCGCTGGCTGACGGGCGAGTGTCGCTGGTGTGGACGGTCACCCGGGAACAGGCGACGGAACTGGTCGAACTGGAACCCGCAGAGTTCGGTCGCCGCGTGACCGAGGCGAGCGCGCGGGTGCTCGGCGAGGTGACGCTCGACACCGAGCGCGCGGGATTTCCGCTGGCACTGTGGCACGCGCGTGAATACGTGCGGCCCCGACTCGCCCTGGTCGGCGACGCCGCGCACACGATCCATCCGCTGGCGGGGCAGGGCGTGAACCTCGGCTTCCTCGACGCGGCGTCGCTCGCCGAGGTGCTGGCGCGCGCCGTGGAGGCGGGCGAGGACCCGACGAGCCTGCGCGTATTGCGCCGCTACGCGCGCTGGCGCCGCAGCGAAAACGCGTTGCTGCTCGGCACGACCGACACGCTGAACCGCGTGTTCGGCGAGAAGAACATGGGCATGTCCGCGGTCCGGCGCTTCGGGCTGGCGCTGGTCGCCTCGCAGCCGCTGGCGCGCCGCATGCTGGCGAGGCGTGCGCTAGGCCTCGTGGGAGACTTGCCGGAGATCGTGTCGCGGCCCGGGTCGAGCTGATGGGCAGCGATCCCGGCTCGCAGGAACACGTCACGCCGTTCGAGCCCGGGCTCGGCCATCCTTACCGGGACGATCCCCTGCTCGCATCCTGGCTGCGACGGACCCTGACGGCCGAATCGTTGCGCGAGCTCGCTCCTGAGCTCGATGAACTGGGTGCCGTCGCTGCCGGGCCGCTCCACCGGCGGCAGCTCGCGGATCGCGCGAACGAGCCGCGCCTCGTGACCCGGGACGCTTCCGGAAATCGCATCGACCGGCTCGAGGTGACTCCGCTCTGGCGCGAGGCGGAGCGTCTCGCGCTCCGGCACGGACTGGTCGCCACCGCCTACGAGCCTGCGCATGGGCGTCACGCGCGCACGGCGCAGTTCGCGAAGGTCTACCTGTTCCATCCCTCGTCGGATGCCTACAGCTCCCAGCTTGCGATGACCGACGGCGCCGCGTGCCTGCTGCTCGAATCGGGCGACCGCGACCTGGCCGAGCGGGTGCTGCCTCGGCTCACGGCGCGCGATCCCGCACTCGCCTGGACCAGCGGCCTGTGGATGACCGAGGCCACCGGTGGCTCGGACGTCGGCAGCGCCGAAACCCGTGCCGTGCCGGACGGCGACGAATGGCGGCTCCACGGCCGCAAGCTGTTCGCGTCGGCGATCGGCGCGCCGATGGCCCTCACCCTCGCGCGGCCCGCGGGCAACGCGCCGGGCGGCCGCGGGCTCGCGCTCTTCTACGTCGAGGTTCGCGACGCGGACGGGCGGCTGAACGGCCTGCGTTTCGGGCGGCTAGCGGACAAGCTGGGCACGCGCAAGGTGGCGACCGCGGAGTTGACGCTCGACGGTGCGCGGGCCCGGCTGGTCGGACCGCCACGCGACGGGACCGCCGCGATCGAGCCGATGCTCGGCGTCACGCGCCTGTGGAACAGCGTCTGCGCGGTGTCCGACATGCGCCGCGGCCTCGCGCTCGCGCGCGCCTTTGCCTCCCGGCGCGAGGCGTTCGGCCGACCGCTCGCCCGGCAGCCGCTGCACGCGGACACGCTCGCCGCGCTCGAGGCCGAGACCTGGGGTGCGTTCCTCATGACGTTCCTGCTCGTCGAACTGACGGGACGCTTCGAGCGTCGCGAGATCGATGACGGGCAGCGCGCGCTGCTCCGGCTCGTGACACCGCTCGGCAAGCTCGCGACCGCCCGGCAGGCGGTCGCCGTGCTGAGCGAGGTCGTGGAGAGTTTCGGCGGCGCTGGCTACCTGGAGGGCACCGGGCTGCCGCAGCAGCTGCGCGATGCGCACGTGCTGCCGATCTGGGGCGGCACGACCAACGTCCTGGCGCTCGACGCGCTGCTCCGGGCGGACCTCAACGCTGGTCTCGCGGCCCTGATCGGCCGAGCCTCGTCGTGCGTGCGATCACTCGCCGACCCGCGACTGGCCGCCGCGGGCCGCCAGGCGATGGCCGCCCTCGAGCGCGCCGTGCTGTGGCTCGAGTCGAGCCACGACCGCGAACTGCTCGAGGCGGGCGCCCGCCGCCTCGCCCTCACGCTCGCCCGTTCGCTGCAACTCGCGCTGCTCTGCGAGCACGCCCAGTGGATGCTCGATCACGGCGGCGACCGCCGCGGCTATGCGGCGGCACTGCGCTATTCGCGCCGGCCGGTGGATCTCCTGCAGGAGATGGACACCGGCCTCGACCATCTCCTCCTGGAGTGAGCGGGCCGCCCGCTCAGGGCGTCGAACTCGCGATCACGAGCGATTCGGCATACTCGACGGTCACGGCTTCGCCGACCGCGAGACCCGAGAGGTCGACCTGCTTGTGGGCCTTCAGCGTCTGGGTCGTCCCGTCCGCGAACTGGAACGTGACCCGCCGCGACCCGGCATCGAGCGCGACGATCTTCGCCGTGACCTCGACCGCCTCGCCTTCGAAAACGCCGGTCGTCTTGCCGTTGCTGGCCGCGGCGAGTTCGATGGCGGCTGCGTCGGCCGGCGGGCGGCTGTCCTTGCGGATCACGAGCGCCGTGGCTTCCGTAGCCTGGAAGCCGACCTGCTCGCCGACCTTGAAGGCGCTCAGGTCGACGTTCTTGCCCGCCTTGAACGTCGCGGACTTCCCGTCCGGCGTGGTGACGGTCAGTTTGCGCTTCGTGGCGTCGACCCCCGTCACCGTTGCGACATAGGTGAAAGTGTCGACCACGGCAAAGCCGTTGGTCGCCGTGTAGACCTGTTCCTGCTCCACGCCTTCCGTGCTGGCGCAGCCGGCCACGGTGAGGATCGCAGCCGGCAGCAGGGCCAGCGAGGCGATCGTGAATAAGCGCGGTCTGAAGGGCATGCTCATCGAGAATCTCCTCGTGTCGTGTGTCTCGAACAACCGCTCGCCTGGCCGTCCGTCAGTCGTCGGGCGTCTCGTCGTTCGGCGGCCACTGGCCCGCGTCGACGATGGCCCGGTATCCGTGCCAGGTTGCGTGCCCGATCAGCGGCAGCGTCACGCCGAGCGCGACCATCAGCCACGCGAGGCGGCTGCCGTGGTCGCGCCCGATGAAGAGCAGGGCGAAGCCGGGCGCGACCGCGAGCCCGATGCAGGCCGCCCACACGGCCATCGCGGGCTTGTTGCGCAGCACGGCATTCACGCTCGTGACCACCGCCGTCACGGTGTCGACCTTGCGGTCCACCAGCATCGGCAGCGAGAACGCCGCGGACGCGAACACGATGGCCGCGAAGATCGAGCCGATCGCGCTGCCGATGCCGAAGTAAGTGACATAGTCGCGCCAGTCCGGCGTCTCGCCCATCGGGAAGAATACGTGGACCGCGGAGCCGGCCCGGGCCCAGACGAGGAACACGACCAGCAGCATGAGGGCAAACACCATGAGATTGCCGAGCGCGCGCCGTTCCTCGCGGATGCAGCGGCGGAGCGACGGCCGCTCGCCGTGCTCGAGCTGGCGGCTGATGACGTAGGTCCCCACGGCCAGGATCGGGGCGATCAGGACGAAGCCCGACACCAGCGCGAGCAGTTCCCAGTAGCCGCCGAACCCGATCGTGACCAGCGCGACGGTGAGGCTGAGCAGGACGACGATCGCGCCGTAGGCCAGGCTCTGGCGCGGCGCGGACCAGAGGTCGCGCCAGCCGCTCTGCAGCCAGCCGAGCGGTGCCATGGGCGCAAGCGTCCGGCACGGCGCGACGAACGGCAACGCCGCGGCCGGGTCGTCGGTCCTGTCTTCTTCCATTCCGCGGCTCCCCCCGTTCTCTGTTGCTCTGCGCCTGCGGTCGCCATCCGGATCGCGTGCGTGTCTAGGGCCCCAGCGCGTCCAGTTTCGCGGCGCAGATGAAGTCGTTCTCCGACAGCCCGCCGATCGAGTGCGTCGTGAAGGTCACCCGGCAGTGGCCGTAGCCGACCTCGAGGTCCGGGTGATGGTCTTCGACGTTCGCGACCCAGGCGACGGCATTGACGAACGCCATGGTCTCGTAGAAGTCCGCAAATCCCCAGGCGCGGCGCAGCGACTTGCCGTCCTCGGCGATGCGCCAGCCCGGCTTGAGCTGCGCATGCAACTCGGCGGCCCGTCCGGCCGCCAGGACCGGCGTGCCCGGGGCGCACGCCGCGCACTTTCGGTCACGCAGCTTGCTCATGGTGTCGGCCTCCCCGCGTAGGTGCGTTCGACGTACTGCTCGACGAGTTGCTGGAATTCCTCGGCGATGC
>CAZRKS010000024.1:0-24240 GCA_964600315.1 uncultured Steroidobacteraceae bacterium | reverse complement strand
CGAGGAACGCCGCGTCGCCGAGCGTCTGCCCCGACAGGTTGATGCACAGGCTGCGGCCCGGGGCGAGGCGCACGGCCCCGCGACCGAGAGCGGCGAGCGCCGTCTGCACGACCCAGCGGTCGACGTGCGGCATGAGGCGATAGCGCTCGGCCGCCCGCATGAACTCGCCTGGCGCGATGGTCGCGCCGCTCTCGTCCTTGAGCCGCAGCAGCACTTCGAGGCCCGGCCCGGGCGCCGCCCGGGCGTCGACGGCGACGATCGGCTGCGCGTGCAGTTCGAAACGCCCGTCCTTGAGGGCCGATTGCAGCTGCTGCAGCCAGTGGATCTCGCCGCGCTGGCGAGCCGCCGCCTCGTCGCGCGCCGAGTAGACCTGCACGTGTCCGCCCTGCTTCTTCGCCACGTAGCAGGCCGAATCGGCGGCGCCGATCAGGTCCTCGAGCGAGCCGCTCTCGCGCGAGACCTCGACGAGGCCGACGCTCACGCCGATGTTGAAGATCTTGTCCTTCCAGACGAAGCGGTAATCGGCGACCGCGCGCACCACGTCGTCGGCGATCTGGCGGGCCTTCTCGAGCGGGCAGCCGAGCAGCAGGATCCCGAACTCGTCGCCACCGAGACGTCCGACCGTGTCGGAGTCGCGGACCGCGTCCTTGATGAGCGCTGCCACCTCGCGCAGCATGCTGTCGCCCGCGACGTGGCCGCACTCGTCGTTCACGGCCTTGAAGCGGTCGAGATCGAGGTAACAGAGGACGTGGCGGTGTCCGCCGGCGTGGGCCGCCTCGAGCGACTCCTGCAGCCGGCCCTCGAACTCGCGGCGGTTGACGAGCCCGGTGAGCGCATCGTGGCTCGCCTGGTAGGACATCTGCCGCGTGAGACCGCGCAGGTCGCTCACGTCGCGCAGCGCGATCACCGTGCCGCTCACCTCGCCGGCGGAATCGCGCAGCGGCGAGACCGTCAGCTCGATCGAGCGCTCGCCGCCGCCGTCGTTCGACACCACCATCCCGCGCCGGCCGATGTGCACCCGGGCGCCGGTCGTGATCGACTGCCGCACCGGGTCGCCGAGCGTCTTGCGGTCCCCCTCGGCGACCAGGCTGATGACTTCCTGCAGGGTGTGGCCGAGCGCGTCCGCCGCCGACTTGCCGATCAGCTGCTCGCCCGCCTGGTTGACGTAGACGATGCGTCCCTCGGCATCCGTCGTGAGCACGCCTTCGCCGAGCGCGTCGAGCGCCTCCCAGGCCGTCCCGTGCCCGCCGCGCGCGCGGTCCGCCCCGGCGCGGGCGCTCATCTCCACGGCCGACACCAGCAGGGCCCGCTGACCTTCGAATGTCACGGAAGCGAACGCGAATTCGAGGCGCGCGCCGCGACCGTTCGCGGACCGGAGTTCCGCTTCCAGGCGCTCGGGCGCCGGCTGTCCGGCACGGTGCCGGCGCAGGACCTCCTCGACCAGCTCGGCGAAATCGGGATGCACGAGATCGACCAGCCGACGGCCGACGAGCTGCGCGGGTGAGGCCGCGCCGCAGAGCTCGGCGAAACGCGCATTGGCGAGCTGGATGCCGTCGCGCTCCACTGCCACTCCTTCGTGCATGGCCTCGGTCAGGCGACGATAGATCTGCTCGCGCTCGTTGCGGGTCGTCGTCTCGACCTGCAGCCGTGCGAGCAGGCGATCGGCGTTTTCCGCGAAGTCCCCGGCACGGCCGCCCGCGGCATGCGGCGCGAGCCGCTCGGCCACGTCGCCCGTGGCAGCGACCGCGGCCAGACGCTCGCCGATCTCGCTCAGCTGCCGGGCCTCGCGCTGACGACGCACCAGCACCACGGCGAGCAGCGCCGCGAGCAGCCCGAGGGCCGCCAATGCGACGAGCAGCAAGTCATTGTCGGGACTGGCCATGTCCTCCGGACCGGGCGGGCCGCGGGCGCCCCTTCCCCTGCAGGATTGTCGTTGTTGCGCGGTGCGGCCGAAGCATAGCGGAACGGGTCGCGCCGGCTTCCCGATTTCACCATAATCATGCGGCAAGCTCGGCTTGTGGCGCGCAGCCCGAGTCCTTAACCTGCGCGCCTCGCCGAGCTGCGCCCCTTCTGCCCGCTCATCCACCTCCGGATTCATCGCCATGCTCGACCTCGCCGCCGCCCGCCGCCAGATGATCGACCAACAGGTCCGCGCCTGGGACGTGCTCGACCTCGACGTGCTGTCGGTGATGGAGCGCACTCCGCGCGAGGAATTCGCGCCTCCGGCCTGCCGTGAACTCGCCTTCGCCGACCTCTGCGTGCCGCTCGCCCACGGGCAGCGCATGCTGGCCCCGAAGCTCGAGGGCCGCATCCTGCAGTCGCTCGAGATCGTGCCGGACGACCGTGTGCTCGAGGTGGGCACCGGCAGCGGTTATTTCGCCGCCTGCCTCGGCGGACTCGCGCGAAGCGTCCGCTCGCTCGAGATCTTCGGCGACCTCGCCGACGCAGCGCGCGCGAATCTCGCCCGCGTGGGGCTGCACAACGTGAGCGTGGAAACCGCGGACGCGATGACGCTCGAACTCCAGGGCGAGTACGACGTCATCGCACTGACCGGGTCGCTGCCCGTCTACGACGCGCGCTTCGAGCGCGCGCTGGCCCCCGGCGGGCGGCTGTTCGTGGTCACCGGCACGGGCCCGGTCATGGAGGCGCTGCGCATCACGCGGACGGCCCCCGGTGAATGGCGGCGGGAGAGCCTGTTCGAAACTGTCATGGACCCGCTGATCCACGCACCGGAGCCGCCGAAGTTCGTCTTCTGAGTCATCGGCGGCCCTGGGAGTAGCCAGCGGACCGCCAGGTGATATAGTCTACTACAACACCAACTGACCTTTGGGCGGCCCGGCCGCCGGACGGTGACTGCATGCTCAAGAAATCCCTGGTCCTCGCCCTGGGCATCGCCCTCGGACTGTCCAGCGCCATGGCCCGGTCGGAGAACCTCCTCGAGGTCTACCAGGCGGCGGCCAAGAGCGACCCGAAGATCCTCGAGGCCCAGGCCCGGCGCCTGGCCGCGCTCGAAGTGAAGCCGCAGGCGCGCGGCGCGCTCTTCCCGCAATTGAGCTTCACCGGGCAGATGGCGTCGCGCAACACCGACAGCAATGCCACCTTTACCCAGGCCGTGAGCGCGACCGACCCGCCGACGATCGCGATCGTGAAGAACAAGCAGGAGACGGACTCCGACTTCTGGAACTACCAGGGCCAGCTCACGCAGACGGTCTTCGACTGGGCGCAGTGGCAGACGCTGCGGCGCGCCGACTCCGAAGTCGCGCTCGCCGAGGCGAACTACCGCGCGGCCGAGCAGGACCTGCTGGTGCGGGTCGCCGGGCGCTATTTCGACGTGCTCGCCGCGGAGGACACGCTCACCGCGGCGGAGGCGACGCTGCAGGCGGTGGCCCGCCAGCTCGAGCAGGCGGAGAAGCGCTTCGAGGTCGGCCTCATCGCGATCACCGACGTGCAGGAAGCACGCGCGGCCCACGACAACGCGACCGCCGGCGTGATCCTGGCCAAGCGTTCGCTCGCGACCGCCCAGGAGTTCCTGCGCGAACTCACCGGCGAGGCGTACCAGGCGCTGACCAAGCCGGGGGACGACATGCCGCTCGACCAGCCCCAGCCGGCGGACGAGAACGGCTGGGTCGAAAAGGCGAACGACCAGAACCTGAACGTCATCGCGGCCCGGCTCGACGTGGACATCGCCAAGACCAACATCAAGGTCGCGCAGGCCGGGCACCTGCCGACGGTGGAACTCGTCGGGCAGTACGGCCAGTTCGACGCGGACGCCACGCAGACCAACAACGGACTCGAGGGTCCCGCCGACTCGAGCCAGCGGCAGGACTCGATCGGGCTGCAGATGACGCTGCCGGTATTCAGCGGCGGCGTGACGCAGTCGCAGGTCCGGCAGCAGGTGCACCTGCACCGCGCCGCCCGCGAGCGCCTCGAGGGTGCGCTGCGCCAGGCGGAGCGCGAGACGCGCGACTCGTACCTCGGGGTGATCGCCGAGAAGGCGCGCGTGGGTGCGCTCAAGCAGGCCGTGAAGTCGAACCAGACCGCCCTCGAGGCCACCGAGGCGGGATTCGAGGTCGGCACGCGGACCACCGTCGACGTGCTCGACGCACGGCGTCGACTGTTCGAGGCCGAGCGCGACTACGCGCGCAGCCGCTACGACTACCTGATCAACGTCGTGCGGCTCAAGTCGGCGGCCGGCGTGCTGGTCCCGGGCGACCTCGACTCGATCAACAGCGTGCTCACGACGCCTTCGCCGCTCGCGGTGACGCGGCCGGCCGGCTGAGCAGCGGCAGCACCATCTCGACGAGCCGTTCGACGGCACCCCGGCTCTGCGCGATCACGCGCTGGCCCGCCGCGCCGTCCTGCGCCGCCGACGCCGGGTCGCCGAACGCGTCGGCCACGCGCTGCGCGAGTTCCTCGCGGCTGCGGACGATGTGCAGCGCTCCGGACTGCGCCAGCAGCTCCGCGATGTCCTGCGCATTGTGCGTGTGCGGGCCCGACAGGATCAGCCGGCCCAGCACCGCCGGTTCGAGCAGGTTGTGCCCGCCGACCGGCACGAGGCTGCCGCCGACGAAGGCCACGTCGGACGCCGCATAGAACGACTGCAGTTCCCCGAGCGTGTCCACCAGGAAGACGTCATCCGCCGCCTGTGGCGTCTGTCCCGAGCTGCGTTGCGCGAACCGGTGCCCGCGACGGCGCAACAGTCCCCGGACCGCATCGAAACGCTGCGGGTGGCGCGGCACCAGGATCAGCAGCGCCTCCGGGTGGCGCTGACGCACCGTCACGTGCGCGGCGAGCGCGGCCTCCTCTTCCCCCTCGTGCGTGCTGCCCGCGATCCAGATCGGCCGGCCGGCAGCCGCCGCGCTGCGAAACGCCAGGCCGGCGTCGATCGACGGCTGCGGAATGTCGAGGTCGAACTTGACGTTGCCCGTGACGTGTACGCGGTCCGGCGCCGCGCCGATTGCCCGGAAACGCTCGGCGTCCGCGGTGCTCTGGGCGCCGATGACGATGCCGTGCGAGAGCGTTTCGCGGAACAGCGAGGCCATGCGCCGGTAGCGGTCCACGGAGCGCGTCGAGACCCGCGCGCTCGCCAGCACGAGCGGCGTGCCGCGCCGGCCGAGTTCGTGGTAGAGCGTCGGCCAGATCTCCGTCTCGAGGATGATGGCCACCGCGGGACGCACGCGGTCGAGAAACCGGCGCACCGGGCCGGGCAAGTCGTATGGCAGGTAGCAGTGGGGCACCGCGTCGCCGAACAGCGCCTGCGCCCGCTGCGCGCCGGTCGGCGTCACCGTCGTGATCAGCACGTCGACCCCCGGAACGCGCCGACGCAGTTCGCGGATCAGTCCCGCAGCGGCCTGCACTTCGCCGACGGAGACGGCGTGCACCCACACGCAACCCGGGCGCGGCTGCGGCACGACGAATCCCAGGCGCTGGTGCAGGCGGCCGCGATAGTCCGGGTTGGCGAGCGCCTTCCAGCCCTCGAGCGCCATCACGAACGGCGCGAGCAGGTAGGTCAGGACGACGTAGACGATGCGCAATCGGACACCCCTTGCAGCAGTTCGCGCCAGTCGGCCTCGCCGAAGCGGTCCGCGGGCAGTCCCCGGGAAACCTTGGCGAGCGAGCGGCGCAGTCGCGCGACGACCCGCCGTTCCCAGCGGCCGCGCCGGACGACGCGCCCGCGGTCGAAATCCACGACGTAGACGGCGTTACCCTCGCCGAGCAGGAGATTGTGCGCGTTCAGGTCGGCGTGCCGGACCCCGCGGGCGTGGAGCCGGCCGATGCAGCGGCCGACGGCGCGCCAGCGCGCCGCGCCGAGCGGCGCCGCCGCGAGCGACTGCGCCAGCGTGAGGCGCGTCGGCAGTTCCTCGGTGATCAGGTCCGCGCGATAGACGAGGCCCGAGCGCGTGTAGCGGGCGGCGACCGCACGCGGCACGGGCATCTGCCACTCGCCGAGCTGCCGCAACAGCCGCCATTCGGCAAAACTTCGGGTCCGCACGGCGCCGGTCCAGAGATAGGCATCGTCGAGGAACCGCGCCACCAACCCGCCGCGACGGTAATGCCGCAACACCCAGCGCCGCGGACCCTCGCGAACGAATGCGACGGTGCCCCGCCCGCCGGGCTGTTCCTCGAGTGCGCCGCGCGCGCGCCAGGCGCTGCGCTCGAAGATCTCTCCGCCGCCCGGCTGTTCGATGCGCGAGCCATCGTATAGCATCGCGCCGCGCGCGGTCCGCACCTCGACTTCCGGGCCCGAGCTCACCGTTGCGTTCGCCCCTGCGTGTTCCCGGACCGGATTGTTCATCATTGGACCGCCGCTGCCTACCGTCACCCCGCATGCAGCCACCCCTGTTCACCGCGCCACCCGACCGCGTCTGCGTGCTGCGACTGTCCGCACTGGGCGATGTCTGCCACGTGCTGCCCGTCGTGCGGACGCTGCAGGACGCGTGGCCCGCCACCGCGATCACATGGGTCCTCGGCACTCTCGAGCACCGGCTGCTCGGGCACATCCCGGGCATCGACTTCGTCCGGTTCGACAAGAAGGCGGGGCTGGCCGGCTACCGGGACCTGCGCCGGCAGTTCGCGGGACGGCAATACGACGCGCTGCTGCACCTGCAGCTCGCCCTGCGCGCGAGCTTGGCGGCGGCCGTCGTGCCGGCCAGGGTCAGGGTCGGCTTCGATCGCGCCCGCGCCCGCGAACTGCAGTGGCTCTTCACCACGCACCGCATCGAGCCCCGCGAGCGCGAGCACGTGCTCGACAGCTTCTTCGGCTTCGTCGAGCGGCTCGGCATCCGCCACCGCACGATGCGCTGGGACATCCCGCTGCCGCCGGCGGCGCTCGACTACGCGCGGCGCGCCATCCCGGACGGCGAGCCGACGCTGGTCGTGAGCCCCTGCTCCAGCCACTCGCTGCGCAACTGGAGCGCCGAGCGTTATGCCGCGGTCGCCGATCACGCCGCGGCACGGCACGGGCTCAGGGTGCTGATCTGCGGCGGCCGCAGCGAACTCGAGCAGGAGTACGGCGCCCGCATCGAGTCGCTCATACACGCGCCGTGCGTGAACCTCGTCGGCAAGGACACGCTGCTCGAACTGCTCGCGACGCTCGCGCGCGCGACCGTCCTCATCTCCCCGGACTCGGGGCCCGCCCACATGGCGACAACGGTGGGCACTCCGGTCGTCGGGCTCTACGCCGCCACCAACCCGGCTCGCAGCGGTCCCTACTACAGTCGGCCCTGGTGCGTGGACCGGTACGAGGCGGCTGCGCAGCGATTCCTCGGACGCACGGCCGCAGAGATCGCCTGGACCACCAAGATCGAGCGTCCCGGCGTGATGGATCTCATCAGCGTCGACGACGCCGTCGAGCGGCTCGACGCGCTCATGGCGGCGGATGCGCCGCGCACGCCCACGGGCTGACGGGCTGCGGCGGCATCGTCCATAATGCGGGCCCCGGATTCACCTGGAGAGGGCGCCGTGACGGCCGACCGCAGCGAGAAGCTCATCCAGCCGAACGCCCAGCACCACTACGAGGTAACGCAGCACGACCTGCCGCTCTCCTGCCCGATGCCGGGGATGTATCTCTGGAACTCCCATCCACGCGTATTCCTGCCGATCGAGAACACCGGCTGGGCGAAGTGTCCGTACTGCGGCGCGGAGTATGTGTTGCGGAAATAGGCTGTGGGCTATGGGCTGTGGGCTGTGGGCTATGGGCTGTGGGCTGTGGGCTGTGGGCTGCGGGCTATGGGCTGTGGGCTGTGGGCTGTGGGCTGCGGGCTATGGGCTGTAGGCTGTGGGTCAGAAGAGCACCGTACCCTCTGGCTACAGCCTTCAGCCCACAGCCCATAGCCCATAGCCTACAGCCTTCAGCCCATCGCCTACCTCCGGTACTCCGCGTAACTCTTCTCCTCCACCAGCCTCGATCCTAGCCGCGTGTTGATCTGCTTCTTGATCGCGGCGCGCTCGTCGTTCGTCACGTAGACCGCGCGCGCGAGTTCGATGAACTCCGCGTCGAACTTCGCGTCGCGTTCCTTGTCGCGGATGCGGTCCTCGATGTCCCACAGCTGCTCGTTGACGCCGCGCAGCGCCTGCCACTCCGCCCCGATGTCGACCGCGGCATACGCGGAGGATCGCCAGGTGTCGGTGAGCAGGGCGAGTTCGGTGCGCACGTTGGTCAGCTTGGCGGCGTCCGTCATGCGCTGCGACTTGATCTCGAGGATCGTGATCTTGTCGATCAGCTCGCCGGGGGAAATCGGCACGAGGAGTTCGGGCATCGCGGCGGCCTCACTGGGATGTCCGCGGATTATATCGGTGCCATTCACCGGTTTTTCACGTCGGTGCCATTCACCTATTTTTCCATCGCCTCGCGCCACTCGGCCGAGACGGCGGCGCGCACCTCTGCGAACTCGGCAGCCGGTACCACGGCTCCGGCGCCGTCCAGCGACAGCCGGTGGATGCGCTGCCGGTAGACGCGGTACGCCGCGGTGAGAACGTCCACCGTGTGCTGCGGGACGAGGTCGATCGACGCGAGACTCTCGAGCTGGCGGATGTTGTCGGAATAGGTCACGAGCTCAGGGTGGCGGTCGCACCAGCGCAGTGCCCAGTACTGCGCCAGGAACTCGATGTCGGTGATGCCGCCGGCGTCGCGCTTCAGGTCGAACTGGTCCGGACCGGACCGCGACAGCTCCGACCTCATGCGCTCGCGCATGTTGCGCACGTCTTCCCGCAGGGTGGCGCGGCGGATGCCGAAGCGCAGAATGTCGATCCGCAGCGCCTCGAACCGCGCACACGACGCGGGCGGGCCGGCCACTGCGCGCGCCCGCAGCAGCGCCTGGTGCTCCCACGTCCACGCCTCGCTGCGCTGGTAGTCGCCGAAGCCATCGATGCTCTGCACCAGCAGCCCGCCCTTGCCGCTCGGGCGCAGCCGCGTGTCCACCTCGTAGAGCCGGCCAGCCGCCGAGTGCACGGTGAGCAGGTGCACCAGGCGCTGCACGAGCCTGAGGAAGAACACGCTGTTCTCGACGACCGCGGGCCCGGCGGTCCGCTGCAGTTCGCCGGTCGAGTCGTGCAGGAAGACGAGGTCGAGGTCGGAGCCGTAGCCGAGCTCGAGGCCGCCGAACTTGCCATAGGCGATCACGATCATCGACGAATCCCGCAGCGAGGCGGCGTCCGCCCCGTGGCGTGGCACGCCGTGGCGGGCGGCGATCTGCTCCCAGGACAGGTCGAGTGCCTCTCCGACGATGAGTTCGGCGATGTCGGTCAGCCGGTCGCTCACCTTCATCAGCGGCAGCCGGCCCGTGAGGTCGGGCACGGCGACGCGGAACACGGCGGCGCGCTGGAACTGCCGCAGCAGGTCCACCTGCCGCTCGGGGTCGGCAGCATCTGCCCCCGCCATGCGCGTGCGCAGGTCGCTCGCGAACTCGGCGCGCGTCGGCGTCGACTCGAACAGCCGCTCGTCGAGCAGTTCGTCGAGCAGCAGCGGGAACGAGGCGATCTGGTCGGCAAGGAACTGCGAATGCAGGCACAGCTCGACCAGCCGGCCGCGCGCGACGCCGTTCTCGTTCAGCAGCGCGAGGTACACCGTGCGCCCGCCGATGCGCTCGAGGATGTGCAGCAGCCGCGCGAGGGCCACCGCCTCCGAGCCGCTGCCCGCAATGGCCTGCAGCAGGCGCGGCAGCAGCAACTGCAGCCGCCGCCGACCCGTCTCGTCGAGATGCCGGTAGTAGGCGCTGTCCCGCAGTTGCCCGAGCCGTTCCGCCACCGCCGGCGCCTCGCGCAGTCCCGCCGCCTGCAGCGATCGCCGCGCGGCCTCGCCATCGGTCACGGCGAGGATGCCCTCCAGCGCGCGGGTCGCGTCGGGCTCCTCCGGCCCGAACAGCAGTCGGCGGAAGTGCCCGCTCACCCGCTCGCGGTGCTCGTCGATGCGCGCGCGCAACTCCGGCCAGCCCGGTTCGCCCATGGCGAACGCGAGCCGGGCGCGGCCGGTCTCGTCCTGCGGCAGCTCGTGCGTCTGCTCGTCGTTGCGCTCCTGCAGACGGTTCTCGAGTCGACGCAGGAAGCAGTATGAGTCCCCGAGCTCCGCGACTGCAGACTCGCTGAGCAGCTTCTTGCCGGCCAGCAGCGGCAGGGCCGCGAGCAGGCTGCGCGTCTGCAGCCGCGGGTCGCCGCCGCCGCGGATCAGCTGGTAGGCCTGCACGATGAACTCGATCTCGCGGATGCCGCCCGGACCGAGCTTCACGTTGTCCTGCAGTTCGCGGCGCTCGACCTCGCGCGAGATGAGTTCCTTCATCCCGCGCAGCGACTCGAATACGCCGAAGTCCAGGTAGCGCCGGAAGACGAAAGGCCGCAACACATCCCGATACAGTCCGTCGAAGTCCGCGGCGCCGAGCACGGGGCGGGCCTTGACGTAGGCGTAGCGCTCCCAGTCGCGCCCGTGCTGCTGGAGGTAGTCCTCGAAGGCGTCGAAGCTCACGGCGAGCGGTCCGGAGTCCCCGAAAGGGCGGAGTCGAAGGTCGACGCGGTAGACGAATCCGTCGGCGGTGACCGTGCCGAGGAGCTGCGCGATCCGGCGGCCGAGCCGCGTGAACCATTCCTCGTGCTCGAGCGGCCGGGCGCCGTCGGTCTCGCCGTGCTCCGGAAAGAGGAACACGAGGTCGATGTCCGACGAGAAGTTGAGCTCGCCGCCGCCCAGCTTGCCCATGCCGAGCACCAGCAGCTCGAGCTCGCGCCCGTCCGCCCCGCGCGGCACACCGTGGCGGCTGCGCAGCGTGCGGGCCGCATGTTCGCTTGCGGCGGCGATGCAGACGTCAGCGAGCAGCGTGAGTTCCCGCAGGATCGTCGGCACGCCGGCGAGCGACGCGAGATCGCGCCAGGCGATGCGCACGAGTTGCCGGCGCCGGAAGCGGCGCAGCGCCGTCATGAACGATGCATCGTCCGCGGACGGGTCCAGGCCCGCCCCGAGGTCGCGCGCCAGTTCGTCGCGCCCCACTTCGCCGAGCAAGCACCCGTCTGTCGCGAGCCAGGCGAGAATCTCCGGGTCCCGCAGACACGACTCCGCGATGAAATCGCTGCAGGCCCAGACGCCGGGCAGCGTCGCCGCGATCGAACGCGCCGCGTCGCTGTCGCCGCACGGCGGACCCCCGTTTGCTTCGAGCGCCGCGAGGCGTCGCTCGAGCACCGGGCGCAGCAGTTCAGGGACCGGCAGCGAGGCTAGCGACATGCCCGGCACCTGGACGAGTGACGCGAGCGGCGAGCAGCGCCCCGCCGAGGAGCAGCATTGCCGCCAGCAGGAAGGCGGCGCCGGGCACGTGCACGCGTGCACCCTCGCCGATGAAATGAGCGAAGACCGCGGCAAACATCGACGGCCCGATCATCGTCGCGATGCCCATGATGCTCCCGTTGGCGCCCTGCAACTCGCCCTGCTCAGAGGGCCCGATGCGCCGGGTCATGAGCGACTGTGCCGCCGGTGACGACACCCCCCAGAGTGCCGCGAGAGGCAGGCCCGTGAGGAATAGCCAGCCGGTCGGCGCGAGCCCATAGACGGCGAAGCCGGCCGCGCCGGCGAGCAGGCCGCCGACGAGCACGCGTCGCTCGCCGTAGCGTCGCACCAGCGGTCCGACGAACCCGCCCTGCACGACGGCCGAGCAGGCACCGATGCCCGCCATCGCCAGCCCGACGTCCCACTCGCTCCAGCCATAGCGGTAACCCGCAAATAGCACGAAGGTCGCCGGCAGGACGGCATGCGCGAGATTGCTGAGGAAGGCGACCCCCGCGAGGCCGGAGAGCTCGGGATGCGAGCGCAGCAGGCGCAGCGACCCGACCGGGTTCGCACGACGCCACTCGAAGGCGCGCCGCCGGTCCGGCGGCAGCGATTCAGGCAGCACGAACAGGCCGTAGCAGGCATTCGTGAGGCTCAGCCCGGCCGCTGCCCAGAATGGAAGCCGCGGATCGACACTGCCGAGCAGCCCACCGAGCGCGGGACCGAAGATGAAGCCGACGCCGAAAGCGACGCCGACCATCCCGAAAGCAGACGACCGCTTTTCGACCGGCGTGACGTCCGCAATGTACGCCATGCCGGTGCTGATGCTCGCCGCGGTGATGCCGGAGATCACCCTGCCGACGAACAGCCACGCGAGATTCGGCGCGAGCGCCATCAGCACATAGTCGAGGCCCAGGCCGAAATTGGACGCGAGCACCACCGGCCGGCGACCGTAGCGGTCCGAGAGCGCCCCCATGACCGGCATGGAGAAGAACTGCATCAGCGCCCAGACCGTGCCGAAGGCGCCGAACACCCTCGCGGCCGCCGCGGTGTTGCCGCCCAGGAAGCTCTCGATCAGCCGCGGCAGCACCGGGATCACGAGCCCCAGCGCGAGGATGTCGAGCAGGACCGTGACGAAGATGAAGGCGAGCGCCGGACGGCGCCGGCCCTGCGCTTCGAGCGGGACGTTCATCGCCGCATCAGCCGTACTTCAGCACGGAGCGCGCTTCCATTCCGTCGCAGCGGAAGTCGGCCACGAGTCCGAGGTCGACCAGCACGCCGAGGCCGCCGAGCGTGAAGCCGGCGAGCCGTGCCAGCGTCACCGAGGCACTGAGCGTACCACCGGTCGCGAGCACGTCGTCGATGAGCATCAGGCAGCCGCGACCGGTCTGCATCTCGAGCACGCCGGATCCGTACTCGAGGTCATAGGAGACGTCGACCACCGGCGGCGGCAGCTTGCCCTTCTTGCGGATCGGCACGAAACCCTTGTGCCGCCGGTCCGCCAGCGCCGAGGCGAGAATGAATCCGCGCGACTCGATCCCGGCGACGGCGTCGACCCTTTCCCACTCGGCCTCGGTGAACAGCGCCTCGACCGCGTCGATGGTGGCATCGAAGCGCTGCCGCAGCAGCGGGCTGATGTCGCGGAACAGGATGCCGGGCTTCGGAAAATCGGGGACCTCGGCGACCAGATCTCGGAGTGCTTGCATGCGTACCTCGTGCGGCGAGCCTAGCGAAAATCCGGGGCGACCGCGACAATCGCGCTTCGATCCGGAGGAAGCCACTTGAGAGTCACCGAAGCCGTCGCAACCCGCATGAGCTGCCGCGCGTTCCTGCCCACGCCGGTGCCCGAAGTCACCGTCCGCGAAATCCTCGAGGCCGCCCGGCAGGCACCGTCCGGCGGCAACCTGCAGCCGTGGCACGTCTACGCGCTCACGGGTGCACCACTCGCGGAGCTGCGGGCCACCGTGCGGTCGCGGCTTCCGCAGAATCCGCGCGGCGAAGATCCCGAGTACGACATCTACCCGCAGAATCTCGGCGAGCCCTATCGCTCGCGTCGCTACAAGTGTGGGGAGGACATGTACGCGACGATCGGCGTGCCGCGCGAGGACAAGATGCGCCGGCTGCTGCAGTTCGCACGCAACTACGCTTTCTTCGACGCGCCCGTCGGACTCCTGTTCTACGTCGACCGCCAGATGGGTCCCCCGCAATGGGCCGACGTCGGCATGTTCATGCAGACGGTCATGCTGCTCGCGCGCGAGCGCGGGCTGCACACCTGCGCGCAGGAGGCATGGTCGGTCTGGCATCGCACGGTCGGCGAATTCCTGGGCGTGCCAGCCGAACTGATGCTCTTCGCCGGGATGGCGCTCGGATACCGCGACGAGTCCGCTCCGATCAACGCGCTGCGCACGGACCGCGCGGCGCTCGAGGAGATCGCCGTCTTCCGAGGTTTCTGAGCGTTCCCCGCGACCGACCGAGGCCGTCGGAAAATCTGACAACCGGCGCCGCCCGGCGCAGCGCGTGCTTATGTCACGAAACTTGCCGGCATGCTGTCGATGCGTGAACGGCGTCACATCGCGGCAGCCCCTGTGGCCGGCACGCGACAGGACGCGACGTCGGCGCGCTTGACACTTGGGACCCGCACAGGCGCTGGCATGCATCGTGCACTTACTCCGACAGCACGCTCGAGTGCGGACATCGGAGATCGACGGATGAGTCTCAGCTGGATCGCCAATCGGAGCCTCAAGGTATCGCCCCGGGCGCGGCTCGTCGCCGACGACGAAGCGGACGCACTGCGCAGGAAACTCGAGGCGCTCGAGTGGAGGCCCTCGGGCGGGTTCCTCAGGGACCAGACGGTCGACCGCTCCCAACTCGTGACCGATCTCACCGACCGGGCGGCCTGAGCCGCGGATTCAGCTCCGCTCCCGGCGTCGCGCCTCCATGGGATGCTCCACGCGACGCAGCTTGTCGACGAGGTGCGTCAGGCTGAGCCAGGGATGGCGCAGCATCATGCGCGGGCCCGCGTAGCGCATGATCGCCTGCGCCTGCTCACGCTGGGCCCGCTTGTAGCAGTGGATCGGACAGCTCGCGCAGACGGGCTTCGCCGCTCCGTAAGGACATTTCTCGAGGCGGCGACCCGCATACTCGAGGAACTGCGCACACTCCGCGCAGAGCCGTTCGTGGCCCGCCGCATGTTGGTCCGCGCAGTAGATCTGCGCCATGCGGTGCAACGTGCGGTACTCGCGCCCGAGCCGGCCTTGCAACTGCGTCACTTGCGCGCCTTCTGGTAGGTGCCCACCAGCTCGGCCTGCGCCAGCACGTGACCGCGCATGGCCGCCTCGACCTGCGCCTTCGTCGGCTGCTGCAGTCCGGTGAGCGACCGGTCGAGTGCGTAGAGCTTGTGGAAGTAGCGGTGCCGGCCGATCGGCGGGCACGGTCCGCCGTAGCCGGCGCGCTTCCAGTCGTTCAGGCCAGCAAGCGTGCCGGGAGGCAGCGAAGCCGCGCTCACGCCTTCAGCGAGTCCGGTCGCGTCGGGCGGAAGGTTCGCGAGCACCCAGTGCACCCAGGTCATCTGCGGTGCGCGCGGATCCGGCGCATCGGGATCGTCCACGATCAGCACCAGGGATTTGGTACCGGCCGGCACGCCACTCCACGCGAGCGGCGGCGATGCGTCCTCGCCCTCGCAGGTGAATTTCGCGGGAATCGCCCCGTTCGGGCCGAAGGCCGGCGAGTGGATCTCGAGCGCCATGACGGAGCCTCCCAGGAGGATGAATGCCGCTGACGCGGCCACGAGCGCCTGTTTCACGGCTGCAGGATGCCGCCCTGCCGCGCCGCCATCGCTCGTGGATTTCCGAGAGGCGGGGTCAGCCCGCCTGCGGCGGCGGTCGTGGCGGCCGGTCGGCGGGCAGTCTCACGACGGCCATGGTCGCGTTCAGCTTCGCGACCAGTTGCCGGCGGCCACCGGCCTCCGCGTGCACCTCGGACTCGACGACGGTCAGCGTCTGCCCGCGCTTCAGGACCTGCGCCCGGCAGCGCAGCCGCTCGCCCTGCGCGCCCCGCAACAGGTTGATCTTGTACTCGACCGTCACGACGCGCTCGTCGGCGCCGAGCTGCGTGAAGGCCGCCGCACCGGCACAGTGATCCGCGAGCGTCGCGACGACACCCGCGTGCGCCACCCCGGTCTGCTGCAGGTGCCAGTCGACGAGCTTCAGGCCCGCCTCGCACCAGCCGTCGCCGAGCGCCTCGAGCTCGATGCCGAGGTGCTCGACGAACGGTGCGTCCCGGAAACCCTGTTCGATCGCCTGCTGCACGTCGATCATGGCCGTCTCCTGCCGCGCGGATCTGAGACAATGCGGCCTCTCCGGCCGCGAGCCGGACCTCGACTCGCCGAGATGGCCGCGAACCAGGGCAACGATACACCGGCCGGCAACCTGCGTCCGCACCCGGAGCGATCCGGCCTCGCCGCCGCGGTGGGCGCTTTCGTGCTGTGGGGCCTGTTCCCGCTGTACCTGAAGCCCCTGGCCGGGGTGCCGGCGCTGCAGATCATGGCGCACCGCATCGTCTGGTGCTGCCTGCTGGTGTTCGCGTGGCTCGCGTTCCGCGGCGAGCTCGGCGCGGTCCGTGCGGCGCTCGCGAACCCGGCGTCGCGCCGCAGGCTGGCGGCGTCAGCGCTCCTGATCAGCTGCAACTGGCTGGTCTACGTGTGGGCGGTGACGCACGACCACGTCGTGGACTCGAGTCTCGGCTACTTCATCAACCCGCTGTTCAGCGTCGTGCTCGGCGTCGTGGTGCTGCACGAACGGCTGGTGCGGGCGCAGTGGGTCGCCGTGGGTCTCGCGGCAGTCGGCGTGCTTTACCTCGCGTTCGTCACTGGGCGTCCGCCCTGGATCGCCCTTGCGCTCGCGGCGAGCTTCGGCCTGTACGGCCTGATCCGCAAGGTGGTCGCGGTGGACTCGGTCCCGGGACTCGCGACGGAGACGCTGCTGCTCTCGCCTTTCGCGCTGGCCTATCTCCTGTGGGTGTGGCAGAGGGGGGCCGCGGCGCTCGGGCACGAGGGAGCCGTCGTGGACGCGCTGCTCCTCGGCAGCGGGCTCGTCACGGCGCTGCCGCTCGCCATGTTCGCGTTCGGCGCCCGCCGCATCCCGCTGTCGACGGTCGGGATCGTGCAGTACATCGGCCCGACGCTGCAGTTCCTGATCGGCGTGCTCGTGTTCCACGAGCCGTTCCCCCGCGCCCGCGCCGTCGGCTTCGCGCTGATCTGGTCGGCGCTCGCGATCTATGCCGTGGACGGGATGTGGCGGAATCGACGGTGGTGAATATTCGGCCTCAGGCTCTGGGCTATGGGCTGTAGCCAGAGGGTGCAGCATCCCTTTGACCTACAGCCTTCAGCCCACAGCCCAAAGCCCATGTTCCGTCACCGGAGTGCCAGCGTCCCGAACAGGACGTCCCCGATCGGATAGGTGATGTTGAAGTTGACGTGCGCCATCTGGCGCGGGTCATGGTGAATCTGGTGCAGCTGCTTCAGCCGGCCGATCAGCGGCAGCCGCGCGAGCGGATGCCCCGGCGGCAGGTGGTAGGCGAGGTGCAGGAACTCGTAGTTGAGGAAATAGCCGAGCGAGGTGGCCACGAACAGCCAGGCGACGTTCGGCGACGCGATCGCCGCGAGCAGCAGCCAGGCCGGCAGCGCGAACGCGGTGATGAAGAAGGTCATCAGCACCGGCGGGAACAGCACTGCACGAAGGTCGCGCAGCTCGTCCACCGGCATCGAGTCATCGGTAAAGAAACGATGGTGCTGTCGCGTATGCCGCTCGTAGATGGCTCCGAGTCCGCGCGTGAGGTGATGCATCGGGCCGCGGTGGCCCCAGTACTCCGCCAGGTTCGCGTAGAGAAAAGCGACGGGGATCGCCAGCCACTCGAGCGGCCGCACGGCCTGCAGCTCCAGCAGACAGGCCAGCAACGCCGCCCCGCCGATGCCGAAGGTAAACAGGAGGTGGAGCCATCCCCGATAACCCCGCGGAATGTGCTCGCGACGGTAGACCTCGCGGAATTCGCTCACACCGACGGCCGTCATCTCGGACTCCCGGTCACCGTGCCCTCGCAACGGCGATCATCAGCGTTTCCGCCGGCCCCGTCGAGCGGGTAACCTAGAGGCCCGACCAACGCCGCCGCACGGGCCGCCGGCCATGCCCCCCTGGAAGCCTTCGAGCCGCGCCAGCCAGCTGATGCTGCACTACCACCTGCGCGGCCGCGCCTACCCGGCGCAGCGCTATTGGGATCGCCTGTACCAGATGCTCGAGGAGGAAGCGGAGAAACGCGGCAAGACGCCGCCACCGCCGCCGCTCACCTACGCTCTGGACCACGACCCGACGGACGAGGAGAAGACGGAGCGGCTGCGCGAGCAGGTGGCCTGGGCCGACCGCAACAACCTCCTGCACCGCGTGCAGATGTTCTTCGAGTCCATGCCCTCTTCGGGCTGGACCCGGTTCGAGAAATAGGCGCCGACGTGCGCATCGCCGGCCCGATCCTGCTCGTCGCCACCCCGGTCGGGGTGATCTTCGGCCTGCGCGAAGCCTGGCGACTGGCGGGTCCCGCCATGGCGGTGCTGATGGGAGTGATGATCGCGATCGTGTCGGGATTCGTCTGGATGACGGTGCGGCGGGTGCGGAGCGAGGCCCGTTCAGCGTCGGTTCACCAGCCACAACCCGACGAGACATAGCGCGATGCCCAGCGCGTTTTCCGCGCTCAGCTTCTCGCGGAACGCCATGACGCCAACGACGAGCAGCAGCATCGCAGCCGCGGACTGGGTGACGAGCGCACCGAGGCTCACCTCGAATCCGCTGCGATAGAGGAACAGGAACGCCAGATCCAGGCCCACGATCGCGACGGCGAGCGCCAGCGCCGTCCAGTTGAGCTGCCGGATCTCCTGCCGCCATGCGAATTCGCCGGGCGCCGCCAGCAGGAACGCGCCGAACAGAACGGTCACGAGCGCGTAGGTGACCAGCAGCGACAGCAGGGGGTTCACGCCGGGCGGCGTCAGCTTCAGCACGAGGTGGTAACCGACCGTGCAGGCGATCGCGAGGGAGAGCCAGGCGAGGGGCATGGGTTGCTCGTGGTGTCCGGCGGCTCGTGTCCGGCCGATGGTAAGAGAAGACCGACCCCAGCGCTCATCGAAAGAAGACGCCCCCGCCGGCATGACGAGGCCCGGGAGTTGCCTCCCGGGCCTCGTTCAGCGAGCGGTCAAGTCTCTCGACCTTACATGCCCCTGCCCTTCTGGACGTCGGCCAGCACGACAGCGGCGTCCTTGCCTGCGTTCGCGACCATCGGGCGCAGCTGCTCCTCGGCCGAGCGCTTTCCCCGCGCGGCCGGGGCGCCGTCTCAGTTCAGCGTGACTGCTATCCAGCCGCGCTAGTAGACGTCGTAACCCGATCGGCTCACGTTGGTGCTGCACGCGCTGAAGCGCGCCCACAACTTTGCCGGCGCGGAGTCCGGGTTCGAAAGCGCGTCGCGCCACGTGTCCCAGGCCTTGCCGAAAGCCGCCGCGTTCGCTGTGCGCCCGACCCAGAAGAGGCTATCGAGCGACGAGCGCTGCACGGGCATCAACACCTCGGCCGTGTAGCCGTTCGCCTTGCCCCAGACATTGAAGTCCTTGGCGATCGCCACGTAATTCGAGAACGTGCAGCCGTCCTTCAGCTTGACCTCGATGACGTCGAGATAGTCCGCCATCGATGTCATGGGCACGATCAGCAGAATCGCTGCATACAGGCGCTTCATGGCATGTCCCCCTATTCCTTGTGTTGTGTCGTTTTCAGCCCGGCTGGTCGTTGCAGGACCGACGGGCGCGAACACTATAGGCGCATCGCGGCCGCAAGTGGCAGGCAGGGCTCGTCACGGGACTGGGCGGTCACCCAGCGAGCGGCGGCGGCGCACCCGCTGCGTCATCCGTCCTTGACCCGCCCGCATGGGGCCGCGTCCTGGCCCCGTCAACCCCCGAGCTTCGACTTCAGATGGCCGACGATCATCGCCTCCTGCTGGCGTCGCTGCCCAGCCGACAACCCGGCAGTGAGCCCTCCATCGACGACCCAATCCTGGCCGGTGACGTAACTGCCTTCGTCGCTGGCGAGAAATGCCGCAACCGCGGCGATGTCCGCCGGGTCGCCTGCACGACCGGCCGGAAGCGCCGCGCCAAACACCTGCCGCAACAGATCCAGGGCTTCGGCCTCTTTGCCCGCCGGCACACCGAGTTCCTTCAGGAAGATAGGCGTCACGATCGCGCCTGGGGAAATCGCATTGACGCGGATGCGGCTCTCGGCAAGCTCCAGCGCCGCGCAGCGTGAGAAATGGGCGACGGCCGCTTTGAGCGAGCTGTAAACGGCCGACTGGGAGCCGGCGCGGTGCGCAGCCGTGCTCGCGCAGGTGAGGATCACGCCGCCGTGCGCGCGCATCACGAGCGCCGCCTTGCGCGTCGCCATGACGACACTGGTGAACAGTGTGTCGATCTCGGCGCGCAGCGCCGCAGGCTCGAGCGCGAGCAGGGTCGGCGGCACCTGCGTTTCGCCGGCGTTGTTGAACAGGACATCGAGCCGGCCACGCCACGCGACCGCCTCGTCGATCATGGCATTCACCTGCTCGTCGCGGGTGACGTCTGCGGCGACGAATCGCACGCGCTCGCCCAATTCCCGCACCAGTGCAGCGCCGCGCTCGGCCGACCGCCCGGTCGCAACGACCCATGCGCCCTCGGCCACGAAGCGCCGGACCGTGGCGGCGCCGATGCCGCCGGTACCGCCGGTGATCAGCGCGACCCGGCCCTCGAGTCTTCGTGACGAGTCGGCAGTCCTCTCGTTCCCACGCTGGGTAGTCATCGCGATCCTCAGTACACGGATGGCAGGCCAGCCCCGGCAACCGCGACCCGCGCGGTGTAGATCGCGCCGCTCGGGCCCTTCGCTCGTATCTCTGCGCGATCGTGCGTGTCGGACGCGGTGATCAGCAACGTGCGCCCGTCGCCGCCCCCGAGCATGCAAGCCGTCGCGCGCGTCGCACCCATGTCGACCGCGTCGGTGATGTCGCCGCCTTCGCGCACGCGGAGGACCTGGTGGTGGCTTGCGACCCAGACCGCGCCCTCGGCATCGAGACTGATGCCGTCGGGCATCTCGCCCGGGATCGGCGCCCAGACTCTTCGATTGGCCAGCGATCCATCCGCCTTGCGAGTGAACGCCAGCAAATCGCCGGTGAGGGAGTCGGCCACCAGCAGTTCACCGCTCGGCAGGATCGTCATGCCGTTCGGGAACATGATGTCCCGGGTTGCGACCGACACGCGACCGTCCGGCGCGACGTGGATCAGCGGGCTCGGCTGTCCGGCCTTGCTCGGGTCGGCGAACAGGTTGAAGTCGACGCCGCCCACGTAGCAGTGTCCGTCCGGCGCACGCAGCAGGTCGTTCAGCGCCCAGCCGACTGTGCCCGTGGCGTCGGCATAGGTGGTCGCGACGCCGTCGCGCACCGACACGATGCGGCGCTCGAGTCCGGCGACGACCAGGAGCGAACCGTCGTCGAGACGGACCCAGCCCGACACCGGGCTCCCGTGGATGTACAGGGCCTGCGAGGTGCCGTTGTCGGATCGATAGATGGTTCCTGCATCGATGTCGCAGAAATAGAACGTGTCACGGTACCAGCGCGGAGCTTCCGGAAACACGAAAGGCTTTTTCTGCAGCAGGCTGGGCGTGTAGCGCACTGGAGTCTCCCCTGGGGTGAGTCGCGTTGCGGGATGCCGACGTCGGCGACCTCCAGTACGGTCTGGATGAAGCCGCCCGACGAGGCACAGTCTCCTGCCACCGGGCAGGGCCGCCTATCGGATTCCCGCAGACTTAGGGTGCCGTGCCCGGTCCGGGCCGGCGTCGCAAGGTGTCCGACGGCAGTTCGCCGAAGCACTCCTTGTAGGCGCGCGAGAACTCGCCGAAGTGCCAGAAACCCCAGTTGAGCGCCTCGATCGAGACCGTGGTCGATTCCGGCGTGGCGGCCAGCAGCGCATGCCTCACTCGATGCAGCCGGAGCCGGAGCAGGTAATTCATCGGGGTCAACCCTGCGATTTCCTTGAACGCGTATTCCAGGGTGCGTTCACTCACCGCCGCGCGCTTGCACAGGTCGGTCACATAGAGCCGGTCACCCGTGCGCGCCATCGCATACTCCTCGACGGTCTTCACGACGCGGCCCTGGGCCTGGCGCGTGCGGTCGCTGCGCGTGGACTCGAAGTCATCGGCCACGCGGAGCGTCGCCAGGAGCATTTCGTACATTTCGTCCTGGGCCGCACGACGCTCCATCGCCTGCTCGTCGAAGAAATAGGGCTGCTGCACGGCCGTTCCGACCAACCGCATCCCCCACTCGAACAGCGCGCCAACACGCTCGGCATCGACCTGCAGCGGCACGACGCCGCGGGGAAGATGAAATTCGCCTTCGCGTTGACGGGCCGTGAGGTGCGCAAGGATGTCCGCCGGCCGGAGCAGGAACGTGATGCTTTGCCAGCCACCGTTGGCGACGAAGATGGCTTCGGTGTCCGGCTCCGCGGCGAGCATCATGCCGGGGCGGACCGGCACGCCGTTGACCGTCCCACCGGCCTGCGGGCCGAACGTGACGTAGCCAATCATGCCCGCGAGAACCCTGGTACGGGTCCTGACTCGCAGGTTGGTCGAATGGAACGCGACTGCGGCGGTATCGAGCCGGACGAGCACGCGCCGCACCCGCAGCGGCATCGACTGCAGTTGCACCGCATCCAGGTCGAGCAGTTCGATCCCGGAATTGGCCACGGTCGGATCGCTGATGTCGACCACGGTGACCGCTGGATGCGTGCCGTCGAATGCGGGCGCTGTCATCAATGCTCGTTGCGGAATTCCGATAGACCGTCCGCCGACGGACTCGGATGATAGTCTGAATGCGGTGGCCGGACCTGCCTGCGAGGTCAACGCGGCCTGCAACGGAGGCAGCGATGCGGCGACCCATGCACCAGTTGAACCGTTGGTTGGCCGGCAGCAGTCGATTCGGCGCGCCGATCGGCCTGCTCGGAGTGGCGGCTGCCCTCGCGGCGCCCGTCATTGCCTCCGCCGCAGACCAGCCACGCCGGCCCAATATCGTCGTCATCCTCGGCGACGACCTCGGTTTCGCCGACATGGGCTCGTTCGGCGGCGAGATCAACACGCCGAACCTGGATTCGCTGGCCAGGGAAGGCGTGCGCTTCGTCAACTTCTACACGCATGCGAGTTGTTCGCCCACGCGTTCGATGCTGCTGAGCGGCGTCGATACACACCTGAACGGCCTTGGCAACATGAACGAGTGGACCGCGCCCAACCAGCGCGGCGCGGTCGGCTACGAGGGCTACCTCAACCACCGCGTCGCCACGCTGCCACAGCTGCTGAAGGATGCGGGCTACCACACCTACATGGTCGGCAAGTGGCACATGGGCAAGCAGCCCGACCAGATCCCGGCGGCGCGCGGCTTCGAGCGCGATTTCTCCCTGCTCGACGGCGCGGGCAGCTACTGGGACATGACGAACTTCACCGCCCTGACCCCGAAGTCCACTTTCACGGAGGACGGGCGCTACCTGACCGGCCTGCCGAAGGACTACTACGCGACCAAGACCTACACGGACAAGCTGATCGGCTACATTGACGCCAACCGCGGCGACGGCAAACCGTTCTTTGCCTACGTGGCCCACCAGGCGCCGCACGACCCCTACCACCTGCCGAAGGAGTGGCGCTCGCGCCACGTCGGTGAGTACGACAAGGGCTGGGACGCGATCCGGCAGGAGCGGCTCAAGCGGCAGATCGAACTCGGCATCATGCCGGCGGGCACCGAACTCGCCGAGCGCATGTGGTTCGTGCCCGATCCGATCGTGTTCGCGCCGGTGAGCCGCGTCGTTCTCGGCAGGAAGATGGAGCTGTACGCCGGCCTGGTCGAGAACATGGACTACCACGTCGGCCGGCTGATCGACCATTTGAAGAAGATCGGTGAGTACGACAACACGATATTCATCGTGTTCGGTGACAACGGCGCCGAAGGCACCGACCTGTTCAAGATGATGACGGGCTCGCCGGGCACGGCCAACTACCTCTTCGCGGCGGTTAACTGGTCGCAGACCAACATCAACGCGTGGGGCGATCCGGGCTCGTACGTCGGCTACGGCCCGATGTGGGCGCAGGTGTCGATGACGCCGTTCAGCCAGTACAAGGGCTGGACGGCCGAGGGCGGCATCCGCAACGCCCTGATCGTCAGTGGTCCGGTGGTGCAGCGGCCGAAGGGCAGCATCAACAACGGTATCATGTTCGTCGCCGACATCATGCCGACGCTGCTGGCGATCGCCGGCACGAGCTATCCGAAGGTCGGCAAAGACGGCCACGAGCTGCCGCCGCTCATCGGCAAGCCGTGGAACGACGTGCTCGCCGGTCGCGCCGACTCGCCGCGCACGCCCAGCGACTACATCGCCTGGGAGATCTTCGGCAATCGAGCGGTGCGGCAGGGCGACTGGAAACTGCGCTGGCAGTTCAAGCCGTACGGCACGGGCGACTGGGAGCTGTACAACGTCACGACCGATCCCGGCGAACGCAGGAACGTGGCCGCGCAGAATCCCGAAAAAGTCCAGGCGCTGCTGGCAATCTGGGACGGCTATGCCAAGGCCAACAACGTGATCCTGCCGAGCCGCGGGCCGTACGAAACCCTGGCGCCACGCTACGACGAGCTGCCGGTGCGTGTCCCGGTCGAGGAGGGCTTCCCGGCGCTCATCTACCAGCGGCAGTTCGTGCCGCCGAAGGACATGATGGCGGACCCCAAGCCGTGAACGTCGCGGGTCCGCAAGTCAACCGGGCAAACAAGAAGGACGGTCATCTCATGAACACAGTGCCAGGCCTGCTGAGTCGCGCGGTCTTCCTGCGCTGGATCGCACTTGCGGTCGTCGCCCTGGGCGCCCTCTGCCCGCTGACGGCCATGTCGCAGTCGATGCCGCCACGCTTCTACTGGAAGCA
>CAZRKS010000023.1:0-24812 GCA_964600315.1 uncultured Steroidobacteraceae bacterium | reverse complement strand
TGTTCCTCGACGTGCTGCGCGGCATGGTGCTCGGCCAGCACGCGCTCGGCTTCCTGGTCGTGGCATTCATCACGCACCGCCTGCAGCTGCGCATGCGCATGTTCCCGATCCCTCACCAGGCGGCGACGGTGCTGCTGCTGCTCGGCCTCTATCACTTCATCATCTTCTGGACCGACGGCCTCACGGGCCACGGTTACACGGGCTGGAACCGCTGGCTGCCGGTGCTGTCGGGCGCGCTGCTCTGGCCGCTGATCGTCGCGGCCGGCGACACGCTCACGCGCCGCACGCGCTGAGCGCCGGTCCCGCCCGATGCCACGCGCCGTCCGCCTGAAGGACCACTGGGCCGAGCAGCGCCTTTTCGGCCGGCGCGTCATCGCGGCCACGACCGTGATCCTGGTCTGCCTCGGCGCGCTCTTCGCGCGCCTCTTCTACCTGCAGGTCGTGAAGCACGACTACTTCTCCGATCTCTCGCAGGGCAACCGCATCCGCATCGACCCGGTGCCGCCGAGCCGCGGCCTGATCCTCGACCGCAACGGCACGCCGCTCGCGCTCAACCGCCCCGCCTACCAGCTCGAGGTGACCCGCGAGCAGACGCCCGACCTGCCGGACACGCTGCGCCGGCTGGTGCAGCTCGGGCTGCTACCCGACGAGGACTACGAGCGCACGCTGCACACCGTCAAGGCGCGGCGCAGTTTCGAGGCCGTGCCGGTGCGGCTGCAGCTCACCGAGGAGGAACTCGCGACGTTCGCGGTCCACCGCCCGGATTTCCCCGGCGTCGAGGTGCGGCCGCGCCTCACGCGTTACTACCCGCTCGGCGGGACCGGCGTGCACGCGCTCGGCTACGTCGGCGCCATCAGCGAGCAGGACCAGGAGCGCATCGACACCGCGAACTACGCCGGCACCACGCTCATCGGCAAGCTGGGCGTCGAGCGCGCCTACGAGGGCCCGCTGCACGGCCAGACCGGCTACCAGCAGCTGCTCGTGAACGCACAGGGACGGCGCGTCGAGCGCGTGGGGCTCACGGCTCCGGAGCTCGAGCGGCGCGAGCCGGTGGCCGGCGACGACCTGTATCTCGCCGTCGACGCACGCGTGCAGAAAGTCGCGGAGGAAGCGCTCGCCGGCAAACGGGCGGCGGTCGTCGCGATCGATCCGCGCAACGGGGACGTGCTCGCGTTCGTCAGCACGCCGACCTTCGATCCGAACGGCTTCGCGCGCGGCCTGACCGTCGCGGAGTACAAGGCGCTCGCCGAGGACATCGACGTGCCGCTCTACGACCGCGCGCTGCGCGGCGTCTATCCGCCGGGCTCGACGGTCAAACCGATGGTCGCGCTCGCCGGGCTCGAGAACGGCATCGACCCGAAGGCGACCCGCTTCTGCCACGGCTTCTTCCAGCTGCCGGGCGACAGCCACCGCTTCCGCGACTGGAAGAAGGGCGGGCACGGCACGGTCAACATGCACTCGGCGATCGCGCAGTCCTGCGACGTCTATTTCTACGGCGTCGCCGAGAAGCTCGGCATCGACCGGATGCACGATTTCCTGGCGAAGTTCGGGCTCGGATCCGCCACCGGAATCGACGTCGCGGGAGAGCGCACGGGATTGCTGCCGTCCAAGGCGTGGAAGAAGAAAGCGTTCAAGCGCAAGGACCTGCAGGTGTGGTTCCCGGGCGAGACGGTCATCGCCGGCATCGGGCAGGGCTACATGCTGGTCACGCCGCTGCAGCTCGCGCACGCAGCCGCGACGATTTCCATGCGCGGCAAGCGTTACGCGCCGCGGCTCGTGAAGCGAATCCGCGACGCGCAGACCGGCGAAGTTCGCGAGATACCGCCGCAGGAACTGCCGGCGGTGCAGGTGAGCGACCCGACCTTCTGGGACGTCGCCATCGGCGGCATGGTCGGCGTGGTGAACGACCCGAATGGCACGGCCCGGCGCATCGCGGCGGGCGCTCCCTATCGCATCGCCGGCAAGTCCGGCACGGCGCAAGTGTTCGGCGTCAAGCAGAACGAGAAGTACAACGAGAAGGACATCTCGGAGCGGCTGCGCGACCATGGGCTCTTCATCGCCTTCGCGCCCGCTGACGACCCGCAGATCGCCGTCGCGGTGGTCGTCGAGAACGGGCGCAGCGGCAGCGGCACGGCCGCGCCCATCGCCCGCAAGGTCATCGACGCCTACCTGATGCCGGAACAGGCCGCCGCAACGGCAGCGGCAGAGGGCAGCGCCGCACCGGCCGGTGCAGCGGCGGCGGGACCGACCACGGCGCCTGCCCCTCCGCCGGGAGGCAACGAGGAATGAAGACGGACATCGCCGGCCCGGGGCACTCGAGCCGCGCGCAGCGCACGTTCACCATCACGGGACGCCTGTTCGAGGCATTGCACCTCGACGGGCCGCTGCTCGCCTCGGTGCTGGCCGTGTGTCTCGCCGGGCTGGTCGTGCTGTTCAGCGCCGCCGGCGAGGACATCGGCGTGTTCTTCGCGCAGGCCGTGCGTCTCGGACTCGCGCTCGGCGTGATGGTCGGCCTGGCGCAGGTACCCCCGCGCATCTTCCGCATCGTCGCCCCCTTTCTCTTTGCCGGCGGCGTGCTGCTGCTCGTCGCGGTCGCCGTGAAGGGCGACATCGCGATGGGCGCCCGGCGCTGGCTCGATCTGGGATTCGTGCGCTTCCAGCCGTCGGAGATCATGAAGATCGCCGTGCCAATGGCCTGCGCCTGGTACCTGCACGACCGGCCGCTGCCGCCCGACCTGCGCTCGCTCACCGTGCTCGGCGCGGCGATCGTCGTGCCGGTGCTGCTGATCGCCGAACAGCCGGACCTCGGCACCGCGCTGCTGGTGGCCGCGGGCGGCGGGCTCGTAGTGCTGCTCGCGGGCCTGCAGCTGCGCTACATCGTGGGCCTCGGTGCGGCGCTGGCGGCCGCGGTGCCGATCGCATGGCACTTCCTGCACGACTACCAGCGCCGGCGGGTCTTCACTTTCCTGAACCCGCAGGAGGACCCGCTGGGCGCCGGTTACCACACGATCCAGTCGCAGATCGCGATCGGCTCGGGCGGGCTCTTCGGCAAGGGCTACATGAACGGCAGCCAGGCGCAGCTCGAGTTCCTGCCGGAGCGCTCGACCGACTTCATCTTCGCCGTGATCGGCGAGGAATGGGGGCTCGTCGGGCTCGGCGTGCTGATGGCGCTCTACATGCTGGTGATCGCGCGCGGCCTCTTCATCGCCGTGCAGGCCCAGGACACGTTCTCGCGCCTGATGGCCGGCGCGCTCACGCTCACCTTCGCGGTGTACGTCTTCGTGAACGGCGGCATGGTCGCCGGGCTGCTGCCGGTCGTCGGCGTGCCGCTGCCGCTCGTGAGCTACGGCGGCACGTCGATGGTGACCCTGATGGCGGGCTTCGGTATCCTCATGTCCATCCACTCCCGCCGCAAGCTGGTCGCCACGTGATCGCCCATCGCCCGTGGCAGCGGACGCCGTGCCGTCTGCTGCCCGTCGTTTTCGCCGCCCTCGCCGGCGCTGCGCTGCCGGCACGCGCTTACGACGGCGGGCGCGCCGACGTGCAGGCGTTCGTCGCGGAAATGGCGGAGCGGCACGGGTTCGACGCAGCGGCGCTCGGCGGCGTTCTCGCGCAAGCCGAATCCCGCCCTTCGATCATCGCGGCGATGACGCGACCCGCCGAGAAGACGATGACCTGGTATGACTACCGGGCACGCTTCATCACCGAGCAGCGCGTGACGCGCGGCGTCGAGACTTCGCGAGCCAACGCCGAAGCCCTGCAGAAGGCGGCGGGCAGCGGGGTCCCGCCCGCCGTCCTGCTCGCGATCGTCGGCGTCGAGACTTTCTACGGCGAGAACACCGGACGGCACCGCGTGATCGACGCCCTCGCGACTCTCGCCTTCGACTACCCGCCCCGCAGCCGGTTTTTTCGCGGCGAGCTCGAGCAGTTCCTGCTGATGGCGCGCGAGGAATCCCTCGACCCGCTGGCGCCGCTCGGGTCGTATGCCGGCGCGATGGGCATGCCGCAGTTCATGCCATCGAGTTTTCGCGCCTATGCGGTCGATGGCGACGCCGACGGCCGTCGCGACCTCTGGGGCGACTGGGCCGACGTGTTCGCGAGCGTCGGCAACTATCTCAAGCTGCACGGCTGGCGCGAGGGCGAGCCCGTGATGACGGTCGCCGATGCAGCCGGGGCGAATCTCGACGGCCTCGCCGCTGACCGGCTCGGACTGTCCGAGACGGTGCAGTCCCTCAGGGACCGCGGCATCCGCTTCTCGACGCCGCTGCCACCGGACGCACCGGCCGTGCTCGTGCCGCTCGTCGGTGCCGACGGTCCCGAGTACCGCGTCGGCTTCGCGAACTACTACGCCATCACGCGCTACAACCACAGCGAACTCTACGCGAGCGCCGTCAATGACCTCGCCGAGGCCATTGCGACGGCGACCGCGCCCACTCCTGAAACGACTTCCACAGCCTCACCATGAGACGACTCCAGCCGATCCTCGCTGCCCTCTGCCTCTCGCTCGCGGTCCTGAACGCCGGCTGTTCCGGCTCGAAGCAGGACGCAGGTCAGCCGGCCGCCGGCGCTGCGCCAGCGGGCGCCCCGGCCGCCACGGCGCCGACGCCGGTGCCACCGCCGCCGGAACTCAAGGCGCGCAGCTTCATCCTCGTCGACGGCAACAGCGGCCGCGTGCTCGCGGCCCTCGAGCCCGACTCGCGCCAGGAGCCGGCGAGCCTCACCAAGCTCATGACCGCCTACGGCGTGTTCCACGCCCTCAGGGAAGGCCGCATCAAGCTCACCGACATGGTCACGATCAGCGAGCACGCCTGGCAGCAGGAAGGCTCGCGCATGTTCGTCGAGGTCGGCAAGCAGGTGTCGGTCGAGAACCTGATCCAGGGCATGATCGTGCAGTCCGGCAACGACGCCACGGTCGCCCTCGCCGAGCACGTGGCGGGCACCGAGCCCACCTTCGTGCAGATGATGAACAGCTACGCGAAGCAGCTCGGCATGAGCGGCTCGCACTTTACGAATGCCGCGGGCATGCCGGACCCCGAGCACTACATGACGGCGCGCGACGCCGCCACCCTCGCCGCCGCCGTGATCCGCGAATATCCCGAGTACTACCGCTGGTATTCGCAGAGGGAGTTCACGTGGAACGGCATCACGCAGCAGAACCGCAACGGACTGCTGTGGCGCGATCCCACCGTCGACGGCGTCAAGACGGGACACACCGAGACCGCCGGCTACTGCCTGATCGCCTCCTCGAAGCGCGACGGCATGCGCCTCGTCTCCGCCGTGCTCGGCACCGACTCGATGAAGGCGCGCGAGGACGCGAGCGCGGCGCTGCTCGGCTACGGCTTCAACTTCTACGAGACGAAGCGCGTTTACGCCGCCGGCCAGCCGCTCACGACCGCGCGCGTCTGGAAGGGCACGGCCCCCGAAGTCGGGCTGGCGCTGAATCGCGACCTGTACGTCACGGGGCAGCGCGGTCACGCCGGAAGCGTGCAGGCGCAGTTCGAGCTGCCCGAGCGCCTGATTGCGCCGCTCGCGAAGTCGAGCGCCGTCGGCAAGGTCAAGGTCGTCGTGGACGGTGCCACGGTCGCCACCTACGATCTCTATCCGGCGCAGGACGTCGCCTCCGGAGGCTTCTTCCGCCGCGCGATCGACACCCTGCGTCTGTGGTTCAACTGACATGGCCGCCCTGCCGTTTCCGATCTGCTACCTCGACGGCGCCTACCTGCCGCTCGCCGAGGCGCGCATCTCCCCGCTCGACCGCGGGTTCCTGTTCGCGGACGGCGTCTACGAGGTGGTGCCCGTGCACCGCGGCCGGCCTTTCCGCCTGCGCGAGCACCTGCGCCGCCTCGACGACAGCCTGCGCGGCATCCGGATCGCGAATCCGCACACGGACGCCGAATGGCAGGCGATCCTCGGCCGGCTCGCCGCCGAGGCCGGCGTGGCGGACCTGCTGCTCTACCTGCAGGTCACGCGGGGCGCGGAACCCTTCCGCAATCACCTCTTCCCGAAGGACGCCGCGCCCACGGTGTTCGCCTTTGCGAGTCCCTATCCCGTGCCGTCTGCGGACGTGCTGGAGCGAGGGCTCACGGCGGTCACGCTCGAGGACCTGCGCTGGGACCGCTGCGACATCAAGTCGGTGGCGCTGCTCGGCAACGTGCTGCTGAGGCAGGAAGCTGCCGATCGCGGCGCGGACGAGGCGCTGCTGGTGCGCAACGGGCTGCTGCTCGAGGGTTCCTCGAGCAGCGTCTTCCTGTGCATCGGCGACAAGCTGGTGACACCGCCCAACAGCCATCGCATCCTGCCGGGCACGTCGCGCGACGCCGTGCTGGAACTCGCCGAGGGCTGGTTGCCCAGCGAGATCTGTGCGCTCGAGGCGCGCGAAATCCAGAGCGCGGACGAAGTCTGGATCGCCTCCGCCGGCCGCGGCGTGCTGCCCGTCACCCGCGTGAACGGCGAGCCCGTTGGATCGGGCCGGCCAGGTCCGCTGTGGAGCGAGATGTACGCGCGTCTGCAGCGGCACCTCGACGCCATCGCGACGACACCCGCGCTCTGAGCGATGGCGCAGGACACGCTGCTCGAGTTTCCCTGCCGCTTTCCCATCAAGGTGATGGGCGCGGCGACCGACGAATTCCGCAGTCTCGCGCTCGGCATCGTCACCCGGCACTTCGGCCCGCTAACGCCCGGCGACATCGAGGAGCGGCCGAGCAGCGGCGGGCGCTACCTCGGGCTCACCATCACGGTGCGCGCCGAGAGCAAAGCGCAGCTCGACGCCGTCTACGGCGAACTCACGTCCTGCCGCCAGGTGCTCGTCGCGCTCTGATCCGCGCCGGGCAGCCCCAGCGCATCGAGCAGGCGCGGCGCGAGCGCCGCCGCGACGACACGCAGGTCGGACGGCCCGCCGAGCGCGCTCACCTGCGTCATTTCGAGCCCGGCGTAGCCGCAGGGATTGATGCGCCGGAACGGCTCGAGGTCCATCGCGACGTTGAGCGCGAGCCCGTGGTAGGAGCAGGAGCGGCGGATCCTGAGCCCGATGCTCGCGAGCTTGCGGCCCTCGATGTAGACACCCGGCGCGTCGCGCCGCCCGGCCGCCACGATGCCCCACTCGGCCACCGTGGCGACGATCGCCCGTTCGATGCCCTCGACGAGGGCGCGCACGCCCAGCCCCGCACGCGCGAGGTCGATGAGCGGATAGGCGACCAGTTGGCCCGGCCCGTGGTAGGTCACCTGCCCGCCTCGATCGATGGGCACCACGGGGATGTCGCCCGGCGCGAGCAGGTGCTCCGCTTTCGCGTTCATGCCGAGCGTGAAGACGGGGGGGTGCTCGAGAAACCAGATCTCGTCCGCGGTCGCGGGGCCGCGCGAGTCGACCTGGCGCTGCATCGCGCGCCAGGTCGGCTGGTACTCGACGCGCCCGAGCCAGCGCAGCAGCGGCGCGGGGACCGGCGTGTCCACGCTACCTCGCGGCGATCCCGCCTGCACCGAGCCCGGCGTTGTTGCGCGCGAGCGCCTGCTCCGCGCGATAGCTCGAGCGCACCAGCGGACCGGCGACACATTCGACGAATCCTCGCGCGAGCGCCGCAGCGCGGTAGGCCGCGAACTCCGCGGGCGCCACGAAGCGTTCGACCGGCAGGTGATTGACCGTGGGACGCAGGTACTGTCCGAGGGTCAGGAGGTCCACGCCGACCGCGCGCAGGTCGTCCATCGTCGCGAGGACCTCCGCGTCGGTCTCGCCGAGCCCGAGCATCAGGCTGGTCTTGGTGAGCAGGCCCGGACGATGCCGCTTCGCGTGCGCCAGCACGTCGAGGGTCTGATCGTAGGACGCGCGCGGGTCGCGCACCGGATGGGTGAGGCGCCGCACTGTCTCGACGTTCTGGGCGAAGACGTCGAGGCCGCTGTCGACCACGGTCGCGACGTCGGCGTGCACGCCCTGGAAGTCCGGGGTCAGGGCTTCCACCGCCGTGTCGGGATTCAGCTGCTTGATCTCGCGCACGCAGGCGGCGAAGTGACCCGCGCCACCGTCCGGGAGATCGTCGCGATCGACGGACGTGAGCACGACGTAGCCGAGCCGCATCAGCTGCACGGTGCGGGCCGCATTCGCCGGTTCTTCAGGGTCGAGCCAGCCGCGCGGGTTGCCCGTGTCGACCGCGCAGAAGCGGCAGGCGCGCGTGCACACCTCGCCCATCAGCATCAACGTCGCCGTCCCCGCGTTCCAGCACTCGCCGATGTTCGGGCACTTGGCTTCCTCGCAGACCGTCGCGAGGCGATGCTCGCGCACCGTTCGCCGCACCGTGTCGAAGTGGGCTCCGCCGGGCATGGGCGCGCGCAGCCAGGCGGGCTTGCGACCGGCGGGCAGCGGCGCCGCGCGAGCGCCGGCCTTGACGCCGTCCTTGATGGCCGGCGTGCCCTGCGGCGTCAGGTACTTCTCGCCGCTGCGGGCCGGAGGGGTGACGACGGGAATGCCTTTGAAGTCGCTCATGGAATCTCGTCCGGAAGACGCGGAATTGTAAGGCCGACCCAAAGGCAGTCGCCGGCTCATTTTCGGGGTGGGGGACGGGTCTGACGGGACGCCACGAGCACGTCCATGTGGGCTCCGGGCGCGGCGTCCATGCCGCGCACGGCCCGGCAGACCCGTCCCCCACCCCGAAAAGGAACCCCGGAACGCGCCGGTGGGCGCTCTTTCGGGTGCCGCCGTACCTCGCAGCGCTCGACCTGTCGCTAACACGCACCGCTGCGCTGGCTGTGTCACCACCGCGTCAGCGAAGGGTTGACTGTCGAGGGGATCGATTTCCCGGGGCGTCGCGCCGCATGGACGCGGCGCGCGAGCCCCCATGGACCCGGGTTCACGGCGTCCCCGGGGAATCGATCCCCTCGACAGTCAACCCTTCGCCGCGCGGGGTGGGTGGATTCAGCCAGTGCCGCCACGAAGGCGTCGATCGAGTTCCGCGAGGCGCTGCGGCGTGCCGATGTCGAGCCACTCGCCGTCGTGAACCTCCCCGCTCACGCGACCCGCGCGGGCGGCCGCGCGCAGCAGCGGGGCGAGCTTGAAGATGCCGTCGCGGCAACCGGCGAACAGTTCGGGTCGGTACACACCCACGCCGGAGAAAGTGAGTCGCTCCCCGGGCTCCTCGACGATGCGCCCTGCACGCAGGACGAAGTCGCCGTCCGGGTTGTGCGGCGGGTTCGGGACGAGAACGAGGTGCGCGAGGTCGCCGGGCCGCAGCGTCTCGCGCAGCCGGGCGTAGGGGTAGTCGGTCCAGACGTCGCCGTTCAGGACCAGGAACGGCGCCGGCCCGAGCAAGGCGAGCGCGCGGAAGACGCCGCCGCCCGTCTCGAGCGGCTCCGGACCTTCATCGCTGTAGGCCAGACGCACGTTGTAGCCGGTGCCGTCGCCGAGCGCGGACCGGATCTGTTCGCCGAGCCACGACAGGTTCACCACGACGTCGCGAAATCCCGCCATGGCGAGCGCGTAGAGGTGATGCGCGATCAGCGGCCGGCCGCCGACTTCGAGCAGCGGCTTCGGCCGCGTCAGCGTGAGCGGACGCATGCGCTCGCCGCGGCCCGCGGCCAGCACCATCGCCTTCACGCCGGCTGCGCCTCGAGCCGCGCCTCCACGGCGGGCCGCACGCGACGCGCGACGAGTTCCCCGAGCACGGCGAGATCGTCGTGACGCGCGCAGACCTGCTCGACGTAGCGCAGGGTGCGCGGCACGTCGGGCAGGTAGCCTGGCTTGCCGTCGCGGTGCCACAGCCGCGCAAAGATGCCGCTCGCCTTGAGATGCCGCTGCACGCCCATCAGGTCGAACCAGCGCAGGAATTGCGCCTCGTCTGCACCCGCCGACACGCCGGCCGTCTCGGCCAGGCGCCGGAAATCCAGCGCCCAGGCGACGACCTGGGTCTGCGGCCAGGACAGGTAGCAGTCGCGCAGCAGCGAGACCAGGTCGTACGTAAGCGGTCCGTGCACGGCGTCCTGGAAGTCGAGGATGCCCGGGTTCGCGCCGGGACAGACCATCAGGTTGCGCGAGTGGTAGTCGCGGTGCACGAACACGCGCGGCTGCTCGAGGGCGCTCGCGACCAGCCGGTCGAAGATCGAGGCGAGGGAGCGCGCCTCCTGCTCGCCGAGCCGCAGGCCGAGGTGCCGGCCGAGCAGCCAGTCGGTGAACAGGCTCATCTCGAAGCGCAGCAGCCGCTCGTCGTAAGGCGGCAGGGCCTGCGCGTGTTGCCCGCCACGCGACTGGATGCGCACCAGCGCCGCGATCGCGTCTGCGTAGAGCGCCGGCGCCCGCCCGGCGTCCGCGAGTTCGGCCAGGTAGGTCACCGAACCCAGGTCGGTGAGCAGCAGGAAGCCGTCGGGCGCGTTGCGGTCGAGGACGCGCGGCGCGTTGACCCCGATCTCGCCCAGCATGCTCGCCACCTCGAGGTAGGGACCGACGTCCTCGCGGTCGGGTGGCGCATCCATGACGATCCAGGTGCGGTCGCCACGCGTGACGCGGAAATAACGCCGGAAGCTCGCGTCGGCGGAGGCCGGGGCGAGGACGAAATCGCGCCAGCCGAGCCCGTGCTCGAGCCAATGGCGCAGCAGCGCGAGCCGCGGGTCGTCTCGGCCTGGGTCGGTCAAGGGGGGCCTCGGAAAGTCGGCTGGGTGGGAGCCGCGCAATTATAATCGCAACGATGAAGCCGGCCTCCCGAATCGCGCAGCACCGAGGCCGGACGCTCGCGCTCCTGATCGCGGGTGCGCATCTTGCGGCGGCGCACGCCGACGAACAGGACTCCTGCCGCCTCCCGGTCACCATCGACCCGCGCCTCGAAGAACTGCGGCAGGCGGACCCCGACGACCCGCACATCGACATCCAGAGCGACCACGGCGAACTCAGCCGCCAGGGCGACGCCGATCTCTCCGGAAACGTCCGCATTCGCATGGGGCAGCGGCTGCTCACCGCGGACCAGGCGCAGGTCGACGCCACCGCGCGCCGCATCACCGTCAGCGGGCGGACCGAGTACCTGGATCCGACGGTGCACGTCGTCGGTCGCGGCGGCTCGTTCGCGAGCGGCGCCGGAGGCGACTTCGCGGGCGCGCAATTCGAACTCGTCGACGGCACGGGCCGCGGCGCGGCGACGAGCGCCCGGCTGCACGACCAGACCGTGCTCGATCTCGAGGGCGTGCGCTACACGGTCTGTCCGCCCGGCCACGAGGACTGGCGGCTCGAGGCGTCCCGCATCTCCCTCGACCAGCAGCAGCGCGTCGGCACCGGCCGCGACGTGAAGCTCCAATTCAAGGGCCTGCCGATCCTCTACACGCCCTGGATCTCCTTCCCCGTGGGCGACCAGCGCAAGTCGGGGCTGCTCTTCCCGGCGTTCGGCAGCGGCGGCAAGACCGGCACGCAGGTGATGATCCCCTGGTACTGGAACATCGCGCCCAACTACGACGCCACCATCACTTCCCGCTATTTCTCGTCGCGCGGCTTCCGCATCGATCCCGAGTTCCGCTTCCTGACCGAGCGCAGCCACGGCGCGGTGGAGGTCCAGTACCTGCCGCACGACACCGACCTCGACGAGGCACGCGGCCTGTACGCGCTGCGCGACACGACGCTGTTCGCGCCGCGCACGCGCGCCCTGGTGAACGCCTCGTACGTGAGCGACGACTCGTACTTCGAGGACTTCGGCGTCGGCTTCGAGGGCACCAGCGTCGTGTTCCTGAACCAGCTGGCCGAACTGCGCAGCGACGGCCCGCACTGGTCGCTCCTCGGCCGGACACAGAACTACCAGGTCATCGACAGCGCGCTCGCGAACGACGAGCGGCCCTATGCGTTGCTGCCGCAGCTCGTCGCCACGGGCCGCTGGGGCGGACTTCCGCACGGGTTCGGCGCGACGATCGCGGCCGAGGCCACGAACTTCTACCGCGATCTCGGCCCCGGGGCGGTGCGCTTCGACGCGCAACCCGGCCTGAGCTGGCGCACCGGCCGGCGGGGAGCCTACGTGCAGGCAGATGCGGCGTGGCGCTACACGGCCTACTCGCTGAGCGACACCACGCCCGGCACCGACGACAGCCTGACGCGTTCCCTGCCCCTGCTGAGCCTCGACTCCGGGTTCGTCCTCGAGCGCCAGGCCGGTTCGAAGCAGCAGCGGATGCAGACGCTGGAACCGAGGGTCCTCTACCTGTACGTCCCCTACCGCAACCAGAACTCCATCCCGATCTTCGACACCGACTCGCCGGACCTGAACCTGGTCGAACTGTTCCGCACCAACCGGTACGTCGGCGCAGACCGGGTGGGAGACGCGAACCAGATGAGCGTGGGCGTCACCAGCCGGCTGCTCGACGGCACGAGCGGCCGGCAGTACCTGAGCGCCACGCTCGGCCAGGCGTACTATTTTGAGGATCCCCGCGTGACGCTGCCGGGGGAGACGCCGACCAACCGGGCCACATCGGATCTCGTCGCGGAACTCGACCTCGACGCGTTCAAGAACTGGAATGCCCGCTTCGCCTACCAGTGGGACCCGGATGCCGCGCAGACCGAGCGCTCGGAATTCGGCGTCCAGTACCGACCAGCGAGCGACAGCGTCGTGAACGCCACCTACCGTTACCGGCGCGACCTGCTCGAGCAGTTCGACGTCTCCGCGGCTTGGCCGATCGCCCGCGACTGGCACGGGTACGCGCGCTGGGTCTATTCGCTCGCCGAGAACAAGACGCTCGACCAGTTCGTGGGCTTCGAGTACTCGTCCTGCTGCTGGTCGCTGCGCGTGATCACGCGGCGGTTCGTGAGCAGCCGCACGGGCGGGTCGGACACGTCGGTCGGGCTGCAGCTGGAACTGAAAGGGCTGTCGAGTGTCGGAGTCGACAACGAAGCTTTCCTGCGCGACGCGATTCGTGGATACTCCGCGCTCCCGTCCGCGCCTCGCTCCTGAGATGCCATTGATTTCAAAGAGATTTTTCGCGCTCGCGCTGCTCTGTGCGAGCTTCGCCGCCGGAGCGCAGACTGCGCCGGCCACCCCGCCGGCACAGCCCGGCCCGGGCCCTGCGGCCGCCCCGCCGCCGGCGCCGAAGGGTGCGTCACTCGATCGCGTCGTCGCCATCGTGAACGACGGCATCGTGCTGCAGAGCGCGCTCGACCGGCAGACGCAGTTGATTTCCTCGCGCCTGCAGCAGCAGGGCCAGCAGCTGCCGCCGCACGACATCCTGCGCCAGCAGGTGCTCGAGCGGCTGGTGGTGCAGGAGATCCAGCTGCAGCGCGCGGATCGCCTGGGCATCAAGGTCTCCGACGAGCAGTTGAACCAGTCGCTGACAGAGTTGGCGCAGCGCAACGGCGTGAAGTTCAGCGACTTGCCCGCGGCTCTCGAACGGCAGGGCGTCGACTACCGCAGCTACCGCGAGGAGATCCGCCGCGAGATCACGCTCGGCCAGCTGCGCCAGCGCGACGTCTACGCGCGCATCTACGTCTCGCCGCGCGAAGTCGAGCAGTGCACCGCGAAGCTCAAGACCGCGCCGGAAGATGCCACCGAGTACGACGTCGCCCACATCCTGATCGCCGTGCCGAGTTCAGCCTCGGCGCAGCAAATCGAGGAACGCACGGCGCGGGCCCAGGGCGTCTACGAGCGCGCCCGGCGCGGCGAGGACTTCGCCGACCTCGCGGTCGCCTACTCGGATTCCGGCACCGCGCTCGACGGCGGCAAGCTCGGCTGGCGCAAGGCGAACCAGCTGCCGTCGGTCGTCGCCGAGCAGGTGCCGAAGATGAAGCCTGGCGAGGTCACCGAGATCATCCGCACGCCGAGCGGCTTCAACATCTTCAAGCTCGTCGACACGCGCGGCGGCCAGCAGGCGGCCCTGGTCTCGCAGGTCCACGCGCGCCACATCCTGATGCAGCCGAGCGCCGTCGAGGACGACGAGACGGTGCGCCAGAAGCTGGTGAGGATCCGCGAGCGCATCCTGAAGGGCGAGGACTTCGCCGCGATCGCCTCCGTCTCGTCGGCGGACAAGAGCTCGGCCACGCGGGGCGGCGACCTCGGCTGGGCCAGCCCGGGGACGTTCGTGCCGGAGTTCGAGAAGCAGCTCGACGCGCTGCAGGTCGACGAGATCAGCCAGCCGTTCAAGACGCAGTACGGCTGGCACATCGTGCAGTTGCTCGGCCGGCGCACTTACGACGCCGCGGAAGACGTCTCGCGCACCAAGTGCGTGATGCAGCTGCGCGAGGCGCGCGCCGAGGAGGAGACCGAGATCTGGCTGCGCCGCCTGCGCGACGAAGCCTACGTCGAGTACCGGTGAGCCCGGCGGGCCCGGTTCCGACGGTCGCGCTCACGACCGGCGAACCGGCCGGCATCGGTCCGGACCTGTGCTCGGCGCTGCCTGGCCGCCGCTGGCGCAGTCGGGTCGTCCTGCTCGCCGACCGGTCGGTGCTCGGGCGCGTGCGCGGTGCCCGGCAGCGCATGAACGCGCTGCCGGACTACGACCCCGCGGCGCCGGTGCGCAGTCGAGTCGAGGTCCTGCACGTGCCGCTCGCGGCGCCGTGCCGACCGGGGACGCTCGATCCAGCGAACGCCCGGTATGTTCTCGCGCTCCTCGATCGCGCGGTCGACGGCTGCCGCTCCGGCGAATTCGCCGCGATGGTCACCGCACCGGTGCACAAGGGCGTGATCAACGACGCCGGCGCGCCATTCACGGGTCACACCGAATACCTCGCGGCCCGCTGCGGCGCCGCCACGCCCGTGATGATGCTGGTCGGCGGCGGTCTGCGCGTGGCGCTCGCCACCACGCACCTGCCGCTCGCTGCCGTGCCGCGGGCCGTCACGGCGTCGCGGCTCGAGTCGGTGCTGCACGTTCTGCACGCCGACCTGCGCCGTCTGTTCGGCGTCGCGTGTCCGCGCATCCTGGTCTGCGGGCTCAATCCGCACGCCGGCGAAGGCGGCCATCTCGGCCGCGAGGAGCAGGACGTCATCGCGCCCGCGCTCGAACGGCTGCGGCAGGCAGGCCTCCATCTCGAGGGACCGGTGCCTGCGGACACGGCATTCCTGCCCGCGCGGCTCGCGGGCGCCGATGCCGTGCTCGCCCTGTACCACGACCAGGGCCTGCCGGTGCTGAAGCGCGCAGCGTTCGGCCACGCGGTGAACGTGACGCTCGGTCTGCCGATCGTGCGCACCTCGGTGGACCACGGTACGGCGCTCGATCTCGCCGGCCGCGGACGGGCGGATCCAGGCAGTCTCTTCGCCGCGCTCCGCCTCGCGGCAGCAGCTGCGAGGCCGGGACGGCGTTGACGCGGGCGAAGAAGCGCTTCGGGCAGCACTTCCTGCACGATCCGGGCACCATCGAGCGGATCGTGCGCGCCATAGCGCCCCGACCCGGCGACCGCCTCGTCGAGATCGGCCCCGGCCGCGGCGCGATCACGGTCCCGCTGCTCACGGCGGCGGGCGCCCTCGACGTGATCGAGATCGACCGCGACCTGCTGCCGCGGCTCGCCGCAAGCTGCGCCGGGCGCGGCGAGCTGCGCACCCACGTGGGAGACGCGCTCGAGTTCGACTTCCGGGCGCTGCGCGGCGACGGACCGCCGCTGCGCCTCGTCGGCAACCTGCCCTACAACATCTCCACGCCGCTGCTGTTCCACTTCATCGCCCAGCTCGATGCGATCGGCAGCATGCACTTCATGCTGCAGAAGGAAGTCGTGGCGCGCATGGCGGCGCGGCCCGGCGGCAAGGACTACGGCCGCCTGACCGTGATGCTGGCCCCGCACGTCCGCGTCGAGCCACTGTTCGACATCGGCACCGGCGCGTTCATGCCGCCGCCCAGAGTCGTGTCGACGTTTTTCGCACTGCATCCCTGCGCCGCGCCGCCGTTCGCCGCCGGCGACCCCGCGGACTATGCGCGCGTCGTGGCGGCGGCGTTCGCCCAGCGCCGCAAGACGCTGCGCAACTCGCTCGCGGGACTCGTCGACGCGGAGGCGATGCGCGCGGCCGGCGTCGACCCGGCGGCACGCGCGGAAGTGCTCGAGCCCGCGCAGTTTGCCGCGCTCGCCGCCCGGATGCGGCGCTGAGAACGGGCCCGATTGGTGGGTCGCCGCCGCGCCGACCTATAATCGGCGGGCGCCGGGAATGAGCGCCCATGGAGACAGCGATGCCCGACTACAAGAAGCTGCTGCTGTGCCTCGACCTCACCGACGAGAGCGAGAAGATCGCCGAGCGCGCCAAGGCGCTCGCCGAGCGTTGCGGTGCGACCCTGACCCTGCTCCACGTCGTGGAGTACGTGCCCGTCGAACCGATGGGCGAGGCGCTGCTGCCGGCCGTGCAGATCGAGGGCGAGCTGGTGGAGCGTGCCCGCACGCGACTCGCGGAACTCTCGGCAAAGCTCGGCCTCGACCGGTCGGACCGGCTCGTCCTCACCGGCAACATCAAGTCGGAGGTCGTGCGCATCGCTCAGGAGCGCGGCGTCGACCTGATCGTGATCGGCAGCCGGGAGCGCCACGGCGTGTCGATCCTGTTCAACTTCACCGAGGACACGGTGCTGCACGCGGCACCCTGCGACGTGCTGGCCGTGCGGCTGCATCGCGCGTGACCGGCATCCGAGGCCCGGCATGATGCCCCGGTCGCCCCATCGAATCCGCGTCGACGTGGTGACGAACTACGTCGAGGACCAGTCGAGCCCGAGCGACGGCCGCTTCGTGTTTGCCTACACGATCACGATCCGCAACGAGGGCTCGGTCCCGGCGCGGCTGCTGACGCGCCACTGGATCATCACCGACGCGAACGGCAAGGTGCAGGAAGTCGCGGGCGACGGCGTCGTGGGCGAGCAACCGCACCTGCAGCCGGGCGAGGGCTTCCGCTACTCGAGCGGCACCGTCCTGGAGACCCCGGTGGGCGCGATGCAGGGCAAGTACCGCATGCTCGCCGACGACGGCGAGCACTTCGACGCGCCGATCGCGCCCTTCACGCTCGCCATGCCGGGCCTGTTGCACTGAACGACGATGGCGATCTATGCGGTCGGCGACGTGCAGGGTTGCGCCGCCGAGCTCGAGACCCTTCTCGAGCGTCTCGACTTCTCCGCCGCACGCGACCGTCTCTGGTTCGTCGGCGACCTCGTCAATCGCGGACCGCGCTCGCTGGAGGTGCTTCGCCTGGCCTCCGGCCTGGGCTCAGCGGCCGTCACCGTCCTCGGCAATCACGACCTGCACCTGCTCGCCGTGGCGCGCGGGCATGCGCCGCAGCGCGACGACGACGCGACGCTCGAGCCCGTGCTCGTGGCGCCGGACCGCGAGCGCCTGCTCGACTGGCTGCAGTCGCGGCCGATGCTGCACCACGACGCGTCGCTCGGCATCACCCTGCTGCACGCCGGCCTGCCGCCGCAGTGGGACATCCCGCTCGCACGCCGCTGCGCCGCGGAGCTCGAGCAGGCGCTGCGCAGCGATCGCAGCGGCGAGCTGTTCGCGCGCATGTACGGCAACGAACCCGACCTGTGGCGGGACGACCTCGGCGGCGCGGACCGCCTGCGGTTCATCACCAATGCCCTGACGCGACTGCGCGCGTGCGACGCCCAGGGCCGCATGCTGCTGCGATTCAAGGGGCCGCCCGACCGGATGCCGGCGGGAGCCACGCCGTGGTTCCGCGCCGCAGGACGTCGCTCGGCCGGCGCCCGCATCGTCTGCGGCCACTGGTCGGCACTCGGCTACCTCGACGAGGGCGGCGTGCTGGCCCTGGACACGGGCTGCGTGTGGGGCGGGACGCTGGCCGCCCAGCGCATCGACGCGCCCGCCGCACCGGTGTTCGTGCCGAGCACGCTGCCCGCCGCCGACTTCAGTTCGGCGTGAATCCGGCGCCGAGGCCCCTCAGCGCGCCGGCTCGGGCGCCACGGGCTCGAGCACCTCGAGCGTGAGTCGCACGCTGCCCGGATTGACCTGGTGGGGAACGCAAGCCATCTCGTCCTCGAGGATCTTCGCGCCGATCTGCGTGAACACGGACTCGCCCATCTCGTCGAGCAGTTCGCAATCGCCGAACTGCACGGGGCCGATCATTGAACCCGTGAAGCTCACCTGCCTCGGCCGTGCCGGGAACTGGGCCGTCGCCTCGGTGGCCGTTGTGCCGCCCGCGCCCTGCACGCGGGCGACCAGTTCGCGATGCGCATCCGGCTTTGCGAGCTCCGCCAGCAATTCCGGCGTCGCGGGCTGCGGCAGCGCCGCGCGCAGGTAGACCCACGGCATGGGCTCCACTCCGCCCAGCCGATGCGTGGCGGGCGTGTCGTTGACGCACGACCGCACCTTGACCTCGAAATCCGGCCGTGCGCCGATGGCCTTCAGGATGGACGCGACCTTGCCGCGGATCCCGTCGCACGAGTAGTGGGTCGTGAACCCGCGATAGGGAAAGTCGGCATCCCGCTCCACCCACACGGCCATCACGGTGCCTGCCGCCGCATCGGGTGGAGTCGCCGCCTGGCCGACCGCGGCCAGCGGCGCGAACAGCGGCGCCGTCGCCGCGAGTGCGCGCAGAGTGTTCATGCCGCCCTCCTGCCCCCGCAGGGACACCTGACTATACTGCCACACGCCGGGGAACCGGCCGTCGAGACCGGCAAGGGCCCCGTAGCAACGCGAGACGATCCGTGTGCCATCGACAGTCGAACTCGCCCGACCGAGGCCAGTGCGCGGAGCCTCGCTCATCTTTTTTTGACCCCGCCGCCGCGCGGGAGTTCGCGCCGTGCAGGACCTGACGGTCGGGCCGGTCCGCCGGCACCTGCTCGCGATGGCCGCGCCGGTCGCGGCCGGCATGCTGCTGCAGACGCTCTACTACCTCGTCGACCTGTATTTCGTCGGCAGGCTCGGCGATGCGGCGCTCGCCGGCGTCGGCGCCGCGGGCAACGTGATGATGGCCGTCATGGCGCTGACCCAGGTGCTCGGCGTCGGCACCGTCGCGCTCATCGCGCAGGCCGTGGGCCGCAAGGATGCAGCAGACGCCAACCTCGTCTTCAACCAGTCGCTCGCCCTGGCCGGCGGATGCGCAGTTCTGACGCTCGTCGGTGGTTATGCGGTCTGCGGACGCTACCTGGCAGCCGTCGGCGCGGACGCAGCCACGGTCGCGGCGGGCACGACGTACCTGCGCTGGTTCCTGCCGGGCCTCGCGCTGCAGTTCGCCCTGGTCGCGATGGGATCCGCGCTGCGCGGCACCGGCCTCGTGAAGCCGACCATGGTCGTGCAGATGGTCACGGTCCTGCTCAACGCCGCGCTTGCGCCCGTGCTGATCGCGGGCTGGGGCACGGGCCGCCCGCTCGGCGTCGCGGGTGCCGGACTCGCGAGCACGATCTCCATCGCCTGCGGCGTCGCGATCCTGTTCCTGTACTTCGAGCGGCTGGAGAAGTACGTGGCGGTGCGCCTCGAGTCGTGCCGGCCGCACCTCGCGACGTGGCGCCGGCTCCTCGGCATCGGCCTGCCGGCAGGCGGCGAGTTCCTGCTGATGTTCGTGGTGGTGGCCGTGGTCTACGCCGCGATCCGCGGGTTCGGACCGGACGCCCAGGCCGGCTTCGGCGTGGGGTCGCGGCTGATGCAGGCCATCTTCCTGCCGGCGATGGCCATCGCCTTTGCGGTGGCGCCGGTCGCGGGGCAGAACTTCGGCGCGCAGCGCCCTGACCGCGTCCGCGAGACCTTCCATTCGGCCGCGCTCATGAGTTCGGCACTGATGGCGGCACTGACCCTCTTCTGCCACTGGCGGCCGGGCTGGCTGGTGTCGGGCTTCGCGCAGGATCCGGGCGTGATCGCCGTCGGCGCGGACTACCTGCGCACGGTCTCCTGGAATTTCGTGGCCCAGGGACTGATCTTCTCCTGCTCCGGCATGTTCCAGGCCCTCGGCAACACGCTGCCCTCGCTCGCGAGCAGCGCGAGTCGCCTGCTCACCTTCGTCGCGCCCGCCCTGTGGCTGGCGCAGCAGCCCGGGCTCGAACTGCGTCACGTCTGGTACCTGTCGGTCGCGAGCGTCGCGACCCAGGCCGTGCTGAGCCTGCTCCTGCTGCGCCGGGCGATGCGCCGGCGGCTGGGACCCTGACCCTTGCGCGTGCTCGCGACCGAGCGACTGTTCCTGCGACACCTCGGTGCCGACGATGCCGCGTTCATGCGCGAACTGCTGAACGATGCGTCGTTCATCGAGAACATCGGCGACCGCGGCGTGCGCACCGAACCTGACGCGCGGCGTTACATCCTGGACGGGCCGGTCGCCAGCTACGAGCGGTACGGCTACGGCCTCTACCTCGTGGAACTCCAGTCCACCGGTGAAGCGGTCGGCCTGTGCGGCCTCGTCAAGCGCGACTACCTCGACGATCCCGACGTCGGCTTCGCCTTCCTGGCGAATTTCCGGCGGCAGGGCTACGCGGTCGAGTCAGCCGCCGCCGTCAAGGCGCACGCCCTGGGGGAACTCGGCCTGACGCGCCTGCTCGCCATCACGACGCTCGGCAACCTGCGCTCGATGCGAGTTCTGGAACGCATCGGGTTCAGCTTCGAACGGGTGATCGCGCCGCCGGGCACCGGCGAGATGCTGCGACTGTACTCGACGGACCCTTGATCCGTTCGTTGCGCGGCGTCACCGCGCGCGGCGCAGCGTCACGAAGCTGTAGGCGTGCGCGTGACGCGCATCCGCCGGATGGTCCTCGCGGTGGGTCTCCTCCCAACCGCCCGCGTCGAGCGGCGGGAAGAAGGTGTCGGCACCCACGGTTGCGTGCACGCGCGTGAGATGGAGCGTGTCGGCCAGGGGCAGCGCCCGTCGGTAGATTTCGGCGCCGCCGATGATGCACGTCTCCTCGGCGCCGGCGGCGGCGGCGAGCGCCGCCTCGAGCGTGGGCACCACCGTGCACCCTGCGAATTCCCGTCCCGGCTGCCGGCTCACGACGATGTTGGTCCGTCCCGGCAGCGCGCGTCCGATCGACTCGTGCGTGCGGCGGCCCATCACGACGGGCTTGCCCATCGTCAGGGCCTTGAAGCGCCGCAGGTCCTCGGGCAGGTGCCAGGGCAGGCGGCCGTCGAGCCCGATGCCGCCGTGCTCGTCGACGGCGACCACGATCGACACCCGCGTCACTTGCGCCGGGCCCGCCGCTGCGTCTTTGGCCTGGCCTCCCGCTTGCTCTTCGGGCGGGACGACTTCCGCGCCCGCTTGCGACGCTTCCTGTCGAGCGGCTCCTCGGCGAGCATCGTGCCGCGGCACTGCGGCGCGCCGCAGCGGCAGGCATAGTTTGCGAGCTCGGCGGGGTCGTCGGTGGTCTCCCAGGTGAGCCCATACTCGTAGCCGAGTTCCTCGCCCGGCTCGATGTCGCGCAGCGCCTCGATGAAGACGCGCTCGTCCTCGATGACCGTGTCGCAATTCGGCGCACAGGAGTGGTTGATGAAGCGCGCTTCGTTGCCGTCGACGCCCGCGTCGATGACGATCCGCCGGCTCACGACGAACAGGAACGTGTGGCCGTCGTCCTGGCCCTTGGCGGCGTAACGGTCGTCCGCCTGCTTGTGGGTGATGCGCTCGCCGAGGTACTCGACGATCCGCGTCCCCCTGGCAATGGGTCGTGCCGCGTACACGCCCTTGCCGTGGATCCCGGAGCGCCGCACTCTGTACAGAGGCTTCTCCGCGGCCTGCGAGTCGCGCGCGGCGTGGCGCATGTGCGCGTGATGGTGCGGCCGGGGACGCCGGGCCTTTGCGGATTTCTTCATACGGCGATCGGTGCCTTGATGGCGGGGTGTGACTGGTAGCCGACGAACTCGAAGTCGTCGTAGCGGTAATCGAAGAGCGTCTCCGGGCGCCGCCGGAGCGCCATGCGCGGCAACGGCAGCGGCTCGCGCGCGAGCTGCTGTCGAGCCTGGTCGAGGTGGTTCACGTACAGGTGGCAGTCGCCGCCGGTCCAGATGAACTCGCCGGGCTCGAGGTCGCACTGCTGCGCCATCATGTGGGTGAGCAGCGCGTAGGAGGCGATGTTGAAGGGCACGCCGAGGAAGATGTCGGCGCTGCGCTGGTAGAGCTGGCAGGACAGGCGGCCTTCCGCGACGTAGAACTGGAACATCGCGTGGCAGGGCGTGAGCGCCATCTGGTCGAGCTCGCCCACATTCCAGGCATTGACGAGGATGCGGCGCGAGTGCGGATCGCGGCGCAGCAGGTCCACGGCCGCCTGCATCTGGTCGATCGTGCGACCGTCCGCGCCGCGCCAGGAGCGCCACTGCACGCCGTACACCGGGCCGAGTTCGCCGTCCGCGTCGGCCCATTCGTCCCAGATCGTCACCCCGTTCTCGCGCAGATAGCGGACGTTGGTCTCGCCGCGCAGGAACCACAGCAACTCGTGCACGATCGACTTCAGGTGCAGCTTCTTCGTGGTGACGAGCGGAAAGCCCTCTCGCAGGTCGAAGCGCATCTGCCAGCCGAAGGTCGCGAGCGTGCCGGTGCCGGTGCGGTCGGTCTTGCGGGCGCCGCGCTCGAGCACGTGGCCCATGAGGTCGAGGTAGGGCCGCATGTCAGGCGAAATTTCCGGACGGCTCGCGGCGACGGTAGGCCACGGCGAGCATCCACAAGCCGGCGACGATCATCGGCAGTGAAAGGATCTGTCCCATCGTCACCCAGTCGAAGAGCAGGTAGCCACGGTTCGCGTCCGGCACGCGCACGAACTCGACGGCGAACCGGAACACGCCGTAGCACACGAGGAACAGCCCGGACGGTGCCCAGCGGGGCCGCGGCCGCGACGTGAACCACCAGAGGATTGCGAACAGCGCGAGGCCTTCGAGCGCCGCCTCGTAGAGCTGCGACGCGTGGAGCGGCACGCCGTCGACCACCACGGCCCAGGGCACGTCGGTCGGTTTGCCCCACAGCTCGCCATTGATGTAGTTGCCGATGCGGCCGGCGCCGAAGCCGATCGCCGGCAGCGGCGCGGTGAAATCGAACACGTCGACGAGCGCCCGGCCGCGCCGGCTCGCGAACAGCGCGAGTGCGGTGAGCACGCCGATCAACCCGCCGTGGAAGGACATGCCCCCTTCCCAGATGCGCAGCACGCCGAGCGGGTCCGAGAGCAGCCCCTCGGTCCCGTAGAACAGCATCCAGCCGAGGCGTCCGCCGAGGATCACGCCGACGGCGCAGTAGAAGATCAGGTCGTCGACGTCGGTGGGCGACCACGTCGAGCCGGGCCGCGACGCGCGCCGCCGCGCCAGCCACCAGGCGGCCATGAAGCCGACCAGGTACATGAGGCCGTACCAGCGCACGCGGAGCGGCCCGATCGAGAGCGCGACCGGGTCGGGATGGGGATAGACGAACATGAGCGCGTTATTTTACTCGTGCACGACCCGGCAGACGACCGCCTTGAGGTAGCGCGTCTCGGGGATGGCGGGATGAATCGGGTGATCGGGCGCATGCCCCCCGACCTCGACGATCTGTGCGAAACGGTTGAGGTGACGGGCCGCCTGCTGCAGGGCGCCCACGAGATCCTCGAGCGCGAGGTGGTGCGAACAGGAGCAGGACACCAGGATGCCGTCGCGCGGCAGCAGTTGCATCGCGAGCTGGTTCAGCTTGCGGTAAGCGGCGAGGCCTTTCGGGTAGTCGCGCCGGCGCTTGATGAACGCCGGCGGGTCGACGATCACGACGTCGAACTTCTCGCCCGCGTCGCGCAGCGCCGCGAGGGCATCGAAGGCGTCGTCGCGCAGCGTGCGCACCGCGAGGCCGTTCGCAGCGGCCGCCTCGGACAGCAGTTCGAGTGCGGGCGCGGACGAATCCACGCAGACCACCTCGCTCGCGCCGGCCCGCGCGGCGGCGAGGCCCCAGGCGCCGAGGTAGCTGAAGACGTCGAGCACCCGGCGCCCGGGAACGTACTTCAGGCAGGCTCGGCGGTTCGCTGCCTGGTCGTAGAACCAGCCGGTCTTCTGGCCGCCGCCGACCGGCACCTTGTACCGCACGCCGTTTTCCTCGACCCAAGCGTGTTCGACCGCCACGCCGAAAGCCGTCTCCACGTACGCGGGCAGTCCCTCGAGTTCCCGCGCGCCGGAGTCGTTCTTCCAGACGAAAGCGCGGGGATCGATCACCTTGCGGACCGCGTCGACGACCTCCCCTTTCATGGCCTCCATGCCGGCCGTGCCCGCCTGCCCGACCACCACGTCGCCGTAGCGATCGAGCACGAGACCCGGAAGCCCGTCCGATTCGCCATAGACCAGACGGTAGTGCGGCGTCGGGTACAGGCGCTCGCGCAGTGCGAGCGCCACCTGCAGGCGGTGCACCACGAGCGACCGGCCCGGCGGATAGCGGCCGTCGCGCGAGAGAATGCGGGCGCAGATGAGCGCGTGCGGGTTCACGGTGGCAAAGCCGAGGAAACGGTCGCGGTCGCCCACCACGCGGCAGACCGCGCCGCTCGCAAAGGCCGTGAGCGGCGTGCGGGCCGTGTCGACCTCGTTGCTGAAGACCCAGAGATGGCCTGCCGCGAGGCGCCGGTCCTCCCGGGGCTTCAGGCGCAGCTCGGGGAACTCCGTCCCCGCGTGCGTCGCGTCGGGAGCATGCGTCATCGGCGGATCGCTCGTTTCGCTATAGTGCCGTCATTCTATCCGAGCCTCCGGCCCCGCCATGCATCGCCCGACTTCACGCACGCCTCGCAACCGGCTCGCCGACGAAACGAGCCCCTATCTGCAGCAGCATGCGGACAACCCCGTCGACTGGTACCCGTGGGGCGCGGAGGCGCTCGAGCGTGCACGGCTCGAGGACAAGCCGATCCTGCTCTCCATCGGCTATTCCGCGTGCCACTGGTGCCACGTCATGGCGCACGAGTCGTTCGAGGATGCGGCGACCGCCGCAGTGATGAACGCCTCGTTCGTGAACGTGAAGGTGGACCGCGAGGAGCGCCCCGACCTCGACCGCATCTAC
>CAZRKS010000022.1:0-25273 GCA_964600315.1 uncultured Steroidobacteraceae bacterium | reverse complement strand
CGTGCGCCCTGCGCTCGGGCCCGATGCGACGGGCGTGGGCTGGATCTACCAGTACGCGCTCGCGGACCGCAGCGGTCGCCACGATCTCGCCCAGCTGCGCTCGATCCAGGACTGGTTCCTGAAGTTCGAACTGCAGGCGCTCGACGGCGTGGCCGAGGTGGCCACCGTGGGCGGCATGGTGAAGCAGTACCAGGTGGTCGTGGATCCGCTGCGGCTGCGCGGCTACGGCCTGTCGCTCATGATGGTCGAGCAGGCGATCCGCGCAGGCAACCAGGAGATCGGCGGCTCGGTGGTCGAGATGGCCGAGGCCGAGTACATGGTGCGCGCAACGGGCTACGTGCGCCGCATCGAGGACCTCGAGCGCATCCCGGTCATGGCGACGAAGCAGGGGACGCCCGTGCTGCTGCGCGACGTCGCCGAGGTGCGCCTCGGCCCCGAGATGCGGCGCGGCATCGGCGAACTGGACGGTGAGGGCGAGGCGGTCGGCGGCGTCATCGTGATGCGCAACGGCGACAACGCCCGCGAGACGATCGCGCGCGTGCGTGCCAAGCTCGAGGAACTGAAGGGCGGCCTGCCGCCCGGCGTCGAAATCGTGACCACCTACGACCGCTCGGCGCTGATCCAGCGGGCGGTCGACAACCTGAAGCGCAAGCTGCTCGACGAGTTCGTGGTGGTCGCGCTCGTCTGCTTCGTGTTCCTCTACCACGTGCGCTCTGGGCTCATCGTCGTGATCGTGACGCCGATCGCGGTGCTCGCCGCCTTCGTCCTCATGCACCTGCAGGGCATCAACGCCAACATCATGTCGCTCGGCGGCATCGCGATCGCGATCGGCACGCTGGTCGACGCCGCGATCGTGATGATCGAGAACGTGCACAAGAAGCTCGAGCACGGGGAGCAGGAGGGCGCGGCGCGCCTCGAGGCCATCTACCAGGGCTGCCGGGAGGTGGGCCCGTCGCTCTTCTTCTCGCTCATGATCGTCGCGCTCTCGTTCCTGCCGGTGTTTACGCTCGAGGCCCAGGAAGGCCGGCTGTTCGCCCCGCTCGCCTACACCAAGACCTACGCGATGCTCTGGGCGTCGTTCCTGTCGATCACGCTGGTGCCGGTGCTCATCTACTGGCTGGTCCGCGGCCGGATCCGGCCCGAGGCGGCGAACCCGGTCAATCGCGCGACCATGGCCGTCTACCGGCCGTTCCTGAAACTCGCCCTCGAGGCGCCCTGGACCGTGACCCTCCTCGCGACGCTGCTGGTGCTCGCGACCCTGTGGCCCGCCTCCAGGCTCGGCACGGAGTTCATGCCGGAACTCGACGAAGGCGACCTGCTCTACATGCCGACCACGCTGCCGGGGCTCTCCACGGACGCTGCGCGGGCGCTGCTGCAGCGCACCGACCGGCTGATCCGCACGGTGCCCGAGGTCGAGCGCGTGTTCGGCAAGGCCGGTCGCGCCGAGTCGGCGACCGATCCCGCGCCGATCGAGATGTTCGAGACCACGATCATGCTGAAGCCGCGCGAGCAGTGGCGGCCCGGCATGACGCCGGCGAAGCTCAAGGCGGAACTCGACGCCGCCGTCCAGTTCCCCGGTCTCTCGAACGCCTGGGGCTATCCGATCAAGACGCGCATCGACATGCTCGCGACCGGCATCCGCACGCCGGTCGGCATCAAGATCATGGGCGCCGACCTCGGCACCATTCAGCGCATCGGCCGCGAGATCGAGGACGTGCTGCGCGCCGTGCCCGGCACGACCTCCGTCTACGCCGAGCGCACGGCGACGGGGCGCTATCTCGACGTGGACATCGACCGGGTGGCGGCGGGCCGCTACGGCCTCAACGTCAAGGACGTGCAGGATATCGTCGCGAGCGCGGTGGGCGGCATGACGGTGAGCTACACCGTCGAGGGGCTGGAGCGTTACCCCATCAGCCTGCGCTACCCGCAGGACTTCCGTGACTCGCTCGAGAAGCTGCGCCACCTGCCGCTCGTCACGCCGACGGGCGCCAACGTCACGCTGGCGGACGTCGCGCGGGTCGAGGTCGCCAACGGTCCCGCCATGATCCGCAGCGAGAACGCGCGGCCCTCGGGCTGGGTGTTCGTCGACATCCGGGGTCGCGACCTCGGCGGCTACGTGCGTGAAGCTAAGCAGCGGATCGCCACGGACCTCAAGCTCCCGCCGGGCTACAGCCTCGCGTGGTCGGGCCAGTACGAGTACCTCGCGCGCGCGGTCGAGCGGCTTAAGGTGGTCGTCCCGCTGACGCTCGGCATCATCGTGCTGTTGCTCTATTTGAACTTCCGCAATGCGCGCGACGTGCTCCTGATCCTCGGCGCACTGCCGTTCGCGCTGGTCGGCGGGGTGTGGCTGCTCTACCTCCTCGACTACGACCTGTCGATCGCCGCGGCGGTCGGCTTCATCGCGCTCGCGGGCGTGGCGGCGGAAACCGGGGTGGTCATGGTCATGTACCTGGAGCACGCGTGGGCCGAGCGGCAGGCGCATGCGCGGTCGGAGGGCCGCGAGCCGGGCCGGACCGACCTGCGGGAGGCCATCGTCGAGGGCGCGCTGCTGCGGCTGCGGCCGAAGCTGATGACGGTGATCACCATCATCGTCGGCCTGCTGCCGATCATGTGGGGCTCCGGGACGGGCTCCGAGGTGATGCGTCGCATCGCCGCGCCGATGGTGGGCGGCATGGTGTCCGCCACCGTGCTGACGCTGGTGATCATCCCGTCCATCTACCTCATCGTGAACGGCTGGCGCCTGCCGCGAGCGGTAGACTAGCGGCATGAGCGAACCACACGACCACGGCAGCCACGCAGCCCCGGCGCACGACTGCTGTCACGCGCCCGCTGACGTCGCCAAGCCGGCCGCCCCGGCGCACGATTGCTGCCACGCTCCGGCCGCGCCCGCCGCGGCGGCGCCACCGGCTCACGATTGTTGCCATGCGGGCGCGACGGCGGCGCCCGCGCCCGTTGCCAGGGCGCTTGCACCGGGCGAGACGCTCTACATCTGCCCGATGTGCCCGGGCGTCGAGAGCCCGGTGCCCGGCGCCTGTCCGAAATGCGGCATGGCGCTCGAGCCGGCGATGCCTGCCGTGGATGCGGGCGAGGACCCCGAACTCCACGACATGCGCCGCCGATTCATCGTCGCGCTGGCGCTCACGCTGCCGCTCTTCGTCCTCGCGATGGGTGGCATGTTGGGCTGGAAGCCAGCGGGTCTTTCGCCAGCGGCGTCCGCGTGGCTGCAACTCGCACTCGCCACGCCGGTGGTCCTCTGGTGCGGCTGGCCGCTGCTCGAGCGCGGTGCGCGTTCGATCGCGAACCGCAGCCTCAACATGTTCACGCTGATCGGCCTCGGTGTCGCCGTGGCCTATGGCTACAGTGTGGCAGCGACGCTGTTGCCCGCGCTGGTGCCGCACACGTTCCGGCATGGCGGACACGCGGCGCTCTATTTCGAGTCCGCTGCGATGATCGTCACGCTCGTGTTGCTCGGGCAGGTGCTCGAATTGCGGGCCCGTGGCCGCACCGGCGCCGCGTTGCGCGCGCTGCTCGATCTCGCGCCGCGCAGGGCGCAGCGCCTCGAGGCGGACGGGCAGGAGCGAGAGGTTCCGCTCGAACAGGTCCACGTCGGCGATCGACTGCGCGTGCGGCCGGGTGAGAAGGTTCCGGTCGACGGCACGGTGATCGAGGGCCGCGGCGCGGTCGACGAGTCGATGGTCACGGGCGAGTCGCTGCCGGTGGACAAGACTGCCGGTGCCATGGTCATCGGCGGCACGGTGAACGGCGCGGCTTCTCTCGTGATCCGCGCCGAGAAGGTCGGGGGCGACACCGTGCTCGCGCACATCGTGCGGACGGTGGCGGAAGCGCAGCGCAGCCGCGCACCCGTGCAGGCGCTCGCCGATCGCGTGTCGGGCTGGTTCGTGCCGGCGGTCGTGCTGGTGGCGCTCATGGCGGCGCTGGTGTGGGCTCTGGTGGGGCCGGAGCCCCGCCTCGCCAACGCGCTGCTGGTCGCGGTGAGCACGCTCATCGTGGCCTGTCCCTGCGCGCTCGGTCTCGCCACGCCCATGTCGATGACGGTGGCGATGGGGCGCGGAGCCCAGGCCGGCATCCTGTTCCGCAACGCGGAGGCGCTCGAGCGGTTCGAGGAGATCGACACGCTGGTGCTCGACAAGACCGGGACGCTCACGACGGGGCGGCCGGAGGTGGTGACCGTCATCCCGGTCGACGACGTGGCCGACACCGAACTGCTGCGGTATGCGGCCAGCCTCGAGCAGGCGAGCGAGCACCCGATCGCCGCGGCCGTCGTGCGCGTCGCCCAGTCGCGCGGACTGCGGCTCGGCCGCACCTACGGCTTCAACGCGCTGCCCGGCGCCGGCGCGACCGGTGTCGTGCAGATGCGCAATGTCGCGGTCGGCAATGGACGGCTCATGGCGGACGCCGGCGTCGACGTCGGCGCGCTCGAGCGCGAGGCCGCGCGACTGCGGGACCTCGGCCAGACGATCGTCTACGTTGCCATCGACAAGGTGCCGATCGGACTGCTCGGCGTCGCCGATCCCCTCAAGCCGGACAGCTGGGAGGCCGTGCAGGAACTGAAGCGCAGCGGCCTGCGCCTCGTGCTGCTCTCGGGCGACCACGAGGTCTCGGTGCGCTCGGTCGCGCAGCAACTCGGCATCGACGAGGTGCACGCCGGCGTGCGCCCCATGGAGAAAGCGGCGGTGATCCGCGCACTGCGGTCCGCAGGTCGCAAGGTGGCGATGGCGGGCGACGGCATCAATGATGCTCCCGCGCTCGCCGAGGCCGACGTCGGCATCGCGATGGGAGCCGGGGCCGACGTCGCCAAGCAGACCGCGGGCGTCACGCTCATGGGGGGTGAATTGCGCGGGATCGGGCGCGCGCTGCGCCTGAGCGAGGCGACGATGACCAACGTGCGCCAGAACCTGCTCTTCGCTTTCGGCTACAACTCGCTAGGCGTGCCGCTCGCGGCCGGCGCGCTGTATCCGTTGACCGGCCTGCTGCTCGCGCCCGCCGTCGCGGCGGCGGCCATGTCGTTCAGTTCGGTGAGCGTGATCAGCAACGCGCTGCGGCTGCGGCGGGCGCGGATCTGAGGGATGATCGAATGAGTCGGACGCTTCCTGGCGACCCCCGCCGCGACGGCTATCGCATGCCCGGCGAGTTCGAGCCGCACGCCGGCTGCTGGATGCTCTGGCCGGAACGCCCGGACAACTGGCGTCAGGGAGGCAAGCCGGCGCAGCTCGCCTTCGCCGCCGTGGCGACCGCCATCGCCGGCAGCGAGCCGGTCTCGGTCGGCGCCTCCGCTGCGCAGTTTGCGAATGCGCGGCGGCGGCTGCCGGCAGAGATCCGCGTCGTCGAGATCTCGAGCAACGACGCGTGGATGCGCGACGTCGGCCCGACCTTCGTCGTCAATGGGCGCGGCGGCGTGCGCGGCGTCGACTGGAGGTTCAACGCCTGGGGCGGACTCGACGGCGGCCTGTACTTCCCTTGGGACGAGGACGACGCGGTCGCGCAGAAGGTGCTCGAGATCGAGGGCCGGGACCGTTACCGCGCACCTTTCGTGCTGGAGGGCGGCGCCTTCCACGTCGACGGGCAGGGCACGCTCGTCACGACCGAAGAATGCCTGCTGAACCGCAACCGCAACCCCCAGCTGACGCGCGAGGACATCGAGCGATTGCTCGGCCGCTACCTCGGTATCGACGTCGTGATCTGGCTCGGGCGCGGCGTGTATCGCGACGAGACGGACGGCCACGTCGACAACCTGTGCGCCTTCACGCGGCCGGGGGAACTCGTGCTCACCTGGACCGACGACCGGCGCGACCCGCAGTATGAGATCTCGCGCGACGCCTACGAGCGGCTGATGCAGGCACGCGACGCGCGCGGGCGGCGGCTCCAGGTGCACAAGCTCGTGCAGCCCGGACCGCTCCACATGACGCGGGCGGAAGCCGAGGGCGTCGACGTGGCCGAGGGGACACAGCCGCGTGCAGCGGGTGCGCGTCTCGCCGGCTCCTATGTGAATTTCTACCTCGGCACGCGCCGCGTCGTCGTGCCCCTGCTCGATGCGAAGCGCGACGCGGCGGCGCTGCGCCGGCTCGCGGAGCTGTTCCCGAGACGCGAAGTCGTCGGCGTGCCGGGACGCGAGATCCTGCTCGGCGGCGGCAACGTGCACTGCATCACCCAGCAGGTGCCGCGAGGGAAGTAGGGTGCTTCACGAAGTTCTGCGCGGTCGTCCGCTGACCCGGCTCGAGTATCAGCACGAACTGCCGAAGCTGCAGGACAAGCTGCTCGACGCACAATTCGAACTGCGCAAGAGCGCCGGGCACGCGGTGGCCGTGATCGTCACGGGCATCCCCGGCGCCGGGCGCAGCGAGGTCGTGAACGAGCTGCTCGGCTGGCTCGACCCGAAGTTCGTGACCGTCTACGGCTTCCGCGAGCCGAACGACGTCGAGTGCGAGCGGCCCGCCCTGTGGCGTTACTGGCGGGTGATGCCGCCACGCGGCCGGATCGCCATCCTGCACGCGGGCTGGTACGAGGATCTGCTGCGCGCATCGATCCGCGAGACTGGCGAGGACGCGGCCGACGAGCGGCGCGACGTCGAGCGCATCCGGCAGCTCGAGCGGATGCTGCGGGCCGACGGCGTGGTCGTGGTGAAGATCCACCTGCACATCGGGCCCGACCTGCAGCGCCGGCGGCTCCGCAAGCTGCGCGCCGACAAGCGGACTCGCTGGCGTGTCACGGCCGAGGATCTCTGGCAGGCACGGCATTTCCGCCGCGTCGAGCGCGCCATCGAGCACTGTCTGCAGGCGACCGAGCAGCCGAGCGCCCCGTGGCATCTCGTCGACGGTTCGGATCGACAGCATCGGGCGCTCGAGGTGGGGCGGGTGCTGCTGGCGGGCATCGAAGGGAGCATCGGCGCCCGGCCGACGCGGCCGGAGCGGCGGGACGCGGCCGCTCTGGCGCGACGTGCCGCCCGCGTGCGTCTCACCACGACCCACCGCGGGCCGCGCGTCGTCGAGGAAGACTACGACCGGGAACTCGAGGACCTGCAGGGCCGGCTCGCGCTCGCGTCGCGGCGCCGTCGCTTCGCGAAGCACGCCGTCGTGCTGGCGTTCGAGGGCATGGACGCGGCCGGCAAGGGCGGGGCGATCCGCCGCATCACGGCGGCGCTCGATGCGCGGCAATACCGCGTCGTGCCGATCTCCGCACCGAGCGCCGAGGAGATCGCGAGGCCCTACCTGTGGCGCTTCTGGTTTCATCTGCCGCCGCGCGGCAACTACACGATCTTCGATCGTTCGTGGTACGGGCGCGTGCTGGTCGAGCGCGTGCGCGCGCTCACGCCGCCGCGCGACTGGCAGCGCGCGTACGGCGAGGTGAACGAGTTCGAGCGGCAGCTCGCGGAGCACCGGGTGGTGGTCGCGAAGTTCTGGCTGTCGGTGAGCCCTGCCGAGCAGCTGGCCCGCTTCGAGGAGCGCGACCGCAACCCGCTCAAGCGCTTCAAGGTGGACCCCGAGGACTGGACCAACCGTGAGCGCTGGGATGCCTACCAGGCGGCGGCGCGCGACATGATCGCGCTCACCCACACGCCGCACGCGCCCTGGTGCGTGGTGCCGGCCGACGACAAGCGCCACGCCCGGCTCGTAGTGCTGCGGCGGCTCTGCGACCGGATCGAGTCCGCGCTCGGCTGAGAGCCGCGGGCCCCGGATCATGAGCACATAACCACCCGGCCTTTCCGCCGGGGCGGGGTTCGTCCCTAGCATGGCTCGCACCTGACCCGTCCGAGGCGCTGCCATGTCCGTTCCTGCCGCCGCCGTCAAGATCGGCCCGTTCGACGCGGAGCGCAGCGAGCTGCTGCGTCGCGTGGTCGACGGCCTCGATGCCGATGCGCTGCACTGGCTGTCGGGATTTGCGGCGGGCGTCGGCTATGCCCGAAGCTCCGTCACTGCGCTGGCCGGAGACGCCGTGCATGTGCCCCTTGGCGCACCGCAGGCGCGCGCGGAGGCCGCTGCCCGACTCGCGATCGTGTACGGATCGCAGACCGGCAACGGCAGGCGCATCGCCGAGAAGCTCGGCCGCGCCGCGGAGACGGCGGGCCTCGCGGCGCGTGTCTACGCCGCCCGCGAGTATCCGCTCAAGGACCTCGCGAAGGAGCGCTTCCTGACGGTCGTCGTGAGCACGCACGGCGACGGCGACCCGCCGGACGATGCGCGCGGCTTCGTCGAGTACATCGCCGGCAAGCGCGCACCACGGCTCGAGCACCTCGCCTACTCGGTGCTCGCACTCGGCGACTCGAGCTATCCGAAGTTCTGCGAGACCGGCCGCCAGCTCGACGAGCGGCTCGCGTCGCTCGGAGCGCGCCGCCTGCTGCCGCGTGTCGATTGCGACGTCGACGTCGAGCGCTCGGCCGCGCCCTGGCTCGAGCAGCTGCTCGGCATCGCGCGCGAAGAGCTCGGCGCGCCGCCGGTCGCGACCGTCACGAGGCTGCGCCCGGTGCCGGCAACGCCGCTTTTCAGCCGCGAGCACCCGTTCGTCGCGCGGGTGCTGGGCAACCAGCGCATCACCGGACGCGGCGCGACGCGCGACGTGCGCCACATCGAGATCTCGCTCGAGGGCTCCGGACTGCGCTACGAGCCGGGCGATGCGCTCGGCGTCTGGCACGACAACCCGGCCCCAGTGGTCGACGCCGTGCTCGCGGCGCTCGCGCTGCGTGGCGACGAACCGGTGACGGTCGATGCGCAGACGCAGTCGCTCCGCGACTGGCTCGTTGCGGGACGTGAGATCACGCGGCTCACACGGCCATTTCTCGCGCGCCACGCGGAGCGTGCCGGCAGCGCGGACCTCGCTGCGGCGCTGGTGCCGGGCAACGAGGCCCGGCTGCGCGCGTTGCTCGCGGACCTTCAGGTGGTCGACGTGCTCAGGCAGTGGCCAGCCACGTGGACGGCCGACGACTTCGTGCGGTCGCTGAGGCCGCTGGTGCCGCGGCTCTACTCGATCGCCTCGAGCCAGGACGTGGTGGGCGAGGAAGCGCACGTCACGGTCGCCGTGGTCGACTACGAACATGCCGGACAACGCCGGCTCGGGGCGGCGTCGGCCCACCTGGCGGGGCTGACCGGCGACGAGGCCACGGTGCGCGTCTTCGTCGAGCCGAACGAGCGCTTCCGCCTGCCCGCAGACCCCGGCCGGGACGTGATCATGATCGGTCCGGGCACTGGCGTCGCGCCGTACCGCGGATTCCTGCAGCAGCGCGAGGCGCAGGGCGCGAGCGGGTGGCACTGGCTGGTGTTCGGCGCACGCCACTTCGACAGCGAGTTCCTCTACCAGGTCGAGTGGCAGGAAGCTTTCCGCAAGGGACTCCTGAGTCGCGTCGACCTCGCTTTCTCGCGCGACCGTACGCCGCGTGCGTATGTCCAGGATCGCTTGCGCGAGGCGGGCAAGGAACTCTTCGCCTGGCTCGAGGCCGGTGCCGCCGTGTACGTCTGCGGCGACGCCCAGGACATGGCGCCAGACGTGCACGCCGCGCTCATCGAGATCGTCGAGACGCAGGGCGGCCTCGATCGCGAGGGCGCCGAAGCCTATGTGCGCCGGCTCGCGGACGAGGGGCGCTATCTCCGCGACGTGTACTGACCATGACCGAGCTCTCGCCCGTCGAACGGATCAAGCGCGACAGCCGGCTGCTGCGCGGCACGCTGCTCGAGAGCCTCGCCGATCCGCTCACCGGCGCGATCCGCGAGGACGACACGGCGGTCATCAAGTTCCACGGCAGCTACCAGCAGGACGACCGCGACATTCGCGAGGAACGTCGGCAGCAGAAGCTCGAGCCGGCCTACAGCTTCATGATCCGCACGCGGCTGCCGGGCGGCGTGTGCACGCCGCGCCAGTGGCTTGCCCTGGACGAGATCGCGCGCCGCTACGGCAGCGGCACGCTCAGGCTCACGACGCGCCAGGCGTTCCAGGTGCACGGCGTCGTCAAGACCGAGCTGAAGGCCACGATGGCCGCGATCAACGCGACGCTGATCGACACGATCGCGGCCTGCGGCGACGTGAACCGCAACGTGCTCGCGAGTGCGAACCCCGTCGAGTCGCGCGCGCACGCGGCGGCCTATGAGTGGGCGAAGAAGCTGTCCGACCACCTGTTGCCGCACACGCGTGCCTATCACGAGATCTGGCTCGACGGCGAAAAGGTCGCGGGCACGGCGGAGGTCGAGCCGATCTACGGGCCGACCTACCTGCCGCGCAAGTTCAAGGCGGCGATCGCGGTGCCGCCCGTGAACGACGTCGACGTCTTCGCGCAGGACCTCGGCTTCATCGCGATCGTCGAGGACGGCGAGCTCGTGGGGTTCAACCTGGCGGTCGGCGGCGGACTCGGCACCACGCACGGCGAGCCGGCGACCTACCCGCGGCTCGCCGACGTGGTCGGTTTCCTCACGCCCGACCAGCTGCTCGCCGTGGCCGAAGCTGTCGTCACGACGCAGCGCGATTTCGGGGATCGCACGAATCGCAAGCACGCCCGGCTCAAGTACACGATCGATGACCGCGGGCTCGAATGGTTCGTGGCCGAGATCACGCGTCGGCAGGGCTTCGCGCTCGGACCGGTACGCCCCTTCGAGTTCACGTCGACGGGCGACCGCTTCGGCTGGACCGAGGGGCACGACGGCCGCTGGCACCTCACGCTCCGCATCGAGTCGGGACGCGTCGCGGACACCGCGACCGGGTCGAAGCTCACGGGCCTGCGCGAAATCGCCCGCGTGCACCGCGGGGACTTCCGGCTCACGCCGAACCAGAACCTGATCGTCGCGGGCGTCGAGCCGTCGGAGCGACGTTTCATCGAGGCGCTCGTGGTTCGCTACGGGCTCGATGCGCACGTGCGCGCGACGCCGGTGCATCGCGACGCGCTCGCCTGCGTCGCGCTGCCGACCTGCAGCCTCGCGATGGCGGAGGCGGAGCGGTATCTGCCGGGGTTCATCCGTCAGGTCGAGGCGCGTCTCGCTGCCCACGGACTCCGCGACGAGCCCATGGTGCTGCGCATCACCGGCTGCCCGAACGGCTGCGCACGGCCGTATCTCGCCGAGATCGCGCTGATCGGCAAGGCCCCGGGGCGTTACAACCTCTATCTCGGCGGCGACGGGCGCGGACAGCGTCTCAACGCGCTCTACCGTGAGAATGTCGATGAGACGACGATCCTCGCCGCACTCGACGAGGTCTTCGCGCGTTTCGCGGTGGACCGCCAGCCGGGGGAGCGTTTGGGCGATTTCACGTGGCGCGCCGGACTCGTGCAGCGCTCGGCCGCGGCATCGGGAGCGGCCGGGTGAGAGCGCTCGCCTGGGATGCGGAGCGCGCATCTAACGAGCCGGCGTTGCTCGAGGAGATGAATGCGCGTCTCGCCGGCGAGTCCGCCGAGGTGCGCGTGCAATGGGCTCTCGAGCACCTGCCGGGCGGGCATGCGTTGTCGTCGAGCTTCGGCGCGCAGGCTGCGGTGTCGCTGCATCTCGTGTCGAGCGCGGCGCCATCGATCCCGGTGATCCTGATCGACACGGGCTACCTGTTCCCCGAGACCTACCGCTTCGTGGACGAACTCGTGCTGCGCCTCGGGCTCAATCTCAAGGTCTACCAGTCGGCGGTGTCGCCGGCATGGCTCGAGGCCCGCCACGGGCGGCTCTGGGAGCAGGGTGTCGACGGCATCGAGCGCTACAACGACCTGCGCAAGGGCGAGCCGATGCAGCGCGCGCTGGCGGAACTGGGCGTCGGCAGCTGGTTCGCCGGGCTGCGTCGCCAGCAGACCCGGTCGCGCCGCGCGATCCGGACGCTCGAGTTCCGGCAAGGGCGCTGGAAGGTGCACCCGATCTTCGACTGGACCGACCGCCAGGTCTTCCAGTATCTCGGCCGGCACGATCTGCCGTATCACCCGCTGTGGCACCAGGGCTACGTGTCGATCGGCGACTGGCACACGACACGCTCGCTGGCGGAGGCGGGGGACGCCGAGGCCACGCGTTTCTTCGGCCTCAAGCGCGAGTGCGGATTGCACGGGTTGGAGGGCTAGGTCGTGCGTCGTGAATCCATCCGCGGTTCGGTGGCGCTCGTCGGAGCCGGGCCCGGCGATCCCGGACTGCTCACGCTGCATGCACTGCGGGCCCTGCAGGCAGCCGAAGTGATCCTGCACGACCGGCTGGTGTCGGCGGAGGTTCTCGCGCTCGCGTCCCCGGAGGCGATCCGCATTCCGGTCGGCAAGCAAGCGGGCGGACGTTCCGTGCGGCAGGACCGCATTCACGAACTCATGCTCGAGCATGCGCGCGCGGGGCGGCGCGTCGTGCGGCTGAAGGGCGGGGATCCGTTCGTGTTCGGCAGGGGCGGCGAGGAACTCGAAGTCCTGGCGACGCACGGCGTGCCGTTCGAGGTGGTGCCGGGCATCACGGCCGCGGTGGCCTGTGGCGCCTACGCGGGCGTGCCGCTCACGCATCGCGAGCACTCGCAGTCCGTGCGTTTCGTCACCGCGCATTGCAAGGATTCGCTCGACACGCTCGACTGGGACGGCCTCGCGCAGGACCGGCAGACGCTCGCGTTCTACATGGGCGTCGCGGCGCTCGCGACGATCGGTACGCAACTGGTGGCGCACGGCCGGGCGGCGGGGACGCCGGTCGCGATCATCGAAAGCGGTTCGCGGCCCGACCAGCGCGTGACGCTGGCGAGCCTCGGCGAGCTGGGCGACGTGGCCGCTCGCGGCGGGATCGGCTCGCCGGCGCTGCTGGTCGTCGGCGAGGTCGCCGCGCTCGCGGGTCGCCTGCACTGGTTCGGCGACGCGCCGCGGCTTTGGGCGCGGCTGCGAGCGGCGGCGTGAGTATCGGGCCATAGGCTGCAGGCTTTGGGCTGTGGCCAGAAGGGCCGGTTCCGAGCCCACAGCCCAAAGCCCACAGCCCTGAGCCCAATTTCACATCTCCCACCTGATCTCCGCGAACAGCGCCCGCGGTCGACCCGGGAAATACCGGTAGGTGCCGAAACTGTAGTCCGCGCGATCCGCGTAACGCACATCGAGCGCGTTCGTGACCCGAGCCGAGATCGACCAGCGCGGAGCGAGCCGCCAGGCACCGCGGAGATTGAGCAATTCGTGCCCGGCGTAGCGGTGCTCGTTGGCGGCGTCCAGCCAGTAGTCGCCGACCACCAGCCACTCGCCTTCCACTTCGACCGACGGCCGCGGCCGCCAATTCGCGCCGATGCGCCAGATCTCGCGCGGCGCCGTGTCGATGTCGTTGCCGGCCTCGATCCGTTCGCCTCCGTCCACCTGGCGCGTGAACTCGTAACGGTGCCGGGCATAGGTGCCGGCCAGCGCCAGCTCGACCGCTTCATGCGGCCGCCAGCGCAGGTCGTACTCGATTCCGCGGTGCGAGGTGCGGCCGTTCGCGACGTTGTAACCGTTCGACTCGCGCAGGATGACGCCGCTCTTGTCCATGTCGAACGCCGCCAACGCAAACTCGACGTCCGGCCAGCGGCCCTTGAGCCCGAGCTCCACGGAATCGAGTCGCTCGGGCTCGAGGTCGGCGACTCGCTGGCCGCGCTGCAGGCGGTAGAGCTCCGTCATTTCGGGGGGACGGAAGCCCTCGCTCGCGTTCACGTACGCGACGAGTTGCGGCGACAGGTCGGCCATGAGCGCGACCTTCGGCGCCCAGTTGTGGAAATGGTCGGACCGATCCGCCGGGCGCGTGTAGAGACAGCCGGAGAAGCCGCAGGGCACGCCATGCTCGTCGGTGTTCCCCGCCCGCATCCGGTTGTCGTAGTCGTAGTTGACGAACTCGGTGCGCAGCCCGGCGTCGAGCCGCCAGCGCTCGTGGAACCGCCATTCGCCCTGACCGTAGGCCGACACGACATTCGAACGCACGTCGTAGTCGTAGTGCCGGCCGGCGGGACGGATCGCGTTGGCCGGCGGCGAGCCTCCGGTCGTCGGCGCCTCCTGATGCTCGAGCAGCGAGGAACTCCCGAGTTCGAGATCGATTCCCGCGACCAGAGACCAGGCTTCGGAATCGCCCCAGGCGATGCTGCTGAGCAGGCCGCCGCTCTCCTGTCCATTCCGCTCCACGGGCTGGCCGAGCAGGAAGTGCTGGACGAATTCCATCCGCGAAGTCCGGAGGAACGGTCGCAGCTCGAGCCGTGCGTCGCCCGGCAGCGTCGGTTCGATCAGCCCAGTGAGCCGCACAGCGGAGGACCTTCGGAAGGCGCCGGGCGTGGGGTTCGACCGGCTCAGCGTCAGGCTTTCGTAAGCGTCCTTGCCCGTGATGAAGCCGGCGGTGTCCTGGTCCAGATCCGTGGCCGCCAGGTCGAAGCGCACCGGCGCGGCGTCCCAGCGCGAGGTGACCGCGACATTGGCCTTCGCCTCGTGATACCCGGACACCGCACGCCAGCCGCCGTCGTGCGCGTAGAGGCCGGCCAGCCCGATGCCGGACGACCCCCAGTCCGTGCGGCCCGCGGCCTCGACGCGCCAGTAGTTCGACGGACCACCGTCCAGGCTGAGTGAGCGCAGCGGCCGCTCGGCGGGCGCGGGCTGCAGCACGTTGACGGTGCCGTGCATCGCACTCGATCCGTACAGCGCGCTGCCGGGTCCGCGCAATACCTCGACCGCGCGCGCCTGCTCGGTGTTCACCTCGTACAACTCGTTGACGTTGCAGAACCCGACCGGGCGGATCGGCACGCCGTTCTCGAGGAACAGGAACGCGCCGCAGGAACCGGCGCCGGTGAGCACGGGCGAGCGGATCGCCGTGAGGCTCTCCTGGCCGCTGCCCCGCTGGATCATGACGCCCGGGATCCGGTTGAGGATTTCCGCGTGATGGGTCGCGGCGACGAGCGCAATGGCGTCCGGCCCGACCTGCCCGATGCTGAGCGGCACGTGCAGCGCCGGCTCCGGGCGCCGCGTCGCCGTGACGACGATCTCCTCGAGCGCCGCCGCGGCCGGCTCCGCTTCGGCGGGTCCGGTCGCGGCGGCCAGCAACGCGATCGCCGCCCACGTCATCGCCGATCCGCCGACGCGCGGCCGGTCGCAAGGGCATGCGTCGCAAGGGCATGCGATCGGCATCGGGCGGATGTAGTGGGCAGGCGTGTCACTCATGAGGTCGCGGACCCGCGGGGACACGCGGGGCCGTTTGCTAGTATCGCCGCCACGTCTCGCGGAGCAATGCAGATGCAGATCCGACGCCTTTCGCTGGCGGCCTGTGCGCTCGGCCTCCTGCTCGTTGCAGGTCGTGCCCCGGCGCAGCCCGCACCGCCCGAGGCCGCCGAGCCCGGGGCAGGCCCGCTCGAACGTCCGCGCATCGGCCTCGTCCTGAGCGGCGGGGGTGCCCGGGGGGCCGCGCACGTCGGCGTCATCCGCGCGCTCGAGCGCATGCACGTGCCGATCGACGCCGTGGCGGGGACCAGCATGGGTGCGGTGGTCGGCGGGCTCTACGCCGCCGGATTGAGCGGCGCAGAGATCGAGGAAGTCTTCCGGACGCTCGATTGGAAAGACCTGTTCCAGGACCGGGCGCCGCGCAAGGATCTCGTCTACCGTCGCAAGCAGGACGACCGCAGCTTCCTCACGAGCGGCGGACTCGGCGTGCGCGCGGACGACGGAGTCGTGCTGCCCCTCGGACTCGTGCAGGGGCAGAAGATCACCCAGGTATTGCGCAATGCCACGATGCGCGTCGCGGACGTGCAGGACTTCGATCGCCTGCCGACCCCGTTCCGCGCACTCGCGACCGACCTCGAGAACGGTGAGCCCGTCGTGCTGCGATCGGGCGACCTCGCGACCGTGCTGAGGGCCAGCATGTCCGCGCCGGGCGTGCTCGCGCCGGTGGAGATCGGCGGCCGCCTGCTGGTCGACGGCGGGCTCGTGGACAACCTGCCGATCGACCTCGCGAAGGAAATGGGCGTCGACGTGGTCATCGCTGTGGACGTGAGCTTCCCGCTCGCGCGCCGGGACGGGCTCGACACGCCGCTCGACGTCACCAACCAGATGATCGGCATCATGGTGCGCCGGGGCACGCAGGCGTCGCTCGCGAAGCTCGGCGCCGGCGACGTGCTGGTCGAGCCCGAGCTCGGGCGCATGACGGCGATCGACTTCGCGCGGATGCCGCTCGTGATGGCGGCCGGCGAGGCCGCCGTCGCCAACCGGACGCAGCAGCTGGCCGCGCTGGCCCTCCCGACAACCTCCTACGACGCGTACGTCGCTGCACGAGCCCGTTCGGCGGACCCGTCCGTGCAGGTCGCGTTCGTGCGCCCCGGGCCGCGCTCGGAGCCCGACGCCGCCCGCATCGAGGCCGTGTTCGGCACGCTGGCCGGACACCCGCTCGACACCGAGGCGCTGCAGCGTAAGGCCTACCGCCAGTACGCGCTCGACCGCTACGAGTCCATCGACTACCGCGTCGTGCGCGACCAGGGCGAACGCGGCCTCGAGATCGACCTGCGGCGCAAGTCCTGGGGCCCGAATTTCCTCAGGGTCGGCATGAGCATCGAGAGCGACTACGAGGGCGGCACCGTGGCGAACGCGGGCGCGCGCCTGCTCATGACCGGCGTGAACTCGCTCGACGGCGAGCTGCTGTTCGACAGCCAGCTCGGCGAGGATCCGCACTTCGTGAGCGAGCTCTTCCAGCCGCTGTCGCTCACGACGGACCTGTTCGTCGCGCCCGGGTTCCGCTACCAGATCGAGACGCTGCAGATCGTCGATGACGGGCATCGCGTCGCGCAGTACCGCAACCGGGACACCGAGGTGTCGCTCGCGTTCGGCGCGGAGCTGTCGAACTGGGGTGAGGTGCGCCTCGGCCTGCGACGCGGCGATGGCAGCAGCCGGGTCATGATCGGCGAGCCGGTCGTTCCGGGCGGCGACTTCGACATCGGCGCCGCCTACCTGCAGTTCGGCTACGACCGCCTCGACAGCGCCTATTTCCCCAAGCATGGTCAGGCGTTCCGCGCGAGCTGGCAGTCGGAGAACGAGGCGCTCGGCTCGTCGGCCGACGCGAACATCGTCGAGGCCTCCTGGATCATCGCCCGCACGCTCGGCCGCAACAGCCTCGTCGTCACGCTCGAGGGCGGGTCCGCGCTCGATGACCGCGTCGTGTCGCCGCAGGAGCTGTTCACGCTCGGTGGCTTCCTGAATCTTTCGGGCCTGGCGCCCGATGCGCTCATCGGCACGCAGTACGGCCTGCTGCGGACCATCGCGTACCGACGCGTCAGCCGCGGCGGCACGGGACTCTTCGAGTTCCCGGCCTACCTCGGCGCATCGTTCGAACTCGGCAACGTCTGGCCCGACCAGGAGGCCGTGGACATCGGCGACCTGAAGGCCGGCGGCAGCGTGTTCCTCGCCGCGGAGACACCGTTCGGCCCGCTGTACCTCGCCGGCGGCTTCGCGGAGGGCGATGCGGCCCTGTACCTGATCCTCGGCAGGACGTTCTGAGCCGCCGCTCGATCCAGAGCGGCTCGATGCTCAGGGCACCTGACGGTCGCCCGCGCCCTCGCGGTCGGTCCAGCCGAGCAGTCGGCGCGTCACGAACCGGTAGACGGGCTTGCCGGTGCCCGCCCAGAACGCCGCGATGGCCGAGCGACGGTCCAGGATGGCGCGCTGTCGCGTCGTGAGATGCCGCGGGAAGTAGCTGCGCTTGTGCTTGAGCAGATGCCTCAGGTCGTCGTAGGCCAGCGCCCGGAACAGCCATCCACGGTGCCGCGGCCGCGCCGCGAGCTGGAAATCCACCAGGGCCGCGGACCCTTCCGGCGTGACGATCCAGTTCGGTTCCTTCGCGAGGTCGTTGTGCACGATGCCGGCCGCGTGCAGGCGCCGGAGCAGGCGCAGTGCCTCGCGAAAATAGGTGCGGTCCGGCGGGGGCGAGCGATGCATCGGCGCGCCGTCGATCCAGCTTCGGCGCAGCCTGCGGCCGTCCCACGATGCGACGCGGGGTACGCCGGGCACGCGCGCCAGCGCAGCGAGCGCGCGCACTTCGCGTGCAGCCAGGCTCCGTGCCATGGCGCGCAGCCACCACGCGGCTGCGTCGGTATCGCGCTCGACCCAGAGCACGCGGGCTGGATCCGCCGCGGCGCGCAGGCCACTGACGCGGCCGAAGTGGTCGCGCTTCAGCGGCACGCGCTCGAACTCCGCGCTCACGGCAGGCTGAGCAGCGTGGGCGTCAGGCCCGAGCATTGCAGCAGGTCGGCGAGGCGCACCAGCAGATAGAGGCCGACCAGAGATCCGGCGTCGACGAATGCCTTCCAGTACACGCGCGGCCGCACGAGGAGCGACTCCGGCACCTCGTACGACGTGCCGTCCGGAATGAACGCGGGAACCCGGTCTGCGAATGCCGCGAAATCATTGCCATGTGCGCGCGAGAGAAGCTCATCCTCCTGCCGGGCCGCGCGCACGTAGATCACGCCGAACGCGACCGACAGTGCCAGCGTGATGGCGAGACTGCGGGTCGCGAGGCCGAGGCCGAGCATCGCGAGCAGCGAAAGCGCGTAGAGCGGGTGGCGCAGTGCGGAGTAGGGACCTTCGCGCACCAGCGTACGGTCCTTGTAGCCGGCGATGAAGGCCGAGGTCCAGACGCGGCCGAGCGCAGCGCAGACGACGCAGGCGAGCCCTGCGAGCTGCACGAGCTCACCGGCGATGCCGCCACAGAGTCCGCGCTCCGAGACCGCAACCAGCCCGAGCACCGCCGCGAGCAGGAGCGCAGTCAGGCGCAGGCGTGGCGTGCTGCGGGAGGCGGGCATGCGCGGATTCCGGGGATGCCTTGATTCATCGCCGGACATCGTACACTTCGGCAGGTCGAACGCGTCCGCCACCCGGTCGCGCGATGCCGGGTGGCGGAAGCGCATGACCGGCGACGAATCGCAATAATGCGCCACTGCTGCGCGGAGCGCCTCCATGAACTGGCTCACCACCTACCTCGGCTATGCGGCGGGCGCGCTGCTCGCGATCCTGCCGATCGTCAACCCGCTGGGTGCGGTCCCGCTCGTGATGTCCGTTTCCGCGCACTTGCCGGAGCAGGAGCGGATGCGGCAGATCCGGCGCGCCTGCCTCTACACGTTCGTCCTGATGGGGAGCTTCCTGATCGCGGGCAGCTTGATCATGAGTTTCTTCGGCATCTCCATCCCGGGGATGCGGATCGCCGGCGGCATGATCGTCGCCTTTCTCGGCTTCGGCATGCTGTTTCCAGGCGCCGAGGATACGGCCCGCAAGCCGGTGCCGGGTGACGCGATCAAGTACGACATCGCGTTCACCCCGCTCGCCATGCCTGGGCTCTCGGGCCCGGGCACCTTCGCCGTGGTGATGAGCCTGTCGTCGCAGGCGGCCGCGCGCAAGGGCTGGGACCGCATCGCCGACTACCTCGGCGTGGCCACGGCAATCCTCGCCGTCGCGGTGATCTCGTGGTTCGCGTTGCGCGGCGCGGAACGCTTCAATCGCCTGCTGGGCGCAACCGGCATGGTCGCGCTCACGCGGCTGATGGGCTTTCTCATGATCTGCATCGGCGTGCAGTTCATCATCGACGGCTCGCGCGTGGTGCTCGCGGACCCAGCGGTCTGGGCGGGGCTCGCCGAGGCGGTCCGCCAGCACGCGAGGTGAGCGCGGCAGCCCTCAGGGCGCGGGCGGCGTGGCCTCGGCCAGCGCTGCGAGGCGCGACAAGCCCTTCTCGTAGTCCGGGCCGATCAACCGGTCGAAGAACAGTCCGAAGTAGCGTTCCAGGAAACGGCCCTCGAAGCTCGCATCGAGCGACCAGGTGATCCGGCTGCCGGTGCCCTCGGGCTCGATGCTCATCGTCGACGTGGCCGTGCCCTGTGTCCCGAAATCGAGCTTCGTCGTCACGCGACGGCCGGGTTCGACCGCCACGATTTCCTGGCTGCCCGAGCCGACCTCGGGCTTGTCGCTGCGCCATTCGAGCCTGGCGCCGACACCCGTCGGGGGCCCGGAATAGGTGTAACGGGTGGCGGGGTCGAGATCGGCCCACGGCGACCACTCGTTGAAGCGTGCGTAGCCGTCGACGAGGCCGTAGACCGTCTGCGGGCTGGCGGAGGTCGTGACGGAGCGCTCGACGTGCGCGGAATCCGGCAACAGCAGGCCGATCGTGAGCAGGACGGCGAGTGCCGCCGCCACGACGTAGACGAGGCGTCTCAGGAGCTTCATGGCTACTGCGGCGGCGGCGCACCCGGCTGAGGATCTTCCATCGGATAGGTCTTTGCCGCCTCGACGTCATTCGGCGCGACTGGGGCCGCGGTCGCCGGCGCGGCGACCGGAGCCGTCGCCGCATGCGGCGCGGTTGCGGCCGGCGACTGACTGCCTTCCACGGCGCTCGTCGCCTTGTTCAGTGCCGCCGTGAACTCGCGGGCGGCCGCCGGCACGGACTTCACCTTGCCTTCCAGGATCTCGGAGGCGAGAAGGTCCGGCTGTCCGTACGCGCTCCAGTTCGCCTTCTCGTCCACCGAGATGACGCTGCCGTCGAGCGCCACGCCGAAGAAGAGGCCCTCGCTCCGCGAGTAGGACAGCACCTGTGCCTTGAACGTGGCGTCGGTGTTCGCGGAGGCGCTGCGCCCGAGCGGCCCGGCGGCAACGCTCGCGTCGGCGCCGAGCGTGACCTTGCCGCCCGCGATGCCCTCGACGCTCTGGCGCGACATCAGCACCAGCACGACGTCCGACGCCTGTACGCCGAACTGGAAGCCCCAACTGCCGCCGGCGAGCGTGACCAGCACCGGGTTCGACCATGTGCCGTCGGCGCTGCGCACCGCCATCACACCGCGCCCGCCGCGCCCGCCGAACAGCACGGCGCCCTTGATGACCTGCGGCACGACCACGATGCCGTACGCGCGCTCGAGGAGCCACACGGGCACGGACTGCTCAGACAGGTCGGTGAAGGCCGTGAAGACCTTGAGCGACTGCTCGAGCCGTTTGTCCGTCTTCTCGTCGGCATGCGCGCCTGCGCTCGCGACCGTCAAAGCGAGCAGCAGGATGAGGAGGGCTTTGAATCTCTGCATTGGCACTCGGGGGTGAGGTCGATGAGGCGCGGACTTTAACAGAATACCGGCGGACGTGGCCCGGAGGCCCGCGCTCACGCGGCGCCCCGCGCGCGAAGGGCCGCAATTTCCGCAACGGAGCAGCCCGCTGCGCGCAGAATCTCGTCGGTGTGCTCGCCGAGACCGGGCGCGAGTCGCGAGGGCATGCGTGCGCCGTCGAGCTTGATCGGGTTCGCGAGCACCCGGAAATCCGGACGGGCCGGGTGGGGCAAGGGGCGCACCATGCCCACGGCGTGCGCGTACGGATTGTCGAGCGCCTGCGGCAGGTCGTAGACGGGCGCTGCCGGCAGCAGGCCCTGCAGGCGGTCGAGCCACTGTTGCGTCGTGCCGCCCGCGAATTCGCGATCGAGAATCTCGGTCAGCGCATCGCGATGGCGGCGCCTCGCCTCCGCCGTGGCAAAGCGCGGGTCGGCGGCGAGGTCCGTGCGCCCGAGTTCGTCGAGCAGGGTTCGCCAGAACTTCTCGGTCATGCACATGACGAAGATCCAGCCGTCCGCGGTGCGGAAGAGCTGCACCGGCACCGCCGAAGGGTGCGAACTCCGCGCCAGCCGCTCCGTCGGGTGACCTTCGTTCAGGTACCAGTTGCCGGGGTAGGTGAGCTGGTGCAGGGCGACGTCGAACAGCGACACGTCGATGTCGCCGCCGCGTCCCGACTTCGCCACTCCGATGAGCGCTGCGAGCACCGCGACCGTCAGGGTGATGCCGGTCATGTAGTCGATGATCGAGAGACCCATGCGCGCGGGGGGCGTGCCGGGCTCTCCCGTCAGGTGCAGGTAACCGGCCTCGGCCTGCATCAGATAGTCGTAGCCCGGCCAGCCGCGACGCTCGTTGTCGCGACCATAGGCCGAGAGGTGCGCGCAGAGCACGCGCGGGTTCACCGGCCCGAGGGTCGAGTACTCGAGGCCGAGTTTCTCCGGCTGGTCACCGCGCAGGTTGTTCATCACGACGTCGGCCGTGCGCACCAGGCGATGGAACGCGTCCCGCGCCTCCGGGTGCTTCAGGTCCAGCGTCACGCTCTTCTTGTTCAGGTTGAAGGTCTGGAAGAAGTGGCTGTCGTGCGGGCCGAGGAAGAACGGACCCATGCCGCGCGTCGCGTCCCCACCCTGTGCGGGGCTCTCGATCTTGATCACCTCCGCGCCGAGGTCGGCGAGGTACATGGAGCCGAACGGGCCGGCCCCGAAGTTCTCGAACGTGAGGACGCGGATTCCGGACAGCGGCAGGGCAGGGTTCACGGGGTCGGTCTCGGGCGGGGTGCGGGCGGCACTGGGGAGGCGGCCTGTATAGCAGCGGCCCGCGGTGCGGACAACGTGCGCGATCCAGCCCTGTTGCAGTGCGACAACACGAGTGGGTGGCCGCTGTCTGCTAGGATGCAGGTCATCGCGACACGTCGACCCGGCTCGGCGGCCATGGCCCGCAAAGGTATCTTCTTCCCGATCAAGGACGCTGCGCTGCGCGACGACGTGCACGCGCTCGGTCATCTCGTGGGCGAGGTGATTCGCGACCAATGCGGCGACGAGCTGTTCGATGCGGTCGAGGGCGACCGGCAGGCCGCGATCGGACGCCGCCAGGGCGATCCCGACGACTGCGTGCAGCTGGTCGTGCGCACCCAGGGCCGCGCGCCCACGGAAGCGCGCGAACTGATTCGCGCCTTCGCCGCGTGGTTCCAGATGGTCAACACGGCGGAGAAGGTGCACCGCGTGCGCCGGCGCCGCCAGTACATGAACGACAGCAGCACGCCGCAGCCCGGCGGGCTCGACGAGTGCATCGCGCGGCTGCATTCGCGTGGACTCACGCTGGCGCAGGTCGTCGCGCTGCTCGGGCAGTTGCGCATCGAGCCGGTGTTCACCGCGCATCCGACGGAGTCCACGCGTCGCACGCTGCTGCGCCAGCAGCAGCGCATCGCGCAGCTCCTGATCGGCCGCCTCGATCCGTCGCAGACGCCGGCCGAGCGGCGCGCCACCGTCGAGCGGGTCCGTACCGAGCTCACGACTGCCTGGCAGACGGCCGACAATTCGCGCGAGCGCCTCACGGTCGCCGACGAGCGCGAGCACGTGCTGTTCTTCCTCGTCGAGGTGATCTACGAGGTCATTCCCGGTTTCTACGAAGAGATCGAGACGGCGCTCGAGCGCGTCTTCGGCGCGGACGCGCGCGCGGTCCGGGTGCCCGAGATCCTGCACTTCGGGTCGTGGGTCGGCGGTGACATGGACGGCCACCCGGACGTGCACGCCAAGACCATCCGCGAGAGCTGCCACCGGCATCACCAGCTGATCGTGAACCGCTATTTCACGGAAGTGCAGGTCCTCGCCGAGAAGCTGAGCCAGAGTGAGAGCCGGGTGAAGGTCGCACCGGGCATCAATTCCCTGATCGAGGCCTACCGGAGCCTAGTGCCGGGCGCGCGTGCGACGACCCCGGCGAGCCACGACCGCATGCCGTATCGCGTGCTGCTCGGCCAGATCGGCGAGCGGCTGCGGGCGACCTACGACGGCCGGTCCGGGCAGTACGAGCGCGTCGAGCAGCTGATCGACGACCTCGATCTGATCGGCCGGAGCCTCGCGGAGAACCGCGGGCAGGAGGCGGGCCTGTTCCACGTCAGGCGCCTGCTGCGGCGGGTGCGGACCTTCCGGTTCCATCTCGCCACGCTCGACGTGCGGCAGAACGCAAACCTGCACCGTGAGATCGTCGGTCGTGCGCTCGGCGACGCGGACTGGGAGCGGCGCCCGGCGGCCGAGCGGGCCGAGCGCCTGGCCGCGGCCATCGCCGCGGACGAATCGCCGCTCGAGGATCTCGGGCCGGCGGGCAAGCGCGCGCTGTGGGTGTTCGAGGCGATCGAGTTCTGCCGCAACCGCTTCGGGTCGCAGGCCGTCGGCACCTACGTGGTGAGCCAGGCCCAGGATCTGGACGACGTCCTGTCGGTGCTGCTGCTCGCCCGCTGGGCCGGACTCGGCGAAGGCTCAGGCAGCCCGACGCCGCTCGACGTGGCGCCGCTCTTCGAATCCGTGGCCGCGCTCGAGGGGGCGGGAGCCATCGTCGCCCGGCTGCTGGCCACGCCGGTCTATCGCGATCACCTGGGGGCGCGCGGTGGCCGGCAGGTCGTGATGATCGGCTACTCGGACAGCAACAAGTCGGCCGGCGTGGGCGCGTCGCGCTGGCTCCTGCGCCGGGCACAGGAAGGGATGGTCGAGGCCTGCGACGCCGCAGGCGTGCAGCTCGTGGTGTTCCACGGCCGAGGCAGCATGATCAGCCGCGGCAGCAGCCGGACCGAGGCCCTGGTGCGCGGCATGCCGCCCGGCGCGGTGCGCGGTACGCTGCGGGTGACGGTGCAGGGCGAGGGCATCAACGAGCGCTATGGCCTGCGGCCCATCGCGCTCAGGAGCTTCGAGCAGACACTTGCGGCGGTGACGCTGGCCTCGGCCGGATATCACGGTCCCGAGCTGGTGGACACCCGCTGGCGCGAGGCAATGACGCTGTTCGCGCAATCGAGCTACCGGCATTACCGGGCGCTCGTCCACGATGAGCCATCCTTCGCCGATTACTTCCAGGCCGTCACCCCGGTGGACGTCATCGAGCGCATGCAGATCGGGTCTCGCCCCGTGTCGCGCAGCGAGCACCGCGACGTCGAGTCGCTGCGCGCGATCCCGTGGCTCTTTGCCTGGTCGCAGAGCCGGCACATGCTGCCCGGCTGGCTGGGCGTCGGCGCCGGCCTCGCGGCGGTCGTCGAGCGCTACGGCGCGGCGATGCCGGGCGAGATGTACGGCCGCTGGCCGTTCTTCGAGGCCATCGTCGACGACGTCGAGGTGATGCTGGCGAGGGCCGACATGGGCATCGCGGCCTTCTACGACCAGCTGGCCCGGCCGGAGCACGCCCGATTCGCGTCGGCCATCGGCGAGGAGTTCGAGCGCACCAGCGGGCACGTGCTGGCCATCAAGGGCTGCGCCCGGCTGCTCGACTCCGAGCCCACGCTGCAGCGCTCGATCCGGCTGCGCAATCCCTATGTCGACCCGATCCATCTCACGCAGGTCGACCTGCTGCGCCGCTGGCGCGAGGCGGAGCGCCAGGACCGGGAGATCTTCGAGGCGCTGGTCGCGTCGGTGAGCGGGATCGCGCAGGGACTGCAGGGCTCGGGCTGACTGCACGTTTCCCTTGTTGACTCCCGTGTGAGGCTGCTCTAGCGTCCCTTGCCAGCACGGGCACGCGCGGCCGTCGCCGCGCCCCCGCACACACGAGGGGTTCTCCATGGCAGCGAAGAAGAAGGCGCGGCGCACGACGCACCGCAGCAGCAAGG
>CAZRKS010000021.1:0-25968 GCA_964600315.1 uncultured Steroidobacteraceae bacterium | reverse complement strand
TGGCGCGCTTCAGCACTTCCTTGGTCTTCGGCGCCGTGTGGCCGATGTACTGGCCCACGAGGTCGTCGCGCGTGACGGCGACCAGGTGTCCCCTGCGGACGTGACCGAGCCGGTGCAGGATCGTCGCCATGCGCATGGCGACCGTGGTCTTGCCCGTGCCCGGGTTGCCCGTGAAGCACATGTGCAGCGAGGGCTTCGCGCCGGCGACGCCGAGCGCGGCGCGGGCCTTGTCCACCACGAGCAGCGACGCGATCTCGCGGATGCGCAGCTTCACGGGTGCGAGCCCGACGAGCTCGCGATCGAGCTCGTCCAGGACCGCACCGACGCCGGACTCGGCGAGCAGCGCCCTGAGATCGAACGTCTGGCTCATGGCGCCGCGTTCACGCCCGCTCGAGCGTGTAGCGAACGAGCCGCCCGGCGCTCTCCTCGCGGCGCAGCCGGTAGCGAGCCTCCACCTTCGGGCGCTGGACCATGAACGACATGCGCATGGTCTCGAAGCCGCGCGTCGAGTCGAACGCGTTCAGCTTCACGTAGCACTCCGGGTGCGCCTTGCGGCATTCGCGGAGTTCCGCGATGACGCCCGCCGGGTCCTGCAGGTCGAACATCGGCAGGCCCCACATCTCCCAGTAGACGTTGCGGGGATGCGGGTCGTCCGTGTACTCGAGCGACACCGCCCAGCCCTGCGCCAGCGCGTACTCGACCTGCTTCGCGATCTGCTCGTCGCTCAGGTCGGGCAGGAAGGAGAATGTTCCCTGTGTGATGCGCATGTCGGGCCTCCTCAGGCGACGCTCGCCGTCGGCACGAAGTCCGAGGTGTCGGTCGAGGCGTAGTTGAACGTGACGTCCTTCCAGGTCATGAGCGCGGCCTCGAGCGGCCGGCAGGTCTTCGCCGCCGCGGCGAGGATCGCCGGGCCCTCGTTCGCGATGTCGCGGCCCTCGTTGCGCGCGAGCACCATCGCCTCGAGCGCGACGCGGTTGGCGGTGGCGCCGGCCTGGATGCCCATCGGGTGGCCGATCGTGCCGCCGCCGAACTGCAGCACGACGTCGTCGCCGAAGAGATCGAGCAACTGGTGCATCTGGCCGGCGTGGATGCCGCCCGACGCGACCGGCATCACCTTGCGCAGCCCCGCCCAGTCCTGGTCGAAGAACAGGCCGCGCGCGAGGTCCTGCTTCGTGTAGCTGTCGCGGCAGACGTTGTAGTAGCCCTGCACGGTCATCGGGTCGCCCTCGAGCTTGCCGACCGCGGTGCCCGCGTGCAGGTGATCGACGCCCGCGAGCCGGAGCCACTTCGCGATCACGCGGAACGACACGCCGTGGTTCTTCTGCCGCGTGTAGGTCCCGTGTCCCGCGCGGTGCATGTGCAGGATCATGTCGTTGTCGCGCGCCCAGTTCGACATCGACTGGATCGCCGTCCAGCCGATGACGAGGTCCACCATCAGGATGCAGGAACCGAGGTCGCGCGCGAACTCGGCGCGCTTGTACATCTCCTCCATCGTGCCGGCGGTGACGTTGAGGTAGTGGCCCTTCACTTCGCCGCTCGCCGCCTGCGCCTTCTGCACGGCTTCCATGCAGAAGCTGAAGCGGTCGCGCCAGTGCATGAAGGGCTGCGAGTTGATGTTCTCGTCGTCCTTGGTGAAGTCGAGGCCGCCGAGCAGCGCCTCGTAGACGACGCGGCCGTAGTTCTTGCCGGAGAGGCCGAGCTTCGGCTTGATGGTCGCGCCGAGCAGCGGGCGGCCGTACTTGTCGAGGCGTTCGCGCTCCACGACGATGCCGGTCGGCGGTCCCCGGAACGTCTTCACGTAGGCGACCGGGAAGCGCATGTCCTCGAGCCGCGCGGCCTTGAGCGGCTTGAAGCTGAACACGTTGCCAATGATCGATGCGGTGAGGTTCGCGATCGAGCCCTCCTCGAACAGGTCGAGGTCGTAGGCGATCCACGCGAAGTATTGACCCTCGATGCCCGGCACGGGCTCGACCCGGTAGGCCTTGGCGCGGTAGTTCTCGCAGGCCGTGAGGCGGTCGGTCCACACGACGGTCCAGGTGGCGGTCGACGACTCCCCGGCCACGGCGGCCGCAGCCTCGTCGGGATCGACGCCCTCCTGCGGAGTGATGCGGAAGACAGCGATGAGGTCGGTGTCCTTCGGCTCGTAGTCCGGGACCCAGTAGCCCATCTGCTTGTACTTGAGCACGCCGGCCTGGTATCGCGAGGCCGTGTTGCCCGTCGTGCGCTGGTCCTGGCCGCCGCCAGGACCCTTGACTGTCTGTGACATCGAACCGCCTCCTTGCCGCGGTGCGAGCGGCTTGAAGTTCACTTTAGGCCGGACGAAAGATAATGGATACTTAGTCTTTCTTGGGTGTATGATAACTATCTCTTATGGACCCGCGACATCTCAGCCTACGCCAGCTCGAAGTGCTGAAGGCGGTCGCCGACAACGGTTCGATGGCGCGCGCCTCGCAGTGCCTGTTCATGACCGGCCCCGCCGTCACGCAACAGATCCAGCAACTCGAGAAGGTGCTGGGCGTCCCGGCGTTCGACCGCATCGGCCGCCGGTTGCGGCTGACGGCGGCCGGCGAGCGAGCGCTCGCGGCGGCCAACGACGTACACACGCGACTCGGTGCGCTCGCCAAGGAGATGGATGCGTTGCGCAAGCGGGACGACGGCACGCTGCACCTCGGCATCCTCGCGACCGGCACGCACATTCTCCCGCCCCTGCTGGCCGAATTCCGGCGTCTCGCGCCGGGCATCGCCGTGCACATGGCCGTGTCCACGCGTGCCGACCTCGCGCGCCGGGTGCTCGAGGGCGAGGTCGACCTCGCACTGATGGGCCGCGGACCCGAGACGCCGGGGGATGGCCCATCGGCGGCGGGTGACGCGCTCACCCGCGAGCCGTTTGCCAGCAACCCGCACGTGATCATCGCGTGGCCGGGCCACCCGCTCGCCGGCGCGCGCGGCATCGCGCCGATCGAACTCCGGCACGAGAGCATCGTCCAGCGCGAGGACGGCTCCGGCACCCGCGCCATGCTCGACGCGTTTCTCGCCCTGCATCGCATCACACCGCGCGAGCGCGTGACGGTGAGCGGGAACGAGATGGCGAAGCACGCCGTGATGTGCCAGCTCGGAATCAGCCTGACCTCGGCCCACACGCTGTTCCTGGAACTGAAGAGCGGTGCGCTGGTGCGCCTCGACGTCGACCACACGCCGATCCTGCGCACGTGGTACGTCGTCCATCATCCGGAGCGTTGGTTGCCGCCGGCCGCCGCGGCGTTCCGCGATTACCTGCTGAACGAGGGAGCCCGCAAGGTCGAGGCCGAGACCCGCGCGCTGCTCGACGTCGGGCGGGCGGCGGATTGACGACCGTCGCGCGCTAACCCGCGAGCCAGCGCTCGAGGTCGCCGATCACGCGATCGCGCTCCGGTTCGTTGTAGATCTCGTGGTAGAGACCGTCGTAGATCTGCAGCGAGCGCTGCTTCGCGGTGCCGATGCGCTGGTAGATCGGGTGGGTGCGCGCCAGGGGCACGAGCGTGTCGGCGCTGCCGTGCTGGATGAGGACGGGGATGCGCAGCTGGTGCGCCTGCTGCTCGAGGCGCTGTATCGCGGCGAGCAGTTCGACTGCGGTGCGCGCCGGCACGGACCCGTGGAACACCAGCGGATCCGACTCGTAGGCGACCACGACCTTTGGATCGCGACTCACCGCCGAGGCCGGCAGCTTCAGCACACCGGTCTTCGGCGCAACGGCCGCCACCAGCTTCAATAGCGCGAACTTCACTCCCGATACGGAGTCCCCCGTGGCGAGCGCGGGCGCCGACAGGACGAGCGCCCTGAGCACGTCGTGGTACTTGAGCGCGCATCCGAGCGCGACGGCGCCTCCCATGCTGTGGCCGAGGAGGATCAGCGCCGTCCCGGGATGCTCGCGCTGCGCCCGGCCGATGAATGCCGCGAGATCCGACACGAGGTAATCGAAGCGCCCGATGTCGGCGCGCAGTCCGCTCGACCGCCCGTGACCCCGGTGGTCCAGCGCATACACGGCGTAGCCGCTCGCCACCAATCGCTCGGCGAGGCTCGCATAACGCCCGCCGTGCTCGCCGAGCCCGTGCGCGATCACGAGCACGGCACGCGCCGCACGGTCCGGGAGCCAGGCCTGGCCCTGCAGCACGGCGTCCTGGCAGCCCGGAAACTGGAATTCGCGATGCTTCATCTGACAGCCCTGTCGGTCCAATCGCCGAATCCGAGTGGAGACTATAGGGCCAGACTGTCGCGGTCGCTTGGCCCGAGGTCCTGGGTCATGGCGGCAAGGTAAAGTCCGCTAGTTGCGAATGATTCCTATTCGTATCAAAATGCTCCCGTACATCTGATTGGATGCTCTTCCATGCGACTCCCGACCCGGCTCGCCCTCTGCGCGGCGACATTGACACTCTGCGGCCCAGCGGCCGGCCCTGCCGCCGCAGCGGATGCCCCGCAGTTCACGCTCGTGATCAAGGATCACCGATTCGAGCCGACCGAATTGGCGGTGCCGGCGGGCCAGAAGATCCGCCTGATGGTCCAGAACCAGGATGCGACGCCCGAGGAATTCGAGAGCTACACGCTCAACCGGGAGAAGGTCGTGCCCGGCCACGGCCAGGTCGTCGTGTTCGTGGGGCCGCTCGAGCCCGGCAAGTACGAGTTCTTCGGCGAATTCAACCAGGCCACTGCGCGCGGCTGGCTGATCGCGAGGTGAGCCATGCTCGGTTCCGCAATCATCGTCTTCCGTGAGGTCCTCGAGGCCGCGCTCGTCATCGGCATCGTGCTCGCCGCCTCGCGCGGCATCGCCGGGAGCCGGCGCTGGGTACTGGCCGGGATTCTGGGCGGCGTCGGCGGCGCGCTCGCCGTCGCCGCTGGCGCGAATTCGATCGCTGGCGCATTCGAGGGCGCAGGGCAGGAAGTCCTGAACGCCTCGATCCTGCTGGCGGCGGTCGCGATGCTCGCGTGGCACAGCGCCTGGATGCAGCGCCATGGCGCCGAGATCGCCCGCGAGCTGCGGACCGTCGGCGCGGAGGTGAGCGCCGGCACCCGTCCGCTGCACGTGCTCGCGATCGTCGTCGGGCTCGCCGTGTTGCGGGAAGGGTCCGAAGTCGTGCTGTTCCTCTACGGCATCGCTGCCGGTGGCACCGGATCCGGCACGCTGCTCGCCGGCTCGGCCCTCGGGCTCGCGGCGGGCATCGCGGCCGGTGCACTCATGTACTTCGGCCTGCTGCGGATTCCCACGAGGCATCTGTTCACGGTGACCGGTTGGCTGATCGTGCTGCTCGCAGCGGGCATGGCCGCACAGGCCGCGGCGTTCCTGGTGCAGGCGGGTGTCGTCCCGGCGCTGGTCGATCCGCTCTGGGACATGAGCACGGTGCTGCCCGAGCAGGGCGTGATCGGCCAGGTCCTGCACGTGCTGGTGGGCTACGACGACCGACCGAGCGCCACGCAGGTCATCGCATTCATGGCGACGCTCGCCGGCATCGTGCTGCTCACCCGGCGAGTCAACCGTCAATCGGTGCGTCTGCCCCGGGTCGCCGCCGTGCCTGCCTTGCTGATCGGCGCAGCCCTCTGCGGCCAGCCTTCCCCGGCGCGCGCGGCCCACGTGGTCTATTCGCCACTCGTCGAAGCTGGCGAAAAGGCCGTCGAACTCCGCGGGCACTATGACTTCGACGGCAACGACGCGCTCGACGGCGGGCAGGCCTACAAGGCCGAGGTCGAATGGGCGCCTTACTCGCGCTGGCTCACGGAGTTGCTCGTCGAGTACGAGGGCGAGCCGGGCGAGAGCCTCGACGCGACCGAGATCGCCTGGGAGAACGTATTCCAGCTCACGGAGCAGGGGCAGTACTGGTTGGACTTCGGCCTGCTGGCCGAGTACGCCTACTCGCTCGAGGACGACGGCGCGGACGCCATCGAGCTCGGGCTGCTCGGCCAGAAGGACTTCGGACGCAGCGAGGCACGCATCAACCTGCTGTTCGAGCAGGAACTCGAGAGCGATGCCGACCTCGAGATGGAGTACCGCTGGCAGTACCGCTACCGGCTCGAGGAGCGCTTCGAGCCCGGCGTCGAGATGTACGGCAGCCTCGGCGAGTGGGGCGACATGGGCTCCTTCAACGACCACGAGCAGCAGCTCGGCCCGGCGATGTTCGGCAAGCTGCGGACCGCGGCCGGCGCCGTCAAGTACGAACTCGGGCTGCTGTTCGGCCTGACGGACGAGACGCCGGACACGACCGTGCGCTTCCTGCTCGAGTACGAGTTCTGAAACGCGCCGCTCAGGCGTCGCGGTGCAGCTCGACGTCGTCCATCGCGGACGGATCGCCGAGCGGCTCGAGGTGCGTGATGACGTGTACGGGCGGCAGGGCACGGCGGATTTCGGCTTCGAGGCGCTCGAGCAGTTCGTGGCCCCGTTGCACGGTCCACTCGGGCGGCACCAGGATGTGTACGGACACGAAGCGCAGCGCACCGGACTGGCGCGTGCGCAACGCGTGGTACTCGATACCGTCGGCCGAGTAGCGGTCGAGCAGCTGCCGCAGGGCTGCAATTTCCGCGGCGGGCAATGCGGCGTCCATGAGCCCCGCCACGGAATTCAGCACGATGCGGCCGCCGGTGAACACGATGTTCGCGGCGACCGCGAGCGCGATGACCGGGTCGAGGCGCTGCCAGCCGGTGAGCGCGACGGCCCCTACGCCGAGGAGGACTCCGACGGACGTCCACACGTCCGTCAGCAGGTGGTGCGCATTCGACTGCAGCGTCGTCGAGCGGTGCGCCCGCGCGGCCCGCAGCAGGACCAGCGCCACGCCGAGATTGACGAGCGAGGCCACGACCGACACCGCAAGCCCGAGGCCGACCCTCTCGATCGGCCGCGGATGCAGCAGCCGGTCGGTGGCGGCCACGGCAATGCTGATGGCGGCAACGACGATCAGCGCGCCCTCGAATCCGGCAGAGAAGTACTCGGCCTTGCCGTGCCCGTAGGCATGGTCCTCGTCGGCAGGCCGCGCCGCCACGCTCAGCATCGCGAGCGCCATCAGCGCGCCCGCGAGATTCACCAGCGATTCCATGGCGTCGGACAGCAGCCCGACGGACCCGGTCAGTTTCCAGGCGACGACCTTGAGCGCCATGGTCGCGAGGGCCGCGGCGATGGAGAGCCAGGCGAAACGCGTGAGCGACGGGGGGTTCATGATCGTGTTCGGCCCTAAGTTACCTCAGAGCGCGTCCGGGAGTCGTCGCGAGTCGCCGCAACGGGAGCGCCGGTCGGCTGGCGGCCGCGCGGTCCATTCAGTAACGTAGCGCCCCGCCCGGGCCGCGCCATCCCGACGCTGCGCCTTCCCAGGGCCGAGGACCGCTGATGCAAGCCTTCCAGGACTGGATGAACTCGCTCAACTCGTTCGTGTGGGGGCCGGCGATGCTCGTGCTGATCCTGGGCACGGGTTTCTACCTGCAGTTGCGCCTCGGCGCCATGCCCGTGCGCCGCATCGGCAGCGGCCTGCGGCTCGTCTGGCGCGGCCGCGACGTCGACCCGGACCATCCGGGCGAGGTGAGCCCCTTTGCGGCGCTCATGACCTGTCTCGCGGCCACCATCGGCGTCGGCAACATCGCCGGCGTCGCCACGGCGATCTCGCTCGGCGGGCCCGGGGCCCTGTTCTGGATGTGGATGACCGCGCTCGTCGGCATGGCGACCAAGTACGCCGAAGTCGTGCTGGCCGTGCACTATCGCGAGCGCGACGCGCAGGGCCGGTTCGTCGGCGGCCCCATGTACGCGATCAGGAACGGGCTCGGGCGGCACTGGGCGTGGCTCGGCACGGCCTTCGCCGTCTTCGGCGGACTCGCGGGCTTCGGCATCGGCAACATGGTGCAGGCCAACAGCATCGCCGCGGCCATGCACAACTCGTTCGGCGTCGCGCCGTCCGTCACCGGGATCGTGCTGCTGGTGCTGACCGGAGCCGTCATACTCGGCGGCATCCGGCGCATCGCCGCCGTATCGAACTGGCTGGTGCCGTTCATGGCCATCGGCTACGTCGTCGCGGGCCTCTTCGTGCTCGCCGTGCACTGGGACAGGATTCCCGACGCCCTCGCGCTCATCGTCGGGACCGCATTCACGGGCACCGCCGCGGCCGGCGGCTTCACCGGCGCCGCGATGATCGCCGCCATGCGCTACGGCGTCGCGCGCGGCATCTTCTCGAACGAGGCGGGCCTCGGCACCGCGGGCATCGCCCAGGCGGCCGGCATGTCGGCGAACCCGGTGCGCAGCGGGCTCATCGGCATGATGGGAACGTTCTTCGACACCATCGTGGTCTGCTCGATGACCGGCCTCGCGATCATCGTCTCGGGCGTCTGGACCTCGGGCAAGACCGGCGCCGAGCTCACCCAGCTCGCGTTCCAGACGGCGATGCCCGGGATCGGCGACGAGGTCGTCGGCGTCGCGCTCGCGATCTTCGCCATCACGACGATCTTCGGCTGGAGCTACTACGGCGAGCGCTGCTGGCAGTTCCTGGTCGGCGCGTGGACCATCCGGCCGTATCGCGTGCTGTGGACCGTCGCCGTGTTCTTCGGCGCCATCACGCATCTCGACCTCGCCTGGACGATCGCCGACACGCTGAACGCGCTGATGGCCGTGCCGAACCTGATCGCACTGCTCGCGCTGTCGCCGGTCGTCGTGCGCCTCACGCGCGAGCAGCTCGGCGCCGCGCTCGGCGCCGACTGATGCCCGGTGTTCAGCCCGCCGGCGCGGCCGCGGGTGCGTGCTTGCAGCCGTAGTCGAGGATCTCGCCGAACACCGTCGCGCGCGGCGCGTCCATCCAGATGAGGTTGCGCTCGTTGCGCGAAGCCTTCTGCACGACCTCGCCCTGCAGGTCGCTGCCGGCGAAGGCCTCGGTCTTCAGCATCGCGACCTTGCGCTGGGCGCAGTCGAGCCGGTAGTCGGTGCGCGTCGACTGGTAGGTCTTGCCTTTCTTCGCCGCGTCGCGCGGCGCGAGGAAGTTTTCCTTGGCGCGCAGCTGCACCTGGGTGCCCACGAGCTGGATCGAGTCGGTGCGCACGAACGCCTCCTCGCTGTCCGACAGGGCCACCGAGTACCACGGGCTGGTGGCCGCGGCTGGGGCGCCCTGCGCGAGCACCGCGCCGGACAGCGTGACGAGCGTGGACAGACCGAGAGCGGACAGGACGGGTCTTGCTATGCGCATGCGAGGCACTCCGGGCGCCGGGGGTCGACGCTACGGCGCCAGTTTAAGTCCCGCGGCGACGGCGGGCGAGAGGACGCCTTCGAGCTGGGCCGCGACCTGCTCGTCGTGGGTCGCCAGCGCGTCGAGGTCGACGTCGGCAAATCCGAGGATGCCCATGTCGGCATAGGCCTTGCGGATGCGCGGTCCCCACAGGCCGATGTCCTTGATGGTCGGCACGATGCGGCTGAAGAGACTGCTGCGGTACACCTGCATCAACTCGGAACGGTCCACCCAGGCCTTGCACTCCTCGAGCGGGAGCCCGAGCGTCTCCCACACCTCGTCGCCGAGAAACCGGTCACGCATCAGGTAGCAACCCTCGACCACGAACTCCTCGCGCTCGTCGCGCTCCCGGTCGGTGAGCTGCGGGTAGTAGTCGCGCAACGCGAGCCGTCCGAAGGCGACGTGCCGCGCCTCGTCCTGCATCACGTACGCCGTCACCGAGCGCGCGAGCGGACTCTTGGCGAGATCCCGGATCAGGCCGAACGCCGCGAGCGCGAGCCCCTCGATCAGCACCTGCATGCCGAGGTAGGTGAAGTCCCAGCGCGAATCGCGCAGGGTGTCGTCGAGCAGGCTCTTCAGGTGGGGATTGATCGGGTAGACGAGGTCGAACTTCTCGTGCAGCAGGCGCGAGTACGCCTCGACGTGCCGCGCCTCGTCCACCACCTGCGTGGCGGCGTAGAACTTGGCGTCGATGTTCGGCACCTGCTGGACGATCTTGGCCGTGCAGACGAGCGCGCCCTGCTCGCCGTGCAGGAACTGCGACAGCTGCCAGGCCTGCAGGTGCCGGCGGAGCCCCGTGCGTTCGCGCGCGTTCATGCGATGCCAGACGTCCGACCCGAAGATCGAGATCATCTCGTCGGGCAGCCCCGACGGATTCTCCGGATCGAGTTCCTGCGACCAGTCGATGCGGTCGGAGGCGTTCCACTGCTGGCGCTTGCCCTTCTCGTAGAGACTGAGCAGCCGCTCGCGGCCGTCGTCGTACTCCCAGCGGAACGTCGCGTCGTAGGACTGCGGGACGGTCCACTCCAGCGACCCGACCGGCGCGGTATAGCGGTTCACGCTCGTCATCTTGCGGCCCCCCTGCGCCCGAGGATCCCACCCGGTGCGACCGGGCAAGAATGCGACCGGCCGCGGGCCTTGTCGAGCCGCGCGCCGTGTGCCGCGTTCGCGTAGTGTATAGTGTCACTCGACATGAGTGCCCCAGCCACCCGGCGTCGACTGCCCCGCAACCGTGCGGAGCCCGCCTCCCCCCCGCCGTTCGCCGCGCAGGCCACGCTGCGCATGCGCGACCTCGTGCGAGAGAGCGGCCTGCCCCGCGAAACCATCCACTTCTACCTGCACCAGGGCCTGCTGCCGCGGCCGGCCAAGACCGGCCGCAACACCGCGCTCTACACGTCCGAGCACCTCGAGCGCCTGCGCCGCATCCGCGAGCTGCAAGAGCGCCAGTTCCTGCCGCTGCGGGCGATCAGGGCCGTGCTCGACGATACGGCCGACGCCGATTTCACGCTGGAGCAGGAGGACCTCGTGCGCCGCGTGCGAGCGACCCTCGGCGGCTGGATGCACGCCCAGCAGACCCCGACCGTCGCCGTCTCCGACTTCGTGCCGGACCGGGTCCCGCGCCACGAACTGCGGGCGCTCGTCGACGCCGGCGTGATCCGCGTGCACGGCCGCGGCGAGTCCGCCGCGCTTTCCGAGGACGATGCGGTGATTCTCGAGTGCTGGGCGCAGTTCAAGGAGGCCGGCCTGGGCCCGGATCACGGCGTGTCGCCGGCGGAATTCCAGATCTACGACTCGGCGATGGAGCGGCTGGTGCGGCGCGAGGCCCGGCTTGCGCTGCGCGCCTACGCCGGCATGCCGGCCGAGGAACTGTCCCGCGTCGTCGAGCAGGCCGGCCCGATCATCGGCCGGCTGCTGAGCGCCCTGCACCGCAAGCGTCTGCGCCAGTTCGTGGCCAACGCCGGCCCGAGCGGCGCCGAGCCCGCGGCCGGCTGAGCGCCGGACCGAGGTTGCCGGCCCCGGCCGCGCTGGCGCGTGGCGACTTGCCAGGTGCGCGAATAGTGTGTAGTGTATATCTACACTTTACTTCGATCCAGGAATACCGCCGATGTCCAAGGCCGCCGCCTTCGTCCGCGGCTGGTTCGCCGAACCAGCCCCGTCGTTCGAGATCCGCAAGCCGAGCGCCCGCTGGGGCGTTGCACAGTCGCCCGCGGGGAGGCGCCGGCTGCGAGTGGTCGACGTGATCGTCGAGACTCCGTCGACGCGCACCTTCGTGCTCGAGCCCGTCGGCGGCGAGGCTCCGCTCGCCTATCGCGCCGGCCAGCACCTGACCCTGCTCGTCGACATCGACGGCCAGCTCCAGCGCCGCTGCTACTCGTTCTCGAGCGCCCCGGTCGCCGGTCGACGCCCGGCCATCACCGTGAAGCGCGTCGAGGGCGGCCTCGTCTCGCGGCACCTCCACGAGCGGGTGCGTGCAGGCGACACGCTCGTCGCCGCGGAACCGGCCGGCCAGTTCACGCTCGCGACGGACGCGCAGGCTGACCGCACCGTGGTCTTCGTCGCCGGCGGCGTCGGCATCACGCCGCTCGTGAGCCTCGTCGAGACGCTGCTGCGCGAGGAGCCGGGCAGCCGCGCCGTCCTGCTCTGCGGCCATCGCAGCGTCGAGGAGATCCTCTTTCGCGAGCGGCTGGACCGCCTCGCCGCCGAATTCGGTGGCCGGCTCGACGTCCGCTGCGCGCTCGATGCGCCGCCGGCCGGATGGACGGGCATCACGGGCATGCTCGACGGCGCCCGGGTGCTCGAGGCCCTCGGCGGGACGCGCGCCGACGCGTACTACCTCTGCGGTCCCGACCCGATGATGCGCAGCGTCAGCGCGGCGCTCGAAGGGGCCGGAGTCGCCCGCGAGCACGTGCACACCGAGCGATTCGAATACGCATCGGTCGCGACGACCCGCTGCCCCGACCACGGCGCGGAAATCACCTTCGCCGCGAGCGGCCGGAGCGTCACGGCAAAGCCCGGTCAGACGATCCTGCAGGCCGGCCTCGAGGCCGGCGTCGACCTGCCGTACAGCTGCACGATGGGCGGCTGCGGCGCCTGCCGGGTGAAGACGACCCGCGGCGCGGTGGTCGCGAGCGAGCCGAACTGCCTCACCGAGCAGGAGCGGGACGCAGGCTATGTGCTCGCCTGCTGCAGCTACGCCGACACCGATCTCACCATCGAGAATCACTGAAACGCGGCCGCATCGCGCGACCGCCATTCGAGGTAACCGACATGCTCCCTGACCGTGCCCTGGATTCCATGCCGAGCCCCGCCGCCCGCCGGGTTCGCGACGTCTTCGATGCGATGAAGATCGCCACCCGCGTCGAGAACAAGAAGGTCCTGGTGGGCCTCGCCCCTTCGGTGGCGCGCGGCTTCCTGTTGAAGGAAGGCAAGCAGGGCGACCCCGTCGGCATGCGCGCGAGCCACGACGCCTGGTTCGACTTCCGCTACCAGGGTGACTACCCGGAGATGTACGAACTCTACCGCCGCGCGGTGCAGAACCAGTGGGACGGCGACCGGCAGCTCGACTGGGCCACCGACGTCGATCCGCGCAATCCCGAGAAGCCCGTGTTCCCGCTCGAACTCGTGCCGATGGAGGGTCTCGCCGCCCGGGGCATCCGCCTGAACGGCGACGAGCAGATGCGCTTCGTCCACGACTTCTCGTGCTGGCTCCTCAGCCAGTTCATGCACGGCGAGCAGGGAGCGCTCTTCGCGTCGGCGCAGGTCACCGAGTGCGTGCACTGGGTGGACGGCAAGTTCTACGGCGCGACGCAGGTGATGGACGAGGCGCGGCACCTCGAGGTGTTCCTGCGCTACCTCGAGACCAAGCTCGGCAAGCTCTACCAGGTGAACGACAACCTGTTCACGATCCTCGACGCGCTGATGCGCGACTCGCGCTGGGACATGAAGTTCCTCGGCATGCAGATCATGATCGAGGGGCTCGCGCTCGGCGCGTTCAGCCTGATGTACCACTCGACGCGCGAGCCGCTGCTCAAGGAGATGCTGCGCTACGTGATCCAGGACGAGGCCCGCCACGTGCATTACGGCGTGCTCGCGCTCAAGCGGCACTTCGCGGAACTGAGCGACCGCGAGCTGCGCGAGCGCGAGGACTGGACCTTCGAGGTCGCCTGCCTGATGCGCGACCGCTTCCTCGCCCACGAGATCTACGACGAGTGGTTCGCCGGGCACATGAAGCGCTCCGAGTGGGACGCGGTGATCTCGGAATCGCCGTTCCTGACCCAGTTCCGCCAGACCATGTTCAAGCGGCTGGTCCCGAACCTCGAGTACATCGGGGTCTTCTCACCGCGCATCCGGCAGCACTACGATAGGGTCGGACTGACCCAGTACGCCGGGGGCCGGAACGCCGCGCAGCTCACCGCGGAGGACCTGCTCGCCGCCTGACCGAGCGACCGCGGGGGTGCCGCGCATGCGCCAGACGATCCCGATGCTGGACCTGATGTTCTTCCTCACGGAGACGCAGGACAATCCGCGGCACGTGGGCTCGGTGCTGATCTTCCGCAAGCCGAAGCGCGGCGCCGCGCGGGTCACGCGCGAGATCTTCGAGGCGTACCGCGAGGCGCAGCCCCTGCCGCCGTTCAACCGCATCCCTGAGTTCCGGCGGGCCGGACTGCCGGTGTGGCGCGAACTGGACGCCGTCGACACCCGCCACCACGTGCTGCACCTCGCGTTGCCGCCGCCCGGCACGGACGAGCAGCTGCACGAACTGGTGGCGGACCTGCACGCGCCGATGCTCGAGCGTCACCGCCCGGGCTGGAAGATGTACGTGATCGACGGCCTCGCCGGGGACCGGTTCGCGATCTACCACAAGTGCCACCACGCGCTCGTGGACGGCGAGTCCGGCATCGCGATCATCCGCAACTCGCTCGCGACCTCGCCTCGCGACCGCCGCATCCGCACCACGGTCGGCGAGAGCACGCCGCCGCGGCCGCGCCCCGCGCCCGAGGGGCTGCGCTCCGCGCTCGAGCGCGAGGGCCGCGCGCTCGCGAAGCGCACGTTCTCCGCGGGCCGCGGGTCGCTGCGGGCCCTCGAGCAGGCACTCGAAGGCCTGCGCGGGTTCTCGCCGACGCAGCCGCGGGCATTCACGGCGCCGCACACGCCGATGAACGACCCGATCTACAACGCACGGTCGATCACGCACCTCGTCCTGCCGCTCGAGCGCATGAAGGCGGTCGCGCGCGCCTGGGACGCGACGCTGAACGACGTCGCGCTCGCCATCCTCGACGCGGGCCTGCACCGCTACCTGAGGACCTCCGGCTGTGCTCCCGAACACCCGCTGGTGGCCCTCTGCCCGGTGTCGCTGCGCGACGGAAACGACAAGCAGGCGACCACGCGCGTCGCGGCGATCTTTCCGCCGCTCGGTGCCGTGTCGGCGCCGATCGGCCAGCGCCTGCAGCAGATCACGGCGAACGCACGCAGCGCCAAGGAGCAACTGCAGGGCCTCGGCCGGGACGCGGCTTATTCCTACGCGGTCGTGGCCTTCGCTTTGTCGGAGACGCTCGCGATCGCGCACCCGGAGAAGCTCGGGCTGGGGATGATCCCGGCGAACGTACTGATCTCGAACGTGCGCGGGCCGGAGCGCACGCTCTACCTGAACGGCGCGCGGCTCGAGGCCCTGTTCCCGGTGTCGACCCTGATCGTTGCCGTGGGGCTCAACGTGACGCTCATGTCCTACGACGGGCAGGTCATCCTCGGCATCACCGCCAACGGCTCGGCCCTGCCCGAGGTGGAGAGCCTCTCGCGCTACACGCAGGAGGCGTTCACGGCGCTCGAGCAGGCAACGACACGCCGCCGGCCTGCGGCCCGCAAGCCCGCGCGGCGGCGCACCCCTGCTGCCTGACGCGACGGCTACTTGCTGAAGAGCAACGTGCCGTTCGCGTCCTTGTCCTGCCAGCCGAGCGCGAGCTGGCCGGCGAGGAAAGTGTACCGGTTGACCTTCGCGAGCCTGGCGAGGAACGTGTCCTCGAGTTCCATCTGGCCGGGCTCGCAGGCCATCTTCGTCGCCGCGCCCGGGCCGATGCTGAGCACGCCCGGCGAGGTTTCCTTGACGGGAGCCGTGAAACGATTGCACCCGGCGAAACCACGCACGCTGTCGATCTCGAAATGGATGACGGGAGGCTTCGCGCCTTCGGGCACGGCCTTGCCGTCGATCGAGACGAGTTGCCACTCGATGGTGGCGATCGTGCCGATCGTGACGGTGCCGAGCACTTCGCTCTTCGTCTGCTGCAGGGCGCCGCCCGTCAGTGCGTAGGTCCTGCGCGCCATCTGCGTCGGGCAGCACGCCGGGTCCTGCGGCCCGGCCTCGACGAGGTCCATCACGGCCGTACCCTTCTCGAGCCACAGGCTGCGCAGTTTGACGCGGTCGCCGACTTCGGCGGTGCCGAGGTTTGCGAGCTCGCCGTCGCGCACGCCGAACACGGCGATGTACACCCGCTCGCCACTGCCGCCGCCGCTGGCGCTGAACAGCGCCACGGCCTCGCTGCCGGGGGCACCGTCGAGATCGCCGAATGCGGTCATCGACTCCCAGAGGGTGACGGTGTCGTGCGAGGCCGCGCCCGGCGCTGCGGGCGGACCATCGTACCGGCCGTCCGCCAGCGTGACGGGTTGCGCGAGGATCCCGGTCACGGTGGCGGCCTTCAGTTGCTCGAGCGTCGGTGTCGGCGCAGGACCGGCCGGCGCCGTCGCCACCGCTGACGGCGGCTCCTTCTGGCCACAAGCCGCGAGTCCCAGCAGGCACGCGAGCGCGATCGGACCGGCGATCGGCGGCAGGTTGCGGTGCATCATGCGCAGGATCTCCTCGCGCCACGCGGCGGGTAGCGCGATCGTAGCCGATTCTCGCGCCGTCGTCGGCAACGCCCGGCGCCAGCAGCCTCTGGACAGGCCGCCACAGGACGGCCATCCTCTCCCGCTTTTCCCGACGGGAGCGCCAGGTGACACGGATCGGGATCCTCATGGCGGCATTCGCCTGCACCGGCGCGGCGCTCGCGGCCGGCCCGCCCTACGAGTCCACGTACCCGTCCCGCCCCGGTGCGGCGACGCTCATCCGCAACGCGACCGTGCTCGACGGCACGGGCCGCCGGCTCGACGGAGCGGACGTGCTGATGCGCGACGGCAAGATCGCTGCCGTCGGGGTCGGCCTCGACGCGACGGGTGCCGCGGTGGTCGATGCGCAGGGCCGCTGGGTCACTCCCGGTCTCATCGACGTGCACTCGCACCTCGGCGTGTATGCGAGCCCCGGCGTGAATGCGACGCAGGACGGCAACGAGGCGACGGACCCGGTCACCGCGGGCGTCTGGGCGGAGCACTCGGTCTGGCCGCAGGATCCGGGTTTCGAGACGGCGCTCGAGGGCGGCATCACGACGCTCCAGGTCCTGCCGGGGTCCGCGAACCTGATCGGCGGCCGCGGGGTCACGCTCCGCAACGTGCGCGCGACGACCTACCAGGACATGAAGTTTCCCGGCGCGCCGCAGGGACTCAAGATGGCTTGCGGCGAAAACCCGAAGCGCGTCTATGGCAGCCACGACCGCGCCCCGTCGACGCGCATGGGCAACGTCGCCGGCTACCGGCAGGCCTTTGCCGACGCGCAGGACTACCAGCGCCAGTGGGACAAGTACCGCGACGAACTCTCGGCCTACGAGAAGAAGAAGGACCGCGAGGACGACGCCCGGCCGCCCGTGCCGCCGAAGCGGGACCTGCGGCTCGAGACGCTGGCGGCGGCCATGAAGGGCGAGCTGCAGGTGCACGTCCACTGCTATCGCGCGGACGAGATGGCGGTGATGCTCGACGTCGCGCGCGAATTCAATTTTCACATCGCCGCTTTCCATCATGCCGTCGAGGCCTACAAGATCGCCGACCGCCTGGCGCAGAAAGGCGTGTGCGGCGCGCTGTGGGCCGACTGGTGGGGCTTCAAGATGGAAGCGTACGACGGCATCCAGGAGAACCTCGCGTTCGTCGACGCGGCGCAGGACAGCTGTGCAATCGTGCACTCCGATTCAGAGGAAGGCATCCAGCGGCTCAACCAGGAGGCGGCCAAGGGCATGGCGCGCGGCCAGCGCGCGGGCCTCGACATTCCTCCCGAACGCGCCATCCGCTGGATCACGTCGAACCCGGCGCGGGCCCTCGGCATCGCCGGCCGGGTCGGCACGCTGGAACCCGGCAAGCTCGCCGACGTGATCGTCTGGAATCGCGATCCGTTCAGCGTCTACGCGCTGCCGGACCTCGTGTACATCGACGGCGGAGTCGTCCTCGACCGCAGGGCGCCGCGGCCGCCCGCCTCCGACTTCCTGCTCGGCCAGCCGGCGGGAGGTGGACGATGAACCGGGTCAATCGCAGCGCGTCCGCGGTGCTCGTCGCCCTGCTGCTCGCGACGGGCGTCGGACGCGCGGACGAACTGCTGATCCGCGGCGCGACGGTCCACACGCAGTCGGATCGCGGCACGCTCGAGCGCGCCGACGTGCTGGTGCGCGACGGCAGGATCGCCGCGGTGGGCAGCGCCCTCGCCGCCGGGCCCGGTGCGACGGTCGTCGAGGCCCGCGGTCGGCCGCTCACGCCGGGGCTGTTCGGCGGCATCACTGCGCTCGGCATCGAGGAAGTGGAACAGGAGCCGTCCACGGTCGACCGCTCCGTGGCGTATGGCAGCGAGCCGAAGAGCGAGCGCTTCGAGCCGCGACCGGAGTTCGACGTGACGCCGGCCTACAACCCGGACTCCGCCGTCATCGGCGTCAACCGCGTCGAAGGCATCACCTTTGCGATGGTCGCTCCGACGGCGCTGCGGGATGGATCGCTGTTCGCGGGCCAGGGCGCACTCGCCCGGCTCGACGGGCGCATCGACGCTTTCCCGCCGGCGACTCGCACGCTCTTCGTCGACCTCGGCGCGACCGCGACCTCGAGCTCGGGCAAGAGCCGCGCGGCGCAATTCATGTTGCTCGAGCAGGCGACTCGAGAATGCGATCCTGCGCGCCCGCTGCGTGACGGCGACCTGCGGCTACTCACGCCGGGCGGGCGCCAGGTCCTCACGCGTTACCTGCACGGCGGTCGCATCGCGTTCAGCGTCGAGCGCGCCGCGGACATCCGGCAGGTGCTGGCCTACTCAGCGCTGAACGGCGTGCGGCCCGTGATCGTCGGTGGCGCACAGGCCTGGCAGGTGGCGCCGTTGCTGGCGCAGGCCAAGGTGCCGGTCGTGCTAGATCCGCTGGTCGACCTGCCCGGCACCTTCGACCAGCTCGGCGCGACGATGGAAAACGCGGCGCGCCTGCAACGCGCCGGAGTGCCCATCGCGTTCACCCATTTCTTCGCGCCGACGGCCAACGCACGCAAGGTGCGCCAGGCCGCCGGCGTCGCCGTGGCGCACGGACTGCCCTGGGAAGCCGGCCTCGCCGCCCTGACCTCGACACCCGCCGAGGTTTTCGGGGCCGGCGGCGAACTCGGGCGCATCGCACCCGGATATTCGGCGGACCTGGTGCTGTGGTCCGGTGATCCGCTCGAGGTGACGACCATCGCCGACCAGGTCTGGATCGCCGGCCGGCCGCAGCCGATGCGCTCGCGACAGACGGAGCTGCGGGACCGTTACCGACCACCGACGCGCCCGTCGAACGAGCCGTAGTTCCGCCGCGTTTCGCCCGCTGCGCCGTCCGACCCCCCCGGCCTGGGGGGGTCGGAGTGTGACGCGATTCGCTATTTTTCGCGCCCTCTGCGTGCCCGGCCCGATGCCGGGCACGTTCTTTTTCGCGTCGCGGAGGGCTTCTGTCAAATGAATCTGAGCAAGCACCGCGGTCTCTGGCAGGCGTTCGCGGCGGTCGTCGGGCTCATGGCCCTCGCCGCCCCGGGACATGCCACCAGCGTCCGGCCGATGAGCATCGTCGATCTCCTCAGCTACTCGCAGGAAATCGTCGCAGGACGCGTCACGAAGGTGACGGACGGCTTCGACGCACGGGGCCTGCCCTACACGGAAGTCACGCTCGAGGTCATGGACACGATCCGCGGCGAGCGCGGCGAGACTTACACCTTCCGCCAGTTCGGGCTCGACAAGCCGCGCACGCTGCCGGACGGACGGGTGTACCTCGGCCGCCCGTCGGGCTGGCCCACCTGGCGCCGGAATGAAGTCGCGATCGTCTTCATGTACCCGAAGGCGCGCATCACGGGGCTCCATACCACCGTCGGCCTCGGCTACGGGAAGGTGAGCGTCGGCAGCGGCGTCGCCATGAACGCCTACGAGAACACCAGCCTGTTCACGGGCGTGAAGGCCAATCGCGGGCTGCTGGATGCGCACGAGCAGAAGATGTTCGACACGCGGAGCGGTCCGGTCGATTCCGAGACGTTCCGCAAGTTCCTGCATCGCGCCGTGGAAGGCAACTGGGTCAAGAACGGGAGCATCGCCAATGCGAAGCGCTGACATACTCGCGAGCCGCGCGCTGCGCGGCGCGCTCCTCGCCGTCGCGGCCAGCGCGGCCATGACGCCGGCGTTCGCGGGCGGCCCGCTCTACGTCGTGCCGAGCGGCGGCACGCTGAAGCCCGCGCGCTGGGAAGGCACAGTCAAGGTCTACACGGACCAGGGCAGCCTCGGCGCCGTGGACAATGCGACCGCGAACGCCGTCGTCGCGAACACGCTGGCCCAGTGGTCATCGGTGCCGACCTCGAGCTTCCGGGCGCAGATCGCCGGCACCCTGCCCGCCGACATCACGGGCGCCAACGCCGGCAGCGTCATCGGCGCGTCGAATGGCGGCGGCATCCAGGTCATCTTCGACAGCGACGGCAGCGTGCTGCAGGACTTCATGGGCGTGGGCCCCGGCGTGCTCGGCATCGCCACGCCCGAGTACCTCGCGGGCGAGGATTCGACGCAGATCGTCGAGGGCTGGGTGATCCTGCGCGGCGAGGAAGACTACGCCGCCTGGGGTTATCCGGACTACGTGAAGGGCGAACCGGTCTCGGGCGTCATGACGCACGAGTTCGGTCACGCCATCAACCTGGCGCATTCCCAGACCAACGGCTACTACGCCCGCAACAAGGGCAACCCCGACTGGAACCAGCCCGACGGTCCCGAGCAGGCCGGCCCGGACCAGTGCGGCAAGGTGGTTGCGGACTACCCGACGGCCGAGCAGATCGAGACCATGTATCCGCTCGTCAATCCGTATCCGTTCAGCTCGGGCTACAACAGCCCGCAGATGGCGACGGTCAACGTGGCGGACGACCGGGCGGCGCTTTCCTCGATCTATCCGGCGGCCAACTATGCGGCGACCACCGGCACGCTCAAGGGCCGACTGGTCGCGAAGGACGGCACGAGCCCACTCACCGGCGTCAACGTGATCGCGCGCCGCGTGGACCAGGGCAACCCATTCGACGCCATGTCGCGCATCACGGGTGACCTGACCCAGGGCTTCCTCGGTCCCGACGGCAACTTCGTGATGACCGGCCTGGTGCCGGGTGCCAGCTACCTGCTCTACATCGACCAGATCGCCGACGGCGGCTACAGCACGCCGAAGGCGATCCTGCTCGGACCCGAGGAGTACTGGAACTCGGCCGAGAGCGGCGACGCGACCGTCGACGACGCCTGCGCGTCGACGCCGATCATCCTGGCGGCGGGCGAGACGCGGCAGATCCAGATTGCGGTGAACGGCATCGCGCGCGCGCCGACGTTCACGCACATCCCGTACGGCATCGGACCTTCGGTGTCCGACAACGGGCAGCGCATCGCCGGTTCGTACGGCACGTTCCACGCACCGTTCTGGCTGTGGGACAAGCAGAACGGGTCTGCCTACCTCGGCGGCTCGGGCTACCAGGCGGTCATCTCCGGCAACGGCCGCGTGGTCGGCGGCACCCTCGGCGTCGAGGTACAGACGGACTACGGCCCGGAAGTGCAGGAGCAGGCCGCGCTCTGGACCAAGGAAGCCGGCTGGAAGTCGATCGCCCCGAAATTTTCCGGCTGTGGCATGTTCCAGTCGACCGTTTACGACCTGTCGACGGACGGCTCGACGGCGGTGGGCCTCGCCTGGGTCGACTGCTCGAACGCCTATGCGTTCAAGTGGACCCCGAAGACCGGCGTCAGGCTGCTGTCGAAGGTGAGCGAGAACGCGCAGTGCAGGGACGACTGGAGCGGCGAGACCTACAACTGCGAAGGTTCGTCGCGGGCCAATGCGGTGTCCGGTAACGGCGCGCTCGTGGTGGGTTGGGAGGAAATCCCCGAAGCGCATGGCTTCCGCATCGGCTCGATCTGGCAGGGCAACGAACAGATGATCCTGCGCGACCCGGGCGGCGACAACGCGATCGGCGGCTGGGTCGGCGAAGTGATGGGCCTGAACACCGCGGGTACCATCGCCGTCGGCATCGATGCGGGAGCGGACCTGAAGGACGCCTACCAGTGGACGCCGACGCAGGGCGTGACGAGTCTCGGCCGCTACCCGGGCCAGGTCTGCTACTTCGACTGGTGGACGTTCCAGGACATCTGCGAGGACCGGCAGACGCTGGCGTTCTCGGTGTCCGACGATGGCAAGGTCATCACGGGCGCGTCGCGGCTGTTCGCCGCCGGCATCGACGACGCGGCGATCTACACGCCGCGGATGGGCTGGATGCTGCTCGCGGAGTTCCTGCAGCGCCAGGGCGTGCTCGAGGCGTCGCGGTGGTTGATCGGCGGGGCGTCGGTGTCGGCGGATGGCAAGACCCTGGTCGGCGCGGGAGTCCCGCTGGCTGCGGAGTACTACCACGCGTTCCGGCTGGAACTCGACCAGGTGTACGTCTGCGTCGGCAAGGGCCGTACGGCACAGACGCTGCGCGTCGGCTTCCCGGACGCCATGGACCAGCACCTCGCGAAGGGCGCGTCCGTCGGGATCTGCCCCGGGCAGGCGCCGCTGTAACCGGAGCGCGTTCGTCGGAAACATTCCGTCGGGAGACCGGGTCTACTCGTCGAAGCCTCGTGAAACGGCCCTTTGCGCCGCAGCACGAGGCCGGCGACCAACCCTAATCTCCCGATGGAGTGACTCTCCGATGAACGTGAAGACTCTTGCGATTGCCGCGGCCGTGGGCAGCTTCCTCGCGGCCGGTACGATGAGCGCCGCAGCGGCCGGCGACATGGGCGCTGCGGACAAGTGCTACGGCGTGGCCAAGGCCGGGAAGAACGACTGTGCCGGCAACGGCCACGCCTGCGCGGGCCAGGCGAAGAAGGACAACGACCCGGGGGAGTGGAAGCACATGTCCAAGGAGGACTGCGAAAAGGCCGGCGGTAAGACCGAGGCCCCCAAGCAGTAATCCGGCCATGGGAGACGCCACGATCCGGCGGTTCCTGCGCGGGCCGATTCCGGCGCGAGCCGGGATCGGTCTGCGTTCGGTACACCATGCCGAGGTGATCGCGCGGCGCCCGCCCGTGGCGTGGCTCGAGGCCCACACCGAAAACTACTTTCACGACGGCGGGCCGCAACTGGGCGCGCTCGAGCGGGCCCGCGAGCATTACCCGCTCAGCCTGCACGGCGTCGGCCTCGGTCTGGGCTCGGTGGCGCCGCTCGACGCCGAGCACCTGCGCCGCGTGAAGCGCGCGGTCGATCGCTTCGAACCGGCCCTGGTGAGCGAGCACGCCTGCTGGGGCCACGCGGGCGGCGAGCATTTCAACGACCTGCTCCCCCTGCCCTATACCGAGGAGGCCGTCGAGCACCTCGCGTCGCGCGTGCGCCAGGTCCAGGATTTCCTGGGCCGGCAGATCCTGATCGAGAACCTGAGCGCCTATTTCGCGTACTCGGTGTCGAGCCTCACCGAGTGGGAATTCCTCGCGGCCGTCGTGGAGCGGTCGGGCTGTGGCCTGCTGCTCGACGTCAACAACCTCTACGTCAACTCGATCAACCTCGGTTTCGACGCCGGGCGCTTCATCGAGGGCGTGCCGCGCGAGGCCGTGCAGGAGATCCATCTCGCCGGACATCGGCGCAACAGTGTCGGCGACCGCGAACTGCTCATCGACGATCACGGTTCCGCGGTGTGCGCGGAAGTCTGGGCGCTGTACGCGCAGGCGGTCGCGAGGCTCGGCCCGGTCCCGACGCTGATCGAATGGGACACCGACGTCCCGGCGCTCGACGTGCTGGTCGGCGAGGCCTGCAAGGCCGACGCCTGCCTGGAGAAGCAGCGTGAACTCGCGGCCTGACGCGCCCACGCTTGCGGTGCTGCAGTGGCGCTTCGCGGCCGCGCTGCGCGTCTCCGGAGCGGAGACCGCGGCGGCCGTCGCCGGGCTGGCGGATTCCGTCGTGGCCGACGGGCTGGCTCCCGCATCGCGCATCCAGGTGTACCGGAACAACGGCCGCGCGATGTTCGAAGGCGCGCTCGGACGCACCTACCCGGTCCTGCGGCGGCGCGTGGGAGAAGCGAGTTTCAGCGGCCTGGCGCGGGCGTATCGCGCGGCGCATCCGTCGCGCAGCGGCGACCTGCACTGGGTCGGACGGGACTTCCCGTCTTGGGTCGCACGGCACCTGGCCGGGACCGAATATGCGTGGCTCGGCGATCTCGCGCGGCTGGAGTGGGCCTGCGAGGAAGCGCTCGTCGGCGAGCGGCGTCCCGCCCTCGACCGCTCGACGCTCGCGCAGGTTGCGCCCGAGTCGCTGGGCGACGTGGGTCTCGTCCTGCAGCCAAACCTGCGGACGATCCACTCCGGTCATCCCATCTGGTCCGTCTGGCGGGAGAATCAGCCGGACTCACCGGGAGCACCCGTTGATTTCGCCATCGGCGCGCAACACGTCGTCGTCACCTGCAGCGACGAAGGGTTGGCGCTGCATTCGCTCGCAGCCGATCGCTGCGCCTTCGTCGACGCACTGGCCGCGGGCGCGTCGCTCGCTTCGGCGCTCGACGCGTCAGGCCTCGCGGTCGGCGCGCTGCCGGGCATGCTGGCCTGGCTCTTCGGCGAGGAACTGGTGGTCGACTTGCGCGAGCCGCGCTCCGCGGCGGCCTCCGGGTGCGAACCATGAGTCTCGTCGCCGCCATCGGCCGGGCAAACGTCGTGGCGGCGCGCGCCGCGTCCTGGCTCGAGTCGCCGCTGCTCCTCGCGCTGCGTTGGTACGTCGCCTGGCAGTTCCTGAAGTCCGGATGGCTCAAGCTCACGAGCTGGGAGAGCACGCTGTACCTCTTCCAGGCGGAATATCACGTGCCCGTGCTGCCGCCCCTCGCCGCGGCCGTCAGCGGCACAGCCGGTGAAATCGTGTTCCCGCTCCTGCTGATCGCTGGCCTGCTCACGCGTTACGCGGCGCTCGGCCTCTCGTTCGTCAACGTCATGGCCGTGGTCTCGTACGCGCACGTCCTGCTGAGCGAGGGCTTCGAGGCAGCCGTCGGCCAGCATTACCTGTGGGGCAGCCTGCTGCTCGTCGTGCTCGTCTTCGGGCCGGGCCGCTGGTCTGCCGATGCGCTGTCCCGGGCGAGCCGGCCCTAGCCGTCTTCGTCACCCACCGGGCGCCCGGTCTCGACCAGCCTGCGCGCGGTCTCGATGATTCCCGCCGGGCCCGCCGCCTCTGAGCCGAGCTGCCGGCGAGGCGGAACCTTGATGCCGCGCAGGACGGCCGGCCGCGTGTAGAGCAGGTCGACCCAGCGCTTCACGTGCGGGAAGTCTTCGAGCCCCACGCCGGACCAGTTGTGGGTGCGCACCCAGGCCCAGTTCGCGATGTCGGCGATCGAGTAGTCGCCGGCGAGGTATTCGTGATCCGCGAGCCGGCCGTCGAGAACACCGTACAGCCGGCGCACCTCGCCGTGGTAACGGTCGATCGCCGGCTGGATCTTCTCGGGCAGGTAGCGGAAGAACACGTTCGCCTGCCCCATCATCGGGCCGACATTGCCCATCTGGAACATCAGCCACTGCATCACGAGCGAGCGGCCCCGCACGTCCGCGGGCATCAGCTGCCCGGCCTTTTCGGCCAGGTAGACGAGAATCGCGCCCGACTCGAAGACCGCGAAATCGCCGAGATCGCGGTCCACGATCGCCGGAATGCGTCCATTGGGCGAGATCGCCAGGAATTCCGGGCGCCGCTGCTCGAGCCCGGCCAGGTCGACCACCTGCACGGCATACGGCAGGCCCAGTTCCTCGAGCGCGATCGAGACCTTGTAGCCATTCGGCGTCGGGGCGGTGTATAGGTCGATCATCGTAGTGACGTGCCCGGCGGGTTCTGCGACGATTCAAGCATGATCGAATTCTTCTTCGATTGCTCGAGTCCCTGGACCTGGCTCGCCTTCCACAACCTCCAGCCCATGGCCCGCGAACTCGGCGTGGAAGTGCGCTGGCGGCCGGTGCTCGTCGGCGGGATCTTCAACGCGGTGAACCCGAGCGTGTACGAGTTCCGCGAGCGAGGCGCACCGGCCAAGAAGGCGTATGTCGCGAAGGACCTCGCCGACTGGGCACGGCTCGCAGGCCTCACGATCCGCTTTCCGCCGACGGTCTTTCCCGTGAACAGCGTGAAGGCGATGCGGGGCTGCCTGCTGCTCGAGCCCGAAGGCAAGCTGGTGCCTTTCGCACAGGAGGTCTTCGCCGCCTACTGGACCGACGATCGAGACATCTCGCGTGACGAGGTGCTGGCGGAGCTCTGTGGACGCGTCGGCGTCGACCCGCAGCGGTTCTTCGCCGGGATCGCGACACAGGAAATCAAGAACCAGCTCAAGGCCAACACGGACGAGGCCGTCGCCCGCGGCGCCTTCGGCTCGCCCACGATCTTCGTCGGCGGCGACGACATGTATTTCGGCAACGACCGTCTCG
>CAZRKS010000020.1:0-25972 GCA_964600315.1 uncultured Steroidobacteraceae bacterium | reverse complement strand
TCGGCACGTATCTCGGCCTCACGGCGCATCCGGACGTCGGCCGGCCGGTCGAGGAGTCCGACTGCCTGCTGCTGTTCGGCGTCACCCTGTCGGACACCAACTTCGGCGTCTCCGAGGGCCGCATCGACTTTCGCAACAGCATTCTCGCGGCGGACCGCTCGGTCACGCTCGGTTTCCATCGCTACGGCAACATTCCGCTCGGCGCGCTGGTCGAGGAACTCGTGCGGCGCGTCGCTGACCGTCCGGCCCGCGCGGCCGGGCAGCCCACGCCGTATCCGCGCGGCCTGGCGGCGGATGACCAGCCGATCGCGCCGATCGACATCGCGCGCGCGGTCAATGACCTGTTCGCGCGCCGTGGCCGGATGCCGGTGGCGAGCGACTGCGGGGATTGCCTCTTCACGTCCTTCGAGATCGAGAATACCGAGATCGTCGCGCCCGGGTACTACGCGACCATGGGGTTCGGGGTCCCGGCGGCACTGGGGCTGCAGGCCGCGACCGGGCTCAGGCCGCTGGCCGTGGTGGGCGATGGCGCATTCCAGATGACCGGCTGGGAACTCGGCAACTGCCGGCGCAACGGCTGGGATCCGATCGTGATCGTGATGAACAACACGGGCTGGGAGATGCTGCGGGCGTTCCAGCCGGAGTCGCAGTTCAACACGCTCGATGACTGGCACTTCGCCGACGTGGCCGCGGCTCTCGGGGGCCGGGGCCGGCGCGTGACGACGCGACGCGAGCTGGCGGCGGCGCTCGAGGATGCGGCGGTCGCGACCGGGCAGTTTCACATCGTCGAGGCGATGATCGCACCGGGGGTGGTCTCGCCGACGCTGGCCGGTTTCGTTGGCGCGCTCAAGCGGCGGGAGCGCCGCGCGTGACCACGGAAGCACCTCGGCGACCGGGCCTCTTGCAGCGCAGCGCGCTCGGACTGCTCCGCCTGTTCGGCTGGCGCAGTTCGTTCGTCTGGCCGCCGGAGCCCAAGGGCCTCATCGTCGTCTACCCGCACACGTCCAACTGGGATTTCGTGATTGGACTGCTGTTTCGCATCGGCAACGGGCTGCCCGCCAACTGGGTGGGCAAGGCCGAGATGTTCCCGGCGCCGTTCCTGCGGTTGCTGACGGCGCTCGGAGGAATTCCCGTGGACCGCCGGCGGTCCGCCGGCTTCGTGCGTGCATTGCTCGAGGAGTTCCGGCGTCGCGACTGGATGTGGCTCGCGATCGCGCCGGAAGGCACGCGCTCGCGCACCGACCATCTCAAGTCCGGGTTCTACCAGCTCGCGCTCGCCGGCGGGTTGCCGGTGGCGCTCGGCTACATCGATTACGGCTCGAAGACGGTCGGCGTCGACACGTATGTCCGGTTCAGCGGCGACCTGGACGCCGACCTGGAGCGGCTGCGGACTTTCTATGCAGACAAGCGGGCGCATCGCCCGGAGCGCGCCGGCGACCTCCGGCTGCGCGATCACGCGACCGCGCCCGCGGATTTCCGCGATTCCTCGCCGCCACCGTCTGCGCGATAGTCGCGGCTCATGGGGCGCTTCGCTTTCGTGCTGCATCCGCTGACGGTCGACTACATCGGCAACCACCCGCGTCTGCGCTGGACGCGCAGTCTGCCGCGCGGCCTGCTCGAGACGACCGCGGCGTACATGCCGGGGCGCTGCGTCGGCTCGGTCAAGGGCGCTCGCTCGCAGGCGACCGGCAAGCCCGTCGACGGCCTGATCTATGCGCTCGGCACGACACCGCGGCAGATGCTCAGGCGCGCACCCGAGTTCACTTACCGCCGGCTGGACGAGGCGATCCGCGACGCGGCGCAGCGCGGCGCGAAGATCGTCGGACTCGGCGCGTTCACCAAGGTCGTGGGCGATGCGGGCGTCACCGTGGCGAAGCGTGCCCCGATCCCGGTGACCACGGGCAACAGCCTGACCATCGCCGCGACGCTCGAGACCGCGAAGCTCACGGCGAAGCGCCTCGGCTGGCGCGATCTGGCGCGCGGCAAGGCGATGATCGTCGGCGCCACCGGTTCGATCGGCTCCGTGTGCTCGCGGCTGCTCGCGGCGGCCGTGAAGGACGTGGTGCTGGTCTCGATCGAACCGGAGCGGCTGGCGGCGCTCAGGCAGAAGATCCTCGCCGAGGTGCCCGACGCGACCGTCGAGACCGACGTGACGACCGGGCGCTGGGTCGGCGAGTGCGACCTGATCGTGACCGCGACGTCGGCCTTCGGCCAGCGCGTGCTCGACGTGAGCCAGTGCAAGCCGGGTGCGTTGATCCTGGACGTCGCGCTGCCCCCCGACATCTCGGCGGAGGAGGCCGCAGTGCGGCCGGACGTCCTGGTCGTCGAGAGCGGCGAGATCACGCTGCCGGGCCCGGCGCGCTTCAGCTTCGACATCGGGCTCCCGCAAGGCGTCGCCTACGCGTGCCTCGCCGAAGCGGCGCTCCTCGCGATGGAGGAGCGCTATGAGTGCTTCACGCTCGGCCGCGACGTCGCGCCCGGCCGGGTCAAGGAAATCTACCGGCTGTTCCGCAAGCACGGATTGCAGATCGCGCCGCTCAGGACCTTCGGTCGGCTGCTGACTGACGACCTGGTCGCGGAGAAGATCGAACGTGCGGAGCAGCTGGCGCGCAGTCCGGCGCTGCTGAAACGCGCCAAGGCGGACGCGGCCGCCGCGATCGCCAGGATTCCGCCGCGGGCGAAGGGCGTGGTGGGGCTCACGACGCCCCCGACCCAGGGCGCGCGCCGGGCCTCGTGAGCGTCGCGGCAGTCGTCCTCGTCGTCACGCTCGCGACCAGTCTCGCGGGACTCTACGGCTCGCCGCAGGTCATCGAGCGCTGTCTGTTTCGGCCGTACTGGTTGCTCAGGCGCAGGCAGTACGCGACGGTGATCACCAGCGGCTTCGTTCACGCCGACCTGCCGCACCTGATCTTCAACCTGCTCACGTTCTATTTCTTCGCGTTCCAGCTGGAGCGGCAGATCGGCGGCCCGAGGTTCGCCGCGCTGTACCTGGTCGGGCTCCTCGTGAGCCACGCGGGCACCTGGATCCGGCATCGCCACGATCCGAACTACGCGTCGCTCGGCGCCTCCGGTGCGATCTCGGCGGTGCTCTTCGCGTCCATCGTGTACTTCCCGTGGCAGACGCTCTTCATCATCCCGATCCCGGTGCCCATCCCGGCGCCGCTCTTCGCGATCGGCTACGTCGCGTATTCGTGGCACTCGGCGCGCCATGCCCGCGGGCGGATCAACCACGACGCGCATCTCGGCGGCGCGCTCGCCGGGCTCGCTTTCGTGCTGTTCACCGATCCTTCGGCGTGGTCGCGGCTGCTCGCGTGGGCCATTGCGTGACCGGAGGCACAGGACGGGTGGCGACCGGGTTGCCGGCCTCGGCATGCCGCGTCACACTCGGCAGCCATGACGCTCAAGGACCGGGTCACCGAAATCTTTCCCGAGTGGCAGCGCTGGTACCCCAGCCTGTTCGACGCGGCGGTCGATCTCGGCGTGATCCGCGCACGCGTCTGCGACCCGTCCTCGCTGCTGCTGTCGAATCGCCATGCGGGCCTCCGCGCGGCCGCCGAGGACATGCATCGGCGCCGCTGGAGCGCCGAGGAGAATCCGCCGGAGGAATAGGCGTCGGCGTGGTCCTGGCGCCGGGCTCGTGGCGCCTCACTCGGCGGCGATGGTCACGCCGCTCGCGATGCGCGGTCGGCGCGTGAACCAGACGAGCAGCGCCAGGCCGAGCACGGCGAACGCGCAGACGTAGCTGTAATCGAGCGTCGAGAGCAGGTAGGCCTGCCCCACGAGCCCGCGGGTCAGCACGCCGACGGACTGGGGGTCGCTGAGCCCGGCGTCGTGCAGGCGGCCGAGGGCCTGCTGCAGCAGCGGATCGTACACGCTGGACGCTTCGGCGAGCCGGCTCTGATGCAGCTGGGCCCGGTCGTCCCACAGTGTGGTCGCGACCGACGTCGAGAAGGCGGCCGCCGTGATGCGCAGGAAGTTGGAAATGCTGGTCGCAGCCGGCATGCGCTGCGGCGGCAGTCCGTCGAGCTGGATGCTGACGAGCGAGACCATGAAGAACGCGATGCCCGCGCCCTGCAGCAGCATCGGCACCACGAAGTCGGCAAACGTGGCCTGCGCCGTGAACCGCGAGCGCAGGTACAGGCCCAGCGCCATGATGATGAACGAGAGGCTGCCGAAGATGCGCGCGTCGACGCGCGTCACCCTGCGCCCGATCCATGGCGACAACAGCAGCGCGACGAGGCCGGCCGGCGCCTGCACGAGACCCGCCCAGGTCGCCGTGTAGCCGAGCTGCGTCTGCAGCCAGAGCGGCAGTATCACGACGTTGCCGAAGAAGAGCGCGTAGCCGATGCAGGTGATCACCGTGCCGACCGCGAAGTTGCGGCGGCGGAACAGGCTCAGGTCGACGATCGGATGCGCGTCCGTGAGCTCCCAGATCAGGAACGCGACGAGCCCGACGAGCGCGACCGCCGCCAGCACGACGATCTGCGTCGAAGCGAACCAGTCGACGTCGCGGCCCGTGTCGAGCATGATCTGCAGGGCGCCCACCCAGACCACGAGCAGCGCGAGCCCCGCCCAGTCCACGGGCAGCTTCTCGACCGGCGATTCCTTCGCGTGCAGCGCCTGCCAGCACACGGCGGCGCTCAAGGCGCCGATCGGCAGGTTGATCAGGAAGATCCACGGCCACGAATGATTGTCCGAGATGTAGCCGCCGAGCAGCGGGCCGGCGATCGGCGCGACCAGTGTCGTCATCGACCAGATGGCGAGCGCCGTGCCGCGACGCGAAGCCGGGTAGATGGACATGAGCAGCGCCTGCGAGCCCGGGATCATCGGTCCCGAGACCGCGCCCTGCAGCACCCGGAACAGGATCAGGGACCCGAAGCTCCAGGCGATGCCGCAGAGGAAGGAGGCGAGGGTGAACAGCGCGACCGAGACGACGAACGTGCGCACGACGCCGTAGCGGCGCATCAGCCAGCCCGTGAGCGGGACGGAAATGCCGTTCGAGACCGCGAAGGACGTGATGACCCACGTGCCCTGGTTGACGCTCACGCCGAGGTTGCCGGCGATCGTCGGCAGCGAGACGTTCGCGATCGTCGTATCGAGCACCTGCATGAAGGTGCCGAGACCGAGCGCGAAGGCAGTCAGGCCGCGCGTGCCCGGAGGCAGCGGGATCAGCGGCCGGTCGTTTGCGGCCTGCGCTGCGCTCATCCCGTGGGGGCCGGGCCGCCGGCGTTCGCGGCGATGATGCGGCCGATGAGCGCCTCGACGGCAGGGTCGCGTTCCGGCCGCGGGGCAATGGCCGCCGCGATTTCGGCCTGCGGCGCCGAGAGCACCGGTCCGGACTGGTCGTGCAGGTCGACGACGACGTGCATCGACAGACCGATGCGCAGCGGATGCTGACGGACCTGCTCCGGATCGAGCGCGATGCGCACCGGCACGCGCTGCACGATCTTGATCCAGTTGCCCGACGCGTTCTGTGGCGGCAACAACGCGAAGGCCGCTCCCGTCCCGGGCGAGATGCCCTTCACGTGCCCGGTGTACTCGACCTTGCCGCCCCACAGGTCGGACTCGAGCTGGACGGCCTGCCCGATCCGCATGCGGTCGAGCTGGACTTCCTTGAAGTTCGCGTCCACCCACACGTCCTCCAGGGGGACGATGCCGAGCAACGGCGTGCCCGGCGCGACGCGCTGGCCGATCTGCACGCCCTTCTTGCCGACCACGCCGCGCACGGGCGAGGTGATGGTCATGCGCGCGAGCGCGAGGGCCGCGTCGCGCACGCGCGCGGCGGCGCGCAGCACCTGGGGGTGATCCTGCGGCGTCGTGCCCGCGGTCTGCGAGAGCGCGACGTTCAAGTCCTCGCGGGCGGCCCGCAGCGCCGCCTCGAAGCCGCGCACGGCCTCGCGCGCGTGGGCGAGTTCCTCCGCGGAGACGGCGCCGCCGTCGGCAACGGCACTGCGCCGCGCGAGGTCCTCGCGGGCCCGCTGCAGTTCGACCTCGCGCAGGGCGAGCTGTGCGCGCAGTCGCTCGACCTGTACGAAAGAACCGCGCACCTGCCGAACCGAGCTGCCGAGGTCGGCGACCGCAGCGTCCATGGCGACGCGTGCATCTGCGGGATCGAGCTCGAGCAGCGTCTGCCCGGCGGCGACGGTCTCCGTTTCACGCGTGTGGATGGCGCGGACGCTGCCCGCGATCTCGGCCGTCACCTGCACGACGTTGCCGGCGACGTAGGCGTCCTCCGTGGTTGCGCGCCAGCGGCCGTACGCGTACCAGTACGCCGCCCAGGCGGCGCTGACGAGAAGCACGGCCACGACGAGCATCGCGAGGCCTCTCCGGCGTGCCGGCGGCGCCGTCTCCTCGGCCAGGGCCGCGGCTTCGAGTTCGGGCGTGCTCACTTGGCAGTCTCCAGGCCGGGCGGCGCCGCGGTCGCGGCCAGCGGCAGCGGGCGATCCGCGTCGAAGCTGCCGCCGAGCGCGATCAGCAGGGCGATGCGGGCTTGCGTGCGATCGGCCAGCAGGTTGATGCGGCTGCGGCGGGCAGCCAGCACCTGCGTCTCGGCGTTCAGCACGGTGAGGTGGTTCGTGAGGCCGGCGCCATAGCGGCGCTCCGCGATTCCGAAAGCCAGCTCCGCAGCGTCGAGCGCGCGCCGCTGCTCGGCCAGCTGTCGTTCCAGCGACTGCACGCGTGCGGCCTGGTCGGCAGCCTCGCGCACCGCCCTCACCACGACTTCGTCATAGCTCGCGACGGCCGCGTCGAGGTCCGCGCCGGACTTGCGGTATTCGGCCTTGAGGCGGCCGGCATCGAGCACCGGCAGGTGGATCGCCGGCCCGAGCGTGAACGTCTGCGAGTCGCCCTTGGGGAGCGTGTCGAGGCCGATCGCCGCAAACCCGGCGAAGCCGATGAGGTTCACGTTCGGGTAGAACGCCGCGTGCGCGGCCTCGCGCCCGGCCTGCGCGGCCGCGACGCGGGCCTGCGCGGCTGCGACGTCGGGACGATGCGCGAGCAGGTCGGCCGGCAGGGTGCCGGGCAGGGCGAGCGCACGTTCGAGGTCGAGCGACGGCGTGGCGATGCCGGCCTGAGCGGTCGCACCCCGGCCGGACAAGGCAGCGAGGGCGTGCACCGCGAGCTCGCGCCCGACGCGGGCCTGCTCCCGCTCGACGTCGGCCTGCGCGCGACTCGCCTCGGCCGTGCGCAGTTCGACGTCGCTGTCGAGTCCGGCCTGCACGCGTCGCCGCGTCAGGTCGAGCAGGCCCTCGCGCTGCTGGACGGTGCGCGCGGCCAGTTGCTCGAGGGAATCCAGGCGTTGCAGGTCGACATAGGTCTGCGAGACCGCGCCGGAGAGCGCGAGCATCGCGGCTGCGGAGTCGAACTGCGCCGCGTGGGCGGAGGCGCGGGCCTGCTCGATCAGGGCCGACTGCCGGCCCCAGAAATCGAGGTTCCAGGCGAGATTGAAGCCGACGCGTCCGTCCCAGAACGTCGAGCCGGCATACGGCGGCGGAAACAGGTAGTTGCCGCTCACCTTCTGCCGGAATGCGCTCAGGTCGAAGTCGAGACGCGGCTCGTCGCCGGCGCCCGCGGCGCGGGCCTGCTCCCATGCGCCGCGTACGCGGGCCAGCGACGCCGCGAGGCCCGGATTGCCGGCCAGCGCGGCCCCGACCAACCGGTCGAGTTGCGGGTCGCCGAGCGCGCGCCACCAGTCGGTCGCCGGCGCGGTGTAGGCCGGGCCGGCGAGTCCGAGTGCGTCCGCCGACAGCGGCGCAATGCGCGGCTCATCCCGCGGAGTGCTGACGCACGCGGCGAGCGTCGACGCCAGTGCGGCGACGAGGAGACGCCGTCCGTTCACCGCCGGCTCCGTCGGACCGGGGTGGCGGGCGCGTCCTCGAGGCGGTTCAGGTGATCGACCAGCCGCTGCATCAGGCTGCGGATCTGCTCGAACTCGGTCCGCGAGAACGGCGCGAGCGCGGCGTTCATCTCCCCGACGACGACCGGCAGCAGTTCCTCGACGGTGCGGTTGCCCTTGGGCGTGAGCGCGAGTTCGACCACGCGCCGATCGGTGAGGCTGCGGCGCCGGCTCAGGAGGCCGCGCGCCTCGAGCTGGTCGATCACGCGGGTCAGCGCCCCGCTGTCGTGGCGGAACTCGCGGGCGATGTCCGACGCCGTGCGACAGATGCCGTCGCGCAGGTAGATGAGCACGATCCACTGCATGAGCGTGAAGTCCTGGCTGGCCAGCGCGGACTCCAGTCGCTCCTGCACGATCGTGTAGACGCGGCGCAGCAGGTAGCCGACGCTGTCGCGCGCCCGATAGGTCGCGCTGCGATAATGCTGCTCAGACATTGGTAGCTCAGGCGGTAACTGCCTGGGCAGATAATGCGCCGGGCCGCGCCGGCCGTCAATCGCGGTGCGGTTCCCCGTCGGTCCGCCCGGCGCGCGTCCCGCAGGCCGCCGCGGTGCGATCGCGGATGATGGCGGCGAGTCGCTGCACTCCGGGGCCGGCCGTGTCGCGGTCGGCATAGACGAGGTACAGGGCCACCCAGCGCTCCTGGCCCTGCTCGAGCGGCAGCGGCACGAGGACGCCGGCATCGAGTTCCTCGCGGATGCTCTCTTCCGGGTACCACGCATAGCCGAGGCCCATGCACGCGGCGCGGATCGACGTGGCCTTGGTCGAGACGGTCCAGCGCCGCTCGTTCAGCCAGCCGCCGCTGCGGCTCCGGAGGGCGCCGGAGTCGCGCACGACGAGGTGGCGGTGCTGGCGCAGGTCGTCCAGCGTGAGCGTGCGTCCGAGGGTGTGCAGCGGATGCGAAGGCGCGGCGGCACAGACGAATCGGACCTGCATCAGCAGGTCGCCGAGGAATCCACCGGGCACGAGGCTGCCGATCGCGAGGTCGGCGCGCCCCTCGGTGAGCGCGTCCTCCGTGCCGCCGAGTACGGACTCGATGAGTTCGAGGCGGGTGTCCGGACGCTCCCGGCCGTACGCCGCGAAGCATTCGAGCAGCAGCCAGGTCGGGTAGACGACGTCGGCCGCGATCCGGACCTCTGGCTCCCAGCCGCGCGCAAGGTCGGCGGCGGCGCGCTCGAGGCGCCCGGCCTCTTCGACGAGCGCTCGACCGCGGCGGTAGAGCACCGCGCCGATGGGCGTCAGCACCGCTTTGCGCCCCTGCAATTCGAAGACCTTCACTCCGAGCAGGTCTTCGAGCTTCTTGATCGTGTAAGTGATCGTCGATTGCGTGCGGTGCAAGCGGGTCGACGCCTGCGAGTAGCCGCCGGCCTCGACGATGGCCACCAGCGCGCTCCATTGGTCCAGGGTGATTCGCGGCTGTGTCATTTATCTATCACATAGATATGTAGTGACGAATTTACCGTCTTTTTAATTGAAGGAATAGATTCAAAATGCCGACATCGCGGAATGACCGCCAACCCTTCAGCACACAGGAAACACGCCATGACCACCATCCTCCAGTTGAACACCAGCATGCACGGCGAGGGCGCGCAGTCGTCCCGCCTCGCGACGGCATTCGTCGACACCCTGCGCCGGACCCGCGGGCCGGGCGCGACGGTCGTCGTCCGGGACCTCGCGAGCCGGCCCGTGCCGCACCTGACGGCGGAGCGCTTCCACGCGCTCGCGACCCCGGCGGCCGAGCGCACGGTCGATCAGCAGCGCGTCGTTGCGGAGTCGGATGCCCTCGTCGAGGAACTCCGCGACGCCGACGTGATCGTGATCGGCCTGCCGATGTACAACTTCGGCGTGCCGTCCACGCTCAAGTCCTACTTCGACCACGTGGCCCGGGCCGGGGTGACCTTCCGCTACACGGAGAACGGGCCGGTCGGTCTGTTGTCGGGCAAGCGGGTCTACGTGTTCGCGACGCGCGGCGGCCGCCACGCCGGCACGTCCGCCGACCTGCAATCGGCCTACGTGCGTCAGTTCCTCGGCTTCATCGGCATCGGCGAGGTCGAGTTCGTGTATGCCGAAGGCATGGCCCTCGGCGACGATGCGCGGCGGGCGGCCGTCGATCAGGCCGTCGCGCGCATCGGGCAACTCGCCGCGTGACCCGGCGCGGCGGCAACGCCGTGTCGATCCCGTTCGCAAACCTCGATCATCGGTCAGGCCCACCCAAGGATTCACCATGAGCACTCAGCAGAATTTCGCCGACCTTCTCGGCCGCCTGCTCATCTCCGCGATCTTCCTCGTCACTGGCCTGCAGAAGGTCGGCGGCTACGCGGCAGCCCAGGGCTACATGGCCGCCACGCCCGACGGAGCGCGTCGATGACCGTCCGCCGCCTGCAGGCCGTGATCGAGTCGGTCGCGGCGTCGGACGGCGCGGGCGTGAAACTTCGTCGCAGCCTCGGCAGCGGCCCGCACCTGCGCTTCGACCCGTTCCTGATGCTGGACGAGTTCTTCTCCGACGACCCGAACGACTATCTCGCCGGCTTTCCGTCGCATCCGCACCGCGGTTTCGAGACCGTGACCTACATGCTCGACGGCCACCTGCGGCACGAGGACAGCCATGGCCACCGCGGCGACATCGGTCCGGGGGACGTGCAATGGATGACGGCCGGCCGCGGCGTCATTCACTCCGAGATGCCGCAGCAGGCCGACGGGCGCATGCGCGGCTTCCAGCTGTGGATCAACCTGCCGGCGCGCGAGAAGATGAAGCCCGCAGCCTACCGCGGCATCCCTGCGAGCTCGATCCCGACGATCGCACTCGATGGCGGCGGCGAGGCACGCGTCATCGCCGGCACGCTCGCCCAGGGCGGCGTGCAGGCGGCCGGTCCGATCGGCGGCCTGTCGACCGAGCCGATGTATTTCGACCTGCGCCTGCCTGCGGATGCCACCGCCGCGATCCCGGTGCCGACGAGCCACAACGTGTTCCTCTACGTCTACGACGGCGAGGCCACCGTTGGTGACGACGCGCGCGCGCTGCCGCATCGTGCGGCCGGGCTCCTCGCGGGCGGCGACGAAGTCGGCGTCCGCGCCGGCGCGAACGGTGCCAGGATGCTGTTCCTGGCCGGCCGCCCGATTGGCGAGCCGGTCGTGCAGTACGGACCGTTCGTGATGAACACGCGGCGCGAGATCGAACAGGCCGTGCGGGACTATCAGAGCGGTACGCTGGCGCCTGCGGTCTGAAGCGCGCTCACGCCGGGTGCCGGCGGTAGAAGCTTGACTTGAGCGCTTCCGTCCCGGCGACGTAGAGCGCGACGATGGCGCCGAGCGCGAGCATCAGGCCCGCCGGAACCGCCGTGAATCCGAGCAGGGCCGAGCCGGGCAACCAGGGCAGCGCGCACGCGAGCAGGGCCACGGCGACGGATGACAAGAGCAGCAGGTCGCCGGGCCGGCTGCGCCAGAACGGCCGGCGCGTGCGCACGACGAGCGCGATCACGAGTTCCGTGAGCAGCGACTCGACGAACCACCCCGTGCGGAATACGGCGGGCCCCGCCGCGAATCCCCACAGCAGCAGCGCGAACGTCAGGAAGTCGAACACCGAGCTCAGCAGGCCGAACTCGACCATGAAGCGGCCGAGGAACCGCATGTCCCAGCGTCGTGGGCGGTCGACGAGTTCGCGGTCCACGCTGTCGCCCGCGAGGCCGACGGCCGGCACGTCGGACAGGAAGTTGTTCAGCAGGACCTGGCCCGCGAGCAGCGGCAGGAACGGCAGGACGAGCGACACCGCCGCCATGCTGATCATGTTGCCGAGGTTCGCGCTCGTGGTCGTGAGCACGTACTTCAGCGTGTTGGCGAAGGTGCGGCGTCCCGCCTCGATGCCGCGACGGATCACGTCGAGGTCGCGCTCGAGCAGCACGAAGTCGGCCGCCTCGCGCGCCACGTCGACCGCGCCTTCCACCGACAGGCTCGTGTCCGCCGCGTGCATGGCGGGCGCGTCGTTGATGCCGTCGCCGAGGAAGCCGACCACGTGCCCGGTCTTCTTCAGCGCGAGGATGATGCGCTCCTTCTGGTTGGGATCGACCTCGACGAACAGGTCCGTGCGCTCGGCCGCGTGCCACAGCGCCTCGTCGTGCAGTTCGTCGAGTTCGGGCCCGGAGAGCACGGCATCGCAGCGCAGGCCGACCGCCGCGGCGACGTGACGGGCGACCGGGCCGGCGTCGCCGGTGATCAGCTTGATGGCCACACCGAGGCCTTTGAGATCGGTGATGGCTGCGGACACGCCTGCCTTCGGCCGGTCGAGGAACGTGAGGAATCCCGCGAAGGCGAGGTCGTGCTCGCAACTGCGGTCGATGGCCGCGTCTGGCGGCAGCCCGCGCGTCGCGACGGCGAGAACCCGGATGCCCTGTCCGGCCCAGGCCGCGGCCTGGCCGCGCAGGGCCTCGCGTCCGGCCTCGTCGAGCGGACGGCCGTCGGCTCCGCTCGAGCACGCGGCCACCACGGGACCGACCGCGCCCTTGGTGATGAGCTGCAGTCCCGGCCCGTCCCTGATCGCGACGCTCAGCCGCTTGCGCACGAAGTCGTAGGGAATCTCCGCGACTTTGGCGAGCGAGTGTTCGGTTGGTCGTCGGGCCTCGAGGATGGCTTCGTCGAGCGGGTTCGCGAGTCCCGTCTGCAGCACCGCGTTGATCGCGGCGAGTTCCATCACCCGGTCGGAGGCGCGCCCGTCGCCGCTCCACGCGCCGTGCAGCTTGACGACGCCCTCGGTGAGCGTGCCGGTCTTGTCGGTGCAGAGCACGTCCATGCTGCCGAGGTTCTCGATGGCGTTGAGCCTGCGCACCAGCACGCCGTGCTCCGACATCGCGCTCGCGCCGCGCGCGAGATTGACGCTCAGGATGGCCGGCAGCAGTTCCGGGCTGAGGCCCACGGCGAGTGCGATCGAGAACAGCAGGGTCTCGACCGGCGGGCGGCCGAGCAGCAGGTTCGCGGCGAGCACGACCAGCACCATCACGGTCATCGCCGTCGTGAGCAGGTAGCCGAACTGGCGGATGCCGCGGTCGAACTCCGTCTCGGGCGGGCGCAGCGTCAGCCGATGAGCGATGGAGCCGAATTCCGTCACGCGCCCGGTGCGGACGACGAGGCCGCGCGCCGTGCCGCTGCGCAGGCTGGTGCCGAGGTACAGGCAGTTGCAGCGGCGTCCGAGGGGCGTGTCGCTCGGGACCGCGCCCGCGCGCTTCTGTACCGGGAAGCTCTCGCCGGTCAGCACCGATTCGTTTACGTGGCAGTCCGCGGCCTCGATGACCAGGGCGTCGGCGGGGACGATGCTGCCGGCGGATAGCTGCACGACGTCGCCCGGCACGAGGTCGGCGATCGGTACGGACCGGGCCGCGCCGTCGCGAAGCACGGTCGTGTGCACCTGCACCCGGGCCCGCAGTTCCTCTGCGGCCGCCTGCGCCCGGTACTCGCGCGTGTAGCCGACACCGACGCTCGCGACGACGATGGCGAGCACGATGATCGCATCGACCCATTCCCCGGTGAAAATCGAGACCGCGGCCGCAAACAGCAACAGCAGCAGCAGGGGACTGCGCAGCTGGTTCCACAGCACGCCGAGGCGCGTCAGGGTGGTCCGCTCGCGGATCTCGTTCGGCCCGAAGCTCTCGCGCCGCCGGTCGGCCTCGATCGTCGACAGGCCGTCCCGTCCGGCTTCCAGGCGCGACGCCAGGTCGTCGGGCGTCAAAGTCCAGTAGCGTGCGGTGACCTCGTCCGTCGGCACCGCGCCAACGACCGTGCCCGGCGGCCGCCTCGGCCTGCGATTGTTGACGGAGGTCGTCATGCTGCAGCCCGCGGGTTCGGGACGGGATGCGCCGACAGCATGCGCGGTTCCCGTGGCGCCGGCCAGCCCCGGCCATCGCGGCAAACCGCGACACAGGCCCGCTTGCATTGCGGCAGACCGCAAGCGGCGGGCGGCGGGCCTTCCGGTATGCTCGGGGACGGTATCCCTCCTGGGATGCGTTTCTCATGAGTCACAAGCACGAGCAGTTGCTGCGCGCGATCTTCCACGACCCGATCAGCGCCAATATTCACTGGCGCGAAATCGAGTCGCTGCTGCATCACGTCGGCGCGGAAGTCGAGTCGCTGTCCGGGGCGCGCATCCGCGTCAAGCTGAATGGCGCCGAGGGCATCCTGCACCGGCCACACCACGGCAATACGCTCGACAAGAGCGCCGTGCGCCACCTGCGCGAGTACCTCGCACACGCGCGCATGACGCCGTCGCAGTACGAGGCGGCCCGCGAAACTCCGCACTGAGCGGCGCGGCGTCTCCGACGAACGAAGAGGGCGCCCCGCATTGCACCGGGGCGCCCTCGGTTTGATCAACTCGCCGTCAGTACTGCAGTCCCGCCGCGACCGACGAGTGATCCGACGGCCAGAGGCCGAGTCCGGGCGGCGCGAGACGGTCCGAGGCGACTTCGCCGATCAGCCGTGCGTCCTTCACCTTGCGCGGCAGTTCGCGCGTCAGGACGAGGTCGATGCGCCGGCTCAGGATCGACACGCGATTCGAGAGATCCTCGAGCTGGCAGCAGCTCAGGCCCGCGACCTTGCCGGGCCGCAGCAGCCAGGCGTCGGACAACTGGGCCTCGGCGAAGCGCGTGTAGGGCGTCGGCAGGCTCGAAGCCGGATCGTCGGGCGAGGAATTCATGTCGCCGACGATCACGAGCCGCACGCCGCCCGGCGTCGTGCCGAGCACGGTGCCGATCAGCTGCAGCGCCTGCAGTGACTGGATCTCTCCGGGGATGGCGCCACCGCCCTCGACCTCGAGGTGCGTGTTGACGAAGCGATACGGCGTGCCGCCCACCGTCGCATCGACCATCACGAAGCCGCGCTTCACCGAGCCGAGCGGGCCGAGTGGCAGGTCGACGACGTAATTGCAGCCGTCGACCGAGGGCTTGGTGCAGGGATAGGCGTTGAACGGCGTCGCCGTCACGTCGCTGCGCGCGAGGATGACGTCGCGGTCCATGACCTGCAGGAACGCCGGCACGCCGTTCACGAAGAACGGGATGCCCGGATAGACGTCATAGGAGTCGATCGTGAAGTTCTGCACCGTCGCCGCGACCGCATAGCTCGGGCCGAGCGCCGCCTGGGTGAGTGCGAGGTGATCCTGGAAGGCGCCCGCGATGGCCGGGTCGTTGCAGGGATAGCCGCCGAGGTCCAGCGCCGGGATGCAGGTGAATTTCCAGACCTCCTGCAGGCCGACCAGGTGCGGATGCCGGGTGGCGATCTGCCCTGCGAGGCTGGCCACGCGCTCGGTGGTCCGGTTCTTCGCGATCGTCTCGAGCGCGTTGACGACGGCATCGTTGAAGCCGGGCGTGCCAATGGCACCGATGAGCGGCGCGATGTCCGCGCCGAGGTACTGGTTCTGCGTCATCACGTCGAGCTCGGCCGCGGCCGCCGTGGCGGCGATGCCGAGCAGAGACGCCGTCAACGGCGCCAGCATGAAACGTCTCATGAAGTTCCCCTCCAGGTCGGCCCTGTGATGTCTCTCGCGCAGGTCATCCGCTGCGCTGCCGACCATCGTGCGCCCGCGCCCGGAGGCGCACAACCGCCATTTGACTTAATGCTCGGCCGGGCCGTTCAGCGCGTCAGCCGGTACATGAGCAGCGCGGTGCGCCGCGTCAGCATCGGCAGGCTGCCGAGCTCGAGATACTCGCCCGGCGCGTGGTCGCTCTCGCCAATCGCGCCGAGTCCGTCCAGGCAGGCGAGGCGATCGCTGCACACCCAGGAGATGTCGCCCGCGCCACGTTCCGCCGGATCCTGCGCGACGATCGGGCCGTCGCCGAGGTCGCGGCTCACGCCGTCGAGCACCGCGAGCACGTCAAGATTGCCGGCCGTCGGCGCCATCGACGGATACTCCTGCTCGACGACCAGCGTCGCCGAAGTGTGCGGCAGGTGATCGGCCACGATCGCCGCCATCCGCGCCTGCGTCGCCGCGAACTGATCCTGCGTCAGGAAGCGCACGTCGCCTGCGATGTGCACTTCGCGCGGAATGACGTTGATCTTGCCGAGCGCCGTGCCGCTGCTCGTCGAAGAATCGTAGGTCACCGTCGTGCCGCCGACGATCACCGAGGGGTTGTAGGTCAGGTTGGGCTCGCGCAGTTCCGCGCGGAAGCGGTCGAGGATGCGCGCGGCCTCGAAGATCGCGCCATAGCCGCGATTGTCGCGGAAGATGCCGGAGGAGTGCGCCTGCTCGCCCGTGGCCTGGAGCTGCCAGGCGCCGATGCCGCGGCGGCCGACGACGGCGACTCCCGGTACCGCGCCCTCGAAGGCGAGCGCGACGTCGCTGGCCTCGGCGGCAGCGAGCAGGGCGGCGCGACTCACCGACGGCGGCCGTCCGGTGTCTTCTTCGTCGCCGGTGAACACCACCGTGACCTGCCGGTCCTGCAGGGCGCCGGCCGCGTGCAGCGCGCGCAGCGCCGTCACGACGATGGCATCGCCGCCCTTCATGTCGGCGATCCCGGTTCCGTAGGCGCGTCCGCCGTCGACGCGGAACGGCTCGCCCTCGAGCACCGTGTCGAGATGCCCGATGAGCAGCAGGCGTCGGCCGCGCGTGCCGCGGTGCACCGCGACGAGATGCCCGGCCCGCGACACCTCCGGCGGCAACGTCACCCACTGCGTCGTGAAACCCAGCGACGCGAGTTCGCGCGCAAAAGCGTCTCCCACCTTGCGCACGCCCGCGTGGTTCTCGGTCGCGCTCGGGATGTTCACGGTCTCGGCGATGAGCCGCAGCATCGCTTCCTGGTCTGCGTCGGCCGCGCGCACGATCCCTCGCTCCGTGGGCGACAACCCGGCCGCCGCGGCGGTGGCGCAGCCGAGGAGGGCACAGAGGACGAAGCTGAGGCGCATGGCGTGGGTCCGGGCACGAGGCGACGTGTCACGTTAGCACCCTGTTCGACCGGCTTGCAGCGGCGGAGGGTCTGCTACAGTGCTCAAAGGCGACGTCACGACGGATCTGTGCATGTACTTCTGTCGTCCCGAGCACGAGGCCGACATTCCCGCGATCCGGGCGATTCTCGAGTCGGCGTTCCCATCGGCCGCGGAATCGCGGCTCGTGGACGCACTGCGCGCCTCGGGCCGTCTCGCCGTCTCGCTGGTGGCCCGCGACGCGACCTCCATCGTCGGCCACGTGGCTTTCAGCCCGGTGCAGCTGGGTGATGCGCGTGGTCTCGGTCTCGCGCCCATGTCCGTGTTGCCCGCACACCAGAACCGCGGCATCGGCGCGCTCCTGGTGCGCGAGGGGCTCGCGACCTGTGCCCACCTGGGCTGGGGCTTCGTCGTCGTGCTGGGCGAACCGGACTACTACGGACGCTTCGGCTTCGAGCGCGCCAGCGGGCGCGGGCTCCAGAACGAGTACGGCGTCGACGAAGCGTTCATGGTGCTCGAGCTGCGCCCAGGCGAGCTGCCGGCCGACGGTGGGCTGGTCCGCTACGCCCCGGAGTTCGCGCAGGTCGATTGAGGCCGAGGCCGGCGTTCAGCCGGGCAGCAGCGGCACGCCGACCAGGCGTCCGTGCGCCCAGGTCACGAACAGCACGTACAGCGCGAGTCCGCCGACGACGGCGATCACGTCGTTGAACCTCCCGGGCGGCGCTCCCGGAACCGTACGGACCGGCCGCCGGCCGACCGAGATTCGGTCGAGCAGCGACCAGGCGAGGAACCCGCCGAACAGCAGCACGTCGGCGAGCCTGCCGTTCGCGAGCAGGTGCCCGAACGCCCAGACGGACGTCGCTGCGAGCAGCGGGTGCCCGACCGCCGCCTTGATGCGCCCCGGCAGATAGGCCGCGAGCAGCAGGGTGAACGCGGGCAACAGGAGCAGCATCGCGACGTGACGCAGCCAGACGGGCGGCGCGTACAGCACGACGGGGTCCTGCCGCGCGGCCTCGCACCCGTGCACGAGCACGAGGAAGGCTGCGATCGACGCGAGCGAGTACAGCCGCTTCCAGCGCAACTCGCCGCGACGCCGCACCGCCGCGTCGCGCCACGCGGGCGCGAAGATCGACAGGGAATGGATCCCGAGGAACGCCGCCAGTCCGACGATGAGCCAGAGCATCGGTTTGTCCCCGCCACCGGTGGTCGGCTGATTCTAGCGGAGCCGCATCGACGGCGCGTCCGGCGACGGCTGCGCCGTCATCCGGCGGCGGACGACTTCCGCATAGCCCCGCAGCAGGTCGGCCGCGAAGTCCGAAAAGACGCGCACCTTCGGGGACTGGTGGCCCGCCGACGGGTAAACGAGCGAAATCGGCGGGCCGGGCGCGACGAAGTCCTCGAGGATCGGCTTGAGTTCCCCGCGAGCGACGTACTCGGAAACGATGAGGTCGGCGGTGCGCACGATGCCGAGGCCGGCGATCGCCGAGATCACCGGTCCCTCGACGGCGTTGAACAACATCGCGAAGCGGAGTTGCAGGCGTTTCGGCGTGTAGGGCGGTGGGAATCCCCATTCCGGGGTGCCGCCGTCGGCGGGCGTCACGGCGAGCAGGCGATGCTGGCGGAGGTCGTCCGGTGTGTGCGGCTCGCCATGGTCGGCCAGATAGGTCGGTGAGGCGCAGGTGACGATGTTCGTCTGAGAAATCCGCCGGGCGACGATGCCCGTCTGCCGCAGCGGCCCGACGCGCAGCGCGACGTCGATGCGCTCGGCGACGAGGTCCACGACCCGGTCGTTCAGTCGCACGTCGAGTTCGATGGCCGGATAGCGTCGCGTGAAATCGGCGAGGGCCGGCAGCAGCAGGTAGCGTCCGAAGGCGACCGGCACGTCGACGCGCAGGCGCCCCTGCGGCTTCGAACGGGCACCCCGCAGCGTCTCTTCGGCATCCTGGACCTCGTCGAGGATGCGCCTCGTGCGGCGCAGGTACTCGGTCCCCTCGGTCGTCAGGCTGACCCGCCGGGTCGTCCGATGGAGGAGTCGCACGCCGAGATGTTTCTCGAGGGCGGCTACGTGGGCGCTCGCGGCGGCCCGCGAGATGTCGAGTTCGTCAGCCGCCTGGGCGAACGACCCGCGTTCCGCGACCCGCGTGAAGACGCGCATGGCAACCAGCTGGTCCATTCGACGATTGTTCAGCAATCCGGAACATAGAGCAACAACTGACCTTGTTTATCTGCACAACGGGCCGGCCTAACTTAGGCCCCGAACGCAACCGGAGGAGGACCCAGCCATGTTGAACCGTCAGCCTGTCGAGCACCGTTTCCTGGTCGGCGTGGTGGCCGCGCTCGCCGTCTCCGTCCTCGTCGTCTTCGCGACGCTGACGCATGCGGTCGGCTACGTCGCCGCCTACGCGTGAAAGGCTCCCTGTCGAGGCCGGGTTGGCCCCGCCATCCCGGCCTCCTCACCACACGGTCTTATAACTTTTTGTTTTATATAGTATTTCAGCGTCGCTGAAATGTGACGAAATTCGCATTCCAATGCTGCAGCGCAACAAGACCTGTACTATAATGTCGCCGTCCCCAGAGGACTGAGGCGCGCCCGGCGAGGCCGCCACTCCAGACGCCCCGCCGGAACCCGCCTCCCGAGAGTCAAAGGAGGCAACATGTTCAACCAGGATCGCACCTACTCCCTCGTCATGATCGCTGCCCTCGTGGTCACCGTCGTCGTGACGTTCGCGGCGCTGGTGCACAGTTGGGTGGACCTCAAGCTGTTCTGGTAACCCAAGCTGGGGGCAGGGCGGTCACCCGTGCCGGCTCGCCCTGCCCCGCCGCCTGTCCACGGCGGCTGCAAGCGCTTCGAAGTCGCTGATTTCGTTATAAATCTGAGCTGAGAGCCTGACCCAGAGCCGCCCGCCCCAGGCGTGCAGCTGGACTTCGATCGCGTCTTCCTCGAGGAGGGCGCCGCGGAGGCGCGTCGCGTCGGCGACGGTTGAGCCGAGTTCCGGCGGCAGCGGCACGGTCGCCATCGTTCCGCAACTGTTCTCCCCGACCTCGAGCGCGGTTCCCCAGCGGTCACAGGTCATGCGGGCCGCCTGCCAGGCCAGATCGTGGTTCCAGCGCTGCACCGCTGCGATGCCCAGGTCCTGCATCATCCGCCAGCCTTCGGGGGCTGCGAGCCACGCCGAAGGATCGCGGGTGCCGACCCAGTCGAACTCGTGGGCAAATCCGTGCCCCAGGCCCCATGAGATCACGACGGGGTGCAGGCCCTCCTGCCGGTCGCGCGCCGCCCAGAGGACGCCGCAACTCCGCGGCGCCCAGGCCCACTTGTGGAGGTTGGCCGCGTACCAGTCCACGCCCAGCGACGTGATGTCGACCGGGATCGCGCCCGGCGCATGGGCGCCGTCGGCGAGCACCGGCACGCCACGCCCCCGACAGACGGCGGCGAGTTCGGCGAGCGGCATCACCAGCGCGCTCTCGGAACTGACGTGATCGAGGAGGGCGAGACGGGTGCGCGACGTGAGCCGGCTCGAGACCGAGTCCAGCAGCCGCCCGGCGTCGAACCGCGGGTACGGCACCGGCGCGGTCACGACTCGCGCGCCGGCGCGCTCGGCGAAGTGCCTGGCCGCGCGGGCGACGGCTCCGTAGGAATGGTCGGTGACGAGCACCTCGTCGCCGGGCCGCAAGGCCAGGGACTGCAGGACGGCATTGACGCCGCTGGTCGCGTTGTCGACGAACCCGAGGTCGGTGCCCTCGCAACCGAGGTAGCCGGCCACCTCGGTGGCCGCGCGCCGCATGCGGCTGGGTTCCGCACACGGTTCGCCGACCAGGGAGGAGCACTCGCGCAGCAGGAACCGCGACGGCTGGCGCTCCATCTCGTCGCGGATCGCCTGCTGGCAGGCGAGCACGCGATTGGGCGTCACGCCGACCGTCCCGTGGTTCAGGTACACGGTGCCGGGATCGAGTGGCCAGTCCGGCCGCATGTCGTGTCCGAAGTTCCTCATGTCGGCTTCGCTTCCTGTCCAGTCAGAATCGTTCAATGACCGAGGGCCGCCGCCGGCAGCACGCCGAGTGCGTCCGCGTGCAGGCTCTGCACGTACAGGTCGCCCTGGTACTCGGTGACGCCGCTCGTCTCGGGGATGCGCCCTGCCGGATCCTGCAGGTCGGCGAGGATGCGGCCGTCCTCGTCGAACGCGATGACGTGCCCGTAGGGCGGCGGGACCGGCCACAGAACCTTCGGCAGGCGCACGCTCATCGCGCGAAGCAGGGGATGGCCGGCGAGCCGGTCCATCACCGGGCTGCGCGGCTTGCTGAGGCCGGTCCACAGGCGTCCCAGCGCGCCGCGCGTCAGGTTGTCCGGAAACCCCGGCAGGTTGTCGAGAAGGACTCGCGCCTGCGACTGCCCCGCCGCGGCGGTCGCTGCGCGCGAGTCGACGCCGTCGGCGTCCACTGCGACCTTCCAGATCCGGTACTCGCCGGTCTCGGCGACGAAGAGGCTGGTCTCGTCGAGCGAGAGTGCGACTCCGTTCGGAAAGCACAGGTGGTCCATGACGATGCGCACGTGGAGCGTGTCCGGCCGGTACTCGAGGACACGGCCGGTGCAGGAGTGCTCCATGATGTCGAGCACCGCAGCGTCGAACGTGCCCCAACGAGCCGGGGCGAATCGGCGCGACGCGTCGGTGAAGTAGATGCGGCCGTTCCGGCTCACGGCGACGGCGTCGGCGTAGCGGATCGGATCGTCGCCCACGCGGTCCGCCAGCACGCGGATCGAGCCGGCCGGGCTCACCGACAGGAGGCCCTTCACGGCGTCCGCGACGACGAGGTTGCCCGCGGGGTCGAAGTCGACGCCGAGCGGGCGCCCGCCCGTCTCGACGAACTTCCCGATTGCCGTGCCGTCGGGACTGATGCGCAGGATCGCACCCGACAGCACGCCTGTGTAGAGTCTGCCGTCCGGTCCGAAAGCGATGTTCTCGGGTCCGATTTCCGGAGCGAGCGAGATGGGGCGCGCGGCGGCGAGACGCTCGTTGGGCGCATGCGGCCCCGCACGACCTCCGGCCTGCGGCGCAGCCCAAGCGACCGGTTCGATCGGCACGGGCCAGAGGAGCAGGTAGGCGACGAGCAGGGCCAGGGCCAGCCCGAGCCACTTCAGGATTCGCATCATCTGCCCCCACGGGATCGCGCCGTGCCGACTGCGCCGCGTCGCGCGCATCTTACGCGGGCGGATCCTCCCTGCAACGCAGCGACCTTGCCGGTTCGCGGGCTGTTCCCTAGGATCGCTCGGCATGCCGGAGCTGCGACTCAATCCCGTCTATTACCGTCCTGACCACCTGGACTTCCGCGCGACCGTGCAACGTTTCGTGGCGCGCGAGATCGCCCCCCACGTGCAGGCCTGGGAGGAGGCGGAAGGCTTTCCGCGCGAACTCTATCGTCGGGCGGCCGACATCGGGCTGCTCGGCCTCGGTTTTCCCGAGGAGTACGGCGGGACGGCCGGCGTCGACGCGTTCCACCGCCTGATCGCGAGCCTCGAACTCGCGCAGTGCGGTGCGGGCGGAGTGGTCGCCTCGCTCATGTCCCACAGCATCGGCGCGCCGCCGATCGCCGTCCTCGGCGGCCCCGAACTCAAGGCGCGCGTGCTGCCGTCCGTGCTCGCGGGAGAGCGCATCTCGGCGCTCGCGATCACGGAGCCTTCCGGCGGTTCGGACGTCGCCGCCTTGCGCACGACTGCGGTGCGCGAAGGTGACCATTACGTCGTGCGCGGCGAGAAGACCTTCATCACGTCCGGCATCCGGGCGGACTATCTCACGGTCGCCGTGCGCACGGACCCGCAGGCCCGAGGCGCGCGGGGCGTGTCGCTGCTGCTCGTCGATGGCGACACGCCGGGGCTGACGCGGACGCCCCTGAAGAAGATGGGGTGGTGGGCCTCGGACACGGCCCACCTGCACTTCGACGGCTGCCGGGTCCCGGCTGACCATCTGCTCGGTCCCGAGGGCGCCGGATTCGCGGCCGTCATGCACAACTTCAACGCGGAGCGGTTCACGCTCGCGGCCGGCGCAGTCGGATTCGCGTGGGTCTGCTACCAGGAGGCGCTCGGCTGGGCCCGGGAGCGGCGGACGTTCGGCCAGCGACTGGCCGATCACCAGGTCGTGCGTCACCGCCTCGTCGACATGCTCTCGCGCATCGAGGCGGCGCGCGCGATGCTCGAGGAAACCGCCTGGCGCATGGACCACGCGCCCGCCGGCGAGGCGGAACTCGTCGCTTCGATCTGCATGTTGAAGAACGTCGCCGCGCGCACCATGCAGTTCTGTGCCGATGCCGCCGTGCAGACGCTCGGCGGGATGGGTTACGTGCGCGGGACGCACGCCGAGCGCATCTACCGCGAGGTCAAAGTCAACATGATCGGCGGCGGAGCCGAGGAGATCATGAAGGAACTCGCGGCCCGGCAGCTGCAGCTCTGAGTGACAGAAAACGAAGTGGACGCCACCGCGCGAGCGAAGTAACTTCGCCGGTGGCCCATTCCAATCACAGCGGGCCCGGGCGCGCAGCCCGGACGGTCGGTACAGGGGAAGATCGGTGAAGCAACTCTCCGGCATGGACAACCTGTTCCTGCGCCTCGAGCACGGCAACCAGTACATGCACGTGGCGGGCCTCGGCGTCTATGACCCGTCCACCGCGCCCGGAGGCTTCGTCCGCTTCAAGGACATCCTGCGCTTCTTCGAGTCGCGGCTCGACAGCGCGCCGGTGTTCCGACGCCGGCTGGTGACCGTGCCGCTCGATCTCGACCGGCCGTACTGGATCGAGGATCCGGACGTCGACGTCGAGTACCACGTGCGCCACATCGCGTTGCCGCATCCGGGCGACTGGCGCCAGCTCTGCATCCAGGTGGCGCGCATCCATTCGCGGCCGCTCGACCGCAGCAAGCCGCTGTGGGAGGCGTACGTCATCGAGGGGCTCGACAACATTCCGGGCGTCCCGCGCGGCGGTTTCGCCTTCTACACGAAGTTCCACCATGCCTCGATCGACGGCGAGAGCGCCACCGAGGTGCTGCGCGCGATCCACTCGTTCTCGCCGGAGGTGGAGACGCCTGAAGGCGAGCGACGCCCGCGGGTGCGCGACCGCGAGCCGTCGCAGGTCGAGCTCTACACGCGGGCGCTGCTGAACAATGCGCAGCGATTGCCGCGCACGGCGCGATTCACCGCGCAGACCGTCCGGCGCCTGGCCGGCGTCGGAACGAGTCGCGCCGCGCAGTTGAAGGAACTGCTGCAGGAGGCCGGCCTGCCGGCCGTCGACAAGGTCCGCTCGAAGCTGCAGCGACCGCCGGTGACGCGCTTCAGCGGCAAGGTGTCGGCGCACCGTGTCGTCGAGTTCGTCGGCGTGCCGTTCGCCGACATCCGCAGGGTCCGCCAGCGGGTCGAGGGCGCCACGGTCAACGATGTGTTCATGGCAACCGTCGGCGGCGCGCTCAACCGGTACCTCGCGGCCAAGAAGGAGTTGCCCGACCGCACCCTGACCGCGCAGGTGCCGATGACCCTGCGCGGCAGCGACAAGGGCAGGGACGAGGGCAACCAGGTCGGCGTCACGGTGATGCCGCTCGCGACGGACATCGCGGACCCGCTCGCGCGCCTCGAGGCGATTCGCGCCGGTGCCGGCAAGGCGAAGGCCACGATCGAACTCGTCGGCAAGGACCTGAGCAAGCATCTCTACGACCTGCTGCCCGCGGCGGCTTCGGAACTCTTCACGCGCAAGCTGATGCTGCCGACGATGAACGTCGTCGTCTCGAACGTGCGCGGACCGGACATGCCGATGTATCTGGCCGGCGCGCAGATGGTGGCCTTCGCCCCGGTCAGCATCGCGATGGACGGACTGGGTCTCAATGCCACCGGGTTCAGCTACCACGGCACGCTGTGGATCTGCGTGGTGGCCTGCCGCGAGATGCTGCCGGACCCGGGGTTCTTCGCCGACTGCCTCAGGACGAGCATCGCCGACCTCGTGGCGGCGGCGGAAGCGCAGGCAAAGGTGCCGGCAGCGGTTGGCGGCAGCGCGCGCGGCTCGCGATCGGTGGCCCGAAAGCAGCGGCGCGTACAGCGGAAGAAGTCCGCATGAGACCGAGTCTGCGCGCCTGTTGCGTGGCAAAAACACAACGGTCGCATCGGGCCTGGCGCATCGCAGTGCTGGCAACTTTGCGCAAGTTCGGCTATGAGTAGTGGCGTTTCGGATACTCACGAGTGTCCGCGTGACAATTCGGGACTAGGCTCGCGGCAATACGCAATCGTATCTGCACACGGTTGTTGCAGAGCAGCAAGCGGGCCGCGCGCGGGCGCGGCGTCGGATCTCAAGGCAATGGGGGACTACAGATGACGAGTGAATCGATCGGTCTTGGCCGGCGCAGCGCACTGCTTGCCGGCGTGGTGGGCGCCGTGCTCGCGTCCTACGCGGGTGGCGTGGCAGCGCTCGATTGGGAGTACGACGACGGGTCGCGCCTCGCCTGGAACACGACGCTCTCCGTCGGTTCGAGCTGGCGTTCCGAGGCCCCGAACAAGCGCCTGTACACGATGTCGGACGGGTCCCTGATCGGCAAGTACACCGGCAACCCGTTGCCGGGCACGGCGGTGCCGAAGGGCAATGGCACGGCGGGTAACTGGGCCGCCGGCGAGGCCACGCTCAACTACGGCCGTTACGACCGCTTCTCCACCCCGTTCAAGATCCTGACCGACCTCGAGTACAAGAAGGGCCGGTTCGGCGGACTGGTGCGCGCCAAGGCCTGGTACGACGAGGCGACCAGCGACGAGAAGGTCCTGCTCGGCAACCAGAACAACGGCTTCAACGGAACACGCACGCTCGGTCCTTCGCTGCCCTACTGCTTCGCCGGCGCGGGTGCCGCGGCCGTGAAGAACTGCATCCCGCTGTCCTCGCCCGGCATCGATCGCTGGCCGAAGAAGACGCTGACCGACGACGGCTTCGAGGACGAGCAGAAGTTCTCGAACGTCATGCTGCTCGACGCGTACCTCTACGGCAGCTTTGCGCTCGGCAACACCGACCTGCAGGTGCGCCTCGGCAACCAGGTCGTGAACTGGGGCGAGAGCGTCTTCATCCAGGGCGTCAACCAGATCAACCCGATCGACGTCCCGGCGGCCCGCCGCGCCGGTGCCGAGATCAAGGAGATCCTGCTGCCCGCGTGGCTCGCCTACATCAACTGGGGCC
>CAZRKS010000019.1:0-26047 GCA_964600315.1 uncultured Steroidobacteraceae bacterium | reverse complement strand
CCGCCCGCTCGACTGGCGCCGGTACTCAACGCCTCCTGCCAGTGCATCTGGCTCGACCGGGAGCGGCTGCGTTCGCAGTTGCAACGCGAGCTCGAAGACGCGGGCAGCCTGATCGAGTCACGCCCGGGCCTCGTCTCCGGCAGCGTCGTGTTCCTGGACCCGCAGGACGCGGCGGCGATGGATCGCACGACCGCGCTGATCCATCGGGCGCTCGCGAGTGCCGCCTATCGCGAGCGGGTAGAGCAACACGCGCCGCCCATCGCCCGGCTTGGAGCGCAGGGATCCGGCGGCATCCTCGGCTTCGACTTCCATCTCGGCGGACCCCTGCCCCAGCTCATCGAGATCAACACGAATCCGGGCGGCCTGCTCGTCAACCTCGAACTGGCCCGGGCCGTGACGGCGGCCTGCGACTGCCTGGCCGAGCCGCTCCAGGGCCTCGCGTCCGGACAAATCGCGCTGGAAGCGATGCCGACACAGATTGCCGAGACCTTTCGCGCCGAGTGGATCGCCGCCCGCGGCGGCGCACCGCTCCGCACGATCGCAATCGTCGACGACGAGCCCGCCGCGCAGTACCTGTATCCCGAGTTCCTGCTGTACCAGCGACTGCTCGAGCGGTCTGGCTGGCGCGCGATGATCGTTGACGCCGCGCGTCTCGAAGCGAGCGGGGACGGCCTGACGGCCGAAGGGGTCCGCATCGATCTCGTCTACAACCGCGTGACCGACTTCTACCTCGACGACCCGCGCCATGCGGCCTTGCGTCGGGCCGTCGAGCAGGGCAGCGCCGTCGTCACCCCGCACCCCGCCGACCATGCGCACTGGGCGGACAAGCGGCTGCTGGCCTGGCTGCGCGACGACGCGCTGCTGGGCGCAGCCGGGCTCGCGGCGGCGGAGCGTGATCACCTGAAGCGCACGATCCCGGCGACCGAGATCGTTTCGCCCGCGGCCGCCGACGATCTCTGGCGACGGCGCAAGTCGCTCTTCTTCAAGCCGGTCGACGGCTACGGCAGCAAGGCGGCCTACCGCGGCGACAAGCTGACGCGCGCGACGTTCGCGCAGATCGCCGCCGGCCGCTACGTCGCACAGGCGCTCGCACCGACGTCCCTGCGTCGCGTCGCCGCCGACGACGGCGATACGGAGCTCAGGGTCGACGTCCGCAACTACACGCGCGGGACGGCGACATTGCTGCGCGCGGCCCGCCTCTACCGTGGACAGACGACCAACTTCCGGACACCGGGCGGCGGATTTGCGCCGATCCTGACTTTGCCGGCCGCACCGGCCGTGTGAGACAGAGGCTGCCCGACGAACGGGCGGTGCACGCAACTGCGAATGCGGCGCATTGCGAACACCGCGATCATTGCGCGCGCGCAGCGGTTTCGCTTAGCCTGCGTCGATGAATCCGCGCTGGACACATCACCGCCGCACCCGCTTCTGGGTGACGGTGCTGCTGCTTCCGGCGCTCGTCTGGCGCGTGCTGGTTCCGCCCGGGTTCATGCCCGGGACGGGCGCGAATCACCTGCCGACGCTGCAGATGTGCCACGGCGCGGGCCCGCTGCCCGCAGCAGCGGGCTCGAACCACGAGCGCGCACCCGAAGCACCCAGCCACGGCGCTGGACACGAGACGACCTGCGTCTTCGCTGCGGCTGGCACCGTCGCTCCGCCGCCGGCGGCGCTGGCGGTCCTCGACGGCGCGGCAGCGCCGGAAGCGATGCCGCCGGTCGGGGAACCCGGCGTCCTCCCTCGCGCGCATGACCGCGCACATCCCGCAAGGGCACCGCCCGCAGGCACTCGCCACGCCTGAGCCGTTGACCGCGGATTGACCGGAGCCTCGCCGTCGGCGCCTTGCCTGCGGCGCGGCGGTCATCTCGCGTTCCGCGCGCTCCCACCCATCGCTCGATGCGCACCGCGCCGCTGCGCAGGCTGTTCGGCTGCGCCCGCGTCGACGCCAATGCCACGACCCGACTGTTCCCGGAGTCCACAGTCATGAAAGTTCATCGAATCACCCTGACCGTCGCCTTTCTGCTGTGGGCGGCACGAGCGGCGGCCAGCGACGACACCGCGCTCGAGGAAATCCTGGTCACCGCCCGCCGCAGTCTCACGCCCGAACTCGGCGGCGCCACCGTGGGAACGGAGGAAATGAAGGGCGCGCGTGCGCGCAGCAGCGACACCGCGCAGATGCTGCGCGAGGTCCCGGGCCTCAGCGTCTACACGGCGGGCGGCGTGTCCGGCCTGCCCGCGATCCGCGGGCTCGCGGATGACCGGCTGCGCACACAGGTGGACGGCGCGGACATCGTCGCCGCCTGCCCGAACCACATGAATTCGCCGCTGTCCCACATCGACCCCACGGCCGTGGCCAGCATCGAGGTCTACGCGGGCGTCACTCCGGTCAGCGTCGGCGGGGACAGCATCGGCGGCAGCATCCTCGTGCGGTCCGCCGACCCGGTCTTCGGCACGCCGGACGAGCCGCAGATCGACGGCGCCGCCGGCTCGCACTACCGCAGCAACGGCGACGGCTGGGGCGGCAACGTCGCCGTCGCGTTCGCGACAGACGCCCTGAGCGTCGGCTACCAGGGCGCCTACACACAGTCCGACGATTACCATGCGGGCAGTCGTTTCAAGGACTACACGTTCACCGGCCGGCCGGGACACACCCTGTCGACGGACGAAGTCGGCTCGACGGATTTCGAATCGAGCAACCAGTCGGTCCGCATCGCCTGGCAGGGCGGCGGCCACCTGCTCGACTTCACCTACTCGCTGCAGGACGTCGCGAACGAGGGTTACGTCAACCAGCGGATGGACATGACTGACAACACGACCCGCCGCTACAAGCTCGCCTACACCGGCCGCCTCGACTGGGGCACGCTGACCGCGCGCGTGCACTACCAGGACACGAAGCACGCCATGGATTTCGGCGCCGACAAGCGTTACTGGTATGGCTCGGGCGCGCCGCCCACCGGGTCCGGAGGCATCGCCGCGATCAACGGCTCGCCCTGCGCGCCGATCTCGGGCACGTCGATCGTGAACGGCCAGGCCGTCGGTTGCGCGGCCGGCATGCCGATGAACACCGACGGCGAGAACACCGGGGTCCAGATCGGCGCGGCGCTGCCGCTCGCCGAGCAGAGCCTGCTGCGTTTCGGCGGCGAGTACCAGGCCTACCGCCTCGACGACCGCTGGCCCGCCTCCGGCGCCGGCATGTGGCCCTATACGTTCATCAATCTGAACGACGGTCGACGGGACCGCCTCGCAGCCTACGCGGAGTGGGAAGCGACCGCAGGGCGCTGGACGCAGGTGGCCGGTGCGAGGTTCGAGCAGGTGCTCACCGATGCCGGGCGCGTGCACGGCTACAACCTGGACACGTATCCGACGAGCGGCACGGGTGGCATGGGCAACCAGACCCGCGACGCGGCGCTCTTCAATGCGCAGTCCCGCCGCCGCACCGACGACAACTGGGACCTGGCCTGGCTCGCCCGCTTCACGCCGGATGCGACCCAGACCTACGAAATCGGGCTCGCGCAAAAGACCCGATCGCCCAACCTCTTCCAGCGATACGCATGGTCGACGTGGTCCATGGCGGCGTTCATGAACAACCTCGTGGGCGACGGCAATGGCTACGTGGGCGACGCAAGCCTGCGACCGGAAGTCGCGCGCACGGTGACCGTCGCCGGCGCATGGCACGATGCCCGCGGCGAACGGTGGAAACTGAGGGTGACGCCCTACTTCACCGATCTGGAGGACTACGTCGACGCGATGCAGTGGAACCCGGCGACCAATGCGCCGCGCACGACGCCGGTCGTCGACAACTTCACGGTGCTCAGGTTCGTGAACCAGTCGGCGCGCCTCTACGGAGCGGAGCTCGCTGCGGACGCACTGCTCAGCGGCCCGACGGCGTATGGCCAGTTCGCCGCTCGGCTCGTCGCCGCGTACGCCGTGGGCACCAACGAGGATGCCGACGACGGCCTCTACAACATCATGCCGCTCAACGCGACCGTGACGATCACGCAGTCGATCGGCCGCTGGAGAAATTCGCTGGAAGGCGAGTTCGCAGCGGCCAAGGACGACGTGTCGCAGGTGCGCAATGAAATTCGGACGGCGAGTCACGCGCTCGCCAACCTGCGCAGTCGCTACGAGCGGGACCGCTGGAGCGTCGAGTTCGGCATCGACAACCTGTTCGACCGGTTCTACGCACTTCCATTGGGCGGAGCCTATGTCGGCCAGGGCACGACCATGGGGATTCCGCCCCTGCCGAATCAACCGCAATGGGGCACGCCGGTTCCCGGGGCCGGCCGCTCGGTCTATGGCGAACTGAACCTGAAGTTCTGACGGGCGGAGGCGACGGAGGTGCCGACCGCCGTCGCCTCCGCGACCGTGGAGTCAGAATCGCAACGTCGCCTCGACGCGCAACGTCCGCGGCTCGACCGGGTGGAAGTGCAGGTCGGCGACCGACGCCGTCTCTCCCGGCAGCCGTGACTCGTAGTAGTACGTGATGTCGTTCGCGTCGGAATCGAACAGGTTGAACACCGTCGCCATGACGCTGACCGTCGGCGAAAAGTGGTAGCCGGCCTCGACGTTGACCAGCGACGTCGGATCCGACCGCACGCTGTCGTCCTCGATGAGCGGGGCGCCACCAAAGTATCTCCACCGCGCGCCGCCGAACCAGCCGGTCTCGCGGTGCACCGTCACGCCGAGCGAAACAACCGTGTCGACCGCGCCTGGAATGTAATCGCCGGCCGGGTCCGGTTGCGTGAAGCGCGCGTGTGACCAGGCGTAGTCCGCGTCGACGATCAGCGACTCGAGCGGCGTCCAGTACGCGCCGAGCTCGACACCGTAGCGCCGCGTGGCCCGGCTCGGCTCGGTGATTCCGCCGTCGCCGACGAACAGCAGTTCCGAATCGATGTCGAGACTCCAGAAGGCCGCCGTGAACTGTGTGTCTGCCACGATCGCCGTGCGCACACCGACCTCGGCCCCGTCCGCCGGCACGATGGGATCCACCGCTTCGACGGGCGTGACGCCATCGGTCGGGTCGACACGTATCGTCGTCCCGCGCGCATCGTTCGTGTGAAAGCCCCGGCCGGCATTCAGGAAGAACTCCGTCTGGTTCCAGGGTCCGAGCACCACGGTGAGCTTCGGCTCCGTGATCGCGCTGGACTCCGAACCGGAGTTGGCCGCCAGATTGCTGTTGACGCGGAAGTCGAACGAGTCGAACCGTAAGCCGGCCGTCGTGCGCAGCCAGGGTGTCCACTGCTGCTCGTGGCTCACGAACGCGGCGTATTGCCCCTGGGTGACGTCATCCCTGCGCACCGTGTCGAATCGCTCGCGCTGGCGCGTCCGGTAGAGAGCAACGGGATGGATGTCGTCGTAGCGGACCTCGGCGCCCGCCTGCAGCGCGCCTTCGAGACCGGTGAACGACGCGTCCATTTCATAGACCAGGCGAGCGCCGTAGACGCGCCGATCATCGAGCTGTTCGAACTGGTCGCCGTTCTCCGGGTCGACGGCGTAGGTGAAATTGGAGACGAGATCGAGGTAGTAGTCGATGGCATACGCGAGGGCCGTCCAGCGGTGGCCGTCGCGATGGGACCACGCTTCAAATGACGCGCTGTAGCGGTGCGACTCGCCACCGTCCGTAGAGTCGATGTGCCCGAAGCGACCGATGAGCCCCGACTCGACGGCGCGCTGCGGCACCTGATCCGTGCTGTTCCATCGGCCGTCGTAACCCATGCCGGTCACCGAGAAACCGAACGCGCTGTCTCCCTGACTGAACTTGATCACACCGCTGGTTTTCCGGAAGTCCTCGGGAAGCGTCCATGGGCCGTCGCTGCGGGACCCGTCGAGGCCGAGCAGCAGCGTGCCGCCGGCGACCTGCGGCGACGCCGTGGCGAGCACCCGGTAGTAGTCGCCCTGGCCGAGGGTGACGCTGAGCGCCGGCCGCCCGCCGTCCCGCACGTATCCGATTCGCGCGGCGCCGGCGGCCGAGAAATTGCCTTCCTCGGCGTAGTACGTACCCTTGCGGTAGTGCACGTCGTCGACGAGTTCGTGGATCAGGAAGTTGATGTCAGCATAACCCTGACCGTGCGCGTGCGTGGGCATGTTCACCGGCACGCCGTCCACGTAGGTCGCGAAGTCCGTGCCATGGTCGAGGTTGAAGCCGCGCAGGAAGTACTGGTTGGCCTTGCCGTCGCCGCTGTGCTGCGTGACGATCAGGCCCGGCACGACCTCGAGCACTTCACCCGGGCGCAGGATGGGTCGTCCCGCGAGCTGGACGCTCGGCACGATGCCTTCGCTGGCCGCCTGCGATTCGCCCACGAGTCCGAGGCGTCGGGCCGTGACCACGACCTCCTCGATCGGTGTGCCGGTCGGTATGCCTGCGGCCGGAGCCCAGCCGGGAAACGCGACAGTCACCGTCGCCGCCACGAGGACCAACCGCCGCCCGCGTCGCCTGCAGGGTCCTCGCCCGTTCTCCACGATCAGCTCCCGGCGCCCGCCCCGAGCAGCGCCTCCCGATGCGCACACTAGCCGGGAGTATGATGTCTTTCCAATAAGTGCATACCCCGAGACGGGCGACGAGGACCCTGATGCAACGCACCACGATGACCTTCGACGACGACCTCGCCACGCGGCTGGACGAGTTCATGCGCGACCGGCGCTACGGCAACCGAAGCGAGGCCATCCGCGACCTCGTGCGCGCCGGCCTGGAGCAGTCGGAACTCGCGGAGTCCCCCGACGCCCAGTGCCTCGCCACGGCGATCTACGTGTACGACCACGAGTCGCGTGAACTCGCGAGCCGGCTCACGCACGCGGCTCACGATCATCACGACCTGTCGATCGCCACGCTCCACGTGCACCTCGATCACCAGAGTTGCATGGAGGTCACGGTGCTGCGGGGCGCAGTCGCCGAGGTGCGCCACTTTGCGGACCACGTCATCGCGGAACGCGGGGTCCGCCACGGCAGGCTCGTGATGGTGCCGGTCAGCGAGCGGACCGAGGCGCACACGCATCACGACCAGCGCGTCGGCCCGCACCGGCACCTGCACGTGAAGCGCCGCGCGCGCTCTCTCTAGGACACGCGGCGCCCGATCTGCACCGGCACGTACTTGTGGTAGGGCGTCTTCGTAAACGGATCGCAGTGATCCGACGCGGTGAGCCGGTTCACGGCAGGCCCGATCGGCCCGCTGCCGGCGAAATGCCCGCCGTAGCCGTGCGGCAGCGTGACGACGCCGCGACGAACGGTATCGTCGATCTCGACCGCGACCTCGATCTCCGCGGTCGCCGAGCGCACGGCCGCACGCTGGCCGTCACCGAGACCGAGACTCTCGGCGTCGACCGGATGCATGCGCATGGCTCCTTCCTTGTCGACCTTGCGCCAGGCCGGATCGCGAAAGATCTGGTTCGCGTTGTAGCTGCGCCGCTCGCCCGCCATGAGGATGAAGGGATAGGCTCCGGTGTCGCGCGACTCGGTCGCGAGGCCGTCCAGTTCGCTCAGCATCTCCGGAATCACGAGGTGCACGCGCCGATCCGGAGTCCTCACCAGCGACCAGACCTCGTCGAATTCGTGGTGACTGATGACGACGCCGGACCGGCGCTCCATGATGGACCTGAAGAGGTGACTGCCGAGCGTCAGGCGGTTCCCCGTGTGTCCTGCGCGGCGGACGGCGGCCTCGTGCTGTCTTGCGTACTGCATCGCGAGCGGCAGCAGGAACGTCGCCGTCGCGGCGCCGTCCGGCAGCGTCGGACCCAGTGTCCTGTAGGTGATCGACGCCGCGAAAGGGATCCACTGCTTGTGAGTCGCGAGCGCCGCGCCCAGCGCTGCGACGTACGGCAGGTAGTTTGAGGCCTCGGGCTGCAGGCGCGCGATGGCGGACAGCAACGGGAAGCGCCGGGGGATCGCGCCCATGCGCTCCAGCAGCCGCGTGTAGATCTCCGGCTCGGGCAAGGTCTCGCCGGGCGGCTCGAAGAGCGGGTGGCGCAGATGGAAGTAGTTTTCCGGGAAATCGAGATTGAAGCCCGTCGCCTCCCACTTCTCGAATTGCGAGGCGGCCGGCAGCACGTAGTGCGCGAGGCGTGCCGTCTCGGTCATCGCCACGTCGACCGCGACCAGCAGTTCGAGCGACGAGAAGGCGCGCTCGAAGGCATCGCTGTCCGCCCAGGTGAGGAGCGGATTGCAGCTGTCGACGAACACCGCACGGATGCGGTCCTCGCCCGCCTTGAGGATCTCGTCCGGCAGGATGTTCGGCGGGAACAGGCCGGAAATGGGCTGCATGCGGTGGAACGCCGTCCGCGGCAGCGGCTTGCCTGCGATCTGCACACGCTCGTCCGTGTGTCCCAGGATCGGCACCAGGGAGGCGTGCAGGTTGTTGGTACCCTGGCGACCGAACATGCCCGTGAGCAGCCAGAGCAGCTTCTCGAGATAGGCGTTCAGTGTCGTGTGCAGCGTGTGCTGCGTACCGAGGTCGACGCGCACGCACGCACGCCGGGCCGTCGCGAATCCCCGCGCGACCCGCTCGACATCCGCCAGCGCAACGTCCGCCCGTCGAACGTACTCCTCGACGGGGATTCGCCGCAGGTGCTGCTCGACCTCCTCGAATCCCGTGCAGTGCGCCGCCAGGAAGTCCCGGTCGTGAAGGCCCTCGCGGACGACGATGGCGAGCATCGCCGCGAGCAGGTAGGCATCGGTTCCCGGCCGCAGCTGCAGATGGATGTCGGCCTGCTCGGCTGTTTCGGTCCGCCGCGGGTCGATGACGACCATCGTGCGCTGCGAGTCCTTCCTGAGCGCGCGTAGCGTGTCGCGCGCGCTCGGAATGCCGTGCGACTGGAACGGGTTGCAGCCGATGAAGAGCACGTAGTCCGCGTGCTCGACGTCTTCCGTCGTGTGGCAGGTCTGGTGGCCGAACAGCCGGCCGTTGACCCAGAAATCGCCCGTCTTCTCCTGGCCGAGCGAGTTGTAGGCGTAGCGGCTCTTCATCGCCGCGAGCAGCTGCCGGCTGTAGGCGCCGCCCAGGTGGTTGCCCTGCCCTGCCCCGCCGGCGAACGCGAAAGCCTTGCCGCCATGGCGCTCGCGGATCGCGACCAGTCGCTCGGCAATTTCAGAGAGCGCCTGGTCCCGGCCGATGGGCTCGAAGTGCCCGTCGGGCATGCGCTTCAGGGGCTGCCGCAGACGGTCGGCGTGGTTCTGGTAGTGCTCGAGCCGCGCCGCTTTCTGGCAGAGGTAGCCCTTCGAGTTCGGGTGGGCCTCGTCGCCGCGGATGCGGGTGAAGTGACCGTCCTCGATCTCGACCGTGAGTCCGCAGTTGCGCGAACAGAGGATGCAGGCGGTGGTCTCGGTCCGGATCATGGATCTGCCTCCTGTCCGCCGGGCGACCGCGCCCGGCGCCGGTGCGTCAGGGGGATGCCAGGGTCGACAGGCAACGGCGGCGAACGGACGCGAGCAGTTGCCGCCTCGCCTGATCGTCGGGCAACGCGCGGGCGAGCATGACCGCGCCGACGATCTGTGCGAGCAGTGCCCACGCCGCTTCGCCGGACCCGGTCAGCCGCTCGAGAATCGCGTGGATTTCGCCGACTCCGGACTCGAAGCGGGCGCGAACCGCATCGTCCGCCCGCGCCACCTCCGGCGCCAGAGCGGGCAACACGCAACCTCGCTCCGGGTGATCCACGTGGGCCGGGCTCAAATAGCGCTCGAGGGCCCGGACGAACGCCGCGCGATCCTGCGCGGCGAGTGTGCCGAACGCCGCCGCGGACCGTTCCAGCTCGTTCTGCACGATGGCTGCAAACAGGTCCGCCTTTCCCTCGAAATGCTTGTAGAGCGAGCCCGTCGTCACGCCGGCCGCGGCCGCCAGCGCGTCCATCCCGCTGCCCGCGAAGCCGTGCCTCTTGGCGTGACTGCCGCCCTGCTCGACGAGGCGCCGCCTCGCGGACTCGGTGTGCTGTTGCGGATAGCGCAAGAGGACCTCCCGCCGGTTGGACTGGTTGACGGCCTCGAGCCGGGCACTTAGGATAACGTTCGTTATCTCCCCGTGTCCACTCCCGATCACCGGACCGAGGTCGCCGATCGACATGAGCGAGCAGCCGAAGGTGGCGCTGATCATCGGCGCCGGCGATGGAACCGGCGCGGCCATCGCGCGCCGGTTCGCGCGCGAGGGCTACGTCGCGTGCGTCACCCGCCGCAACGCCGAAAAGCTGGAACCGCTGCTGGCGGACATCCGCTCCGGCGGCGGCGTGGCGCACGGTTTCGGCTCCGACGCGCGCGACGAAGCACAGGTCGCGGAGCTGGTCGAGCGCATCGAGACGACGATCGGTCCGATCGAGGTGTTCGTGTTCAACGTCGGCGCCAACGTTCCCTGTGGCATCCTCGAGGAGACTTCGCGCCGCTTCCACAAGGTCTGGGAAATGGCCTGTTTCGCGGGGTTCCTCACCAGTCAGGCCGCCGCCCGGCGCATGGCGGCGCGCGGGCGCGGCACGATCCTCTTCACCGGCGCCACCGCGTCCACGCGCGGCGCGGCCGGCTTCGGCGCCTTCGCCGTGGCCAAGCACGGCTTGCGCGCGCTGGCGCAGAGCATGGCGCGCGAGCTCGGACCGAAGAACATCCACGTGGCGCACGTCGTGATCGACGGCGCGATCGACACTGCGTTCATCCGCGACAACGTTCCCGCGAAGTACGCGGACAAGGACCAGGACGGCATTCTCTCGCCGCAGCACATCGCCGACGCCTACTGGCAGTTGCACCGACAGCCCCGCGACACCTGGACCTTCGAAATGGACCTCCGCCCGTGGATGGAGCGGTGGTGATTCCCGTCCCCGTCCACACCTGAATTGAGGAGCACGCATGAGCCGCAAGACCGTGGAGTTCTTCTTCGACTTCGGCAGCCCCACGACCTACCTGGCGTGGACCCAGCTGCCCGGTCTCTGCCGCGAGGCCGGCGCGGCGCTGGTCTATCGGCCGATGCTGCTCGGCGGCGTGTTCCAGGCCACGGGCAATGCGTCGCCGATCACCGTTCCCGCCAAGGGGCGGTACATGCTCACGGACATGGCGCGCTACGCCCGCCGCTACGGCGTGCCGCTGCAGTTCAACCCGCATTTCCCCGTCAACACGCTGACCCTCATGCGGGGCGCCGCGGGAATCCAGGAACGCGAGCCGACGAGATTCGACGACTACGTGGCCGCGATGTTCCGCGCGATGTGGGTCGAGGGCCGGAACCTCGGCGAGGCCAACGTCGTCGCGGACGTGCTGCGGCAGTCCGGCTTCGATCCGGCCGCGTTCTCCGCGCTGGTCAGCGAGCCATCGGTCAAGGACGCGCTGAAGCGCAATACCGAAGAGGCCGTGCGTCGTGGTGCGTTCGGCGCGCCGACCCTGTTCGTCGGCGATCAGATGTTCTTCGGTCAGGACCGGCTGGATTTCGTGAGGGAAGCGCTGCAGGCCGCGTGACACGGCGGCCTGCAGGTCGCGCGGCGGCCCGCCCGTCACGTGCCGACGAACCGCCGCGCCTGCTTCAGCCCAGCGCCAGCACGTAGTCCTGCCGCAGGATCGGCCGCGCCAGGCGCAGCGCCATCGCCCGCTCGCCGCCGACGCGCTGCATCAGCGCATCGAATCGCTCGCGGCCTTCGCCGCTGAGCCCACGCGCCAGTGCCGCCGCCTTCTCGAAATGCCAGAGGGTTTGGGGGTGGCTCGCGCGCCGGATGACGACGCCCCGCAGCGGATACTCGACGGGACCGAGCGTCGGATGCACGCGGCGCTCGCCGTCGTGGCTGACGAGGCGCCCGGCCGGCAGGCCCGGATTCGCGGCGACCCAGGCGTTGAAGCAGGCGGCATTGGCTTCGAGTTCCGCCGTCCAGTCGCGGAACAGCATCGCGAGGACCGGCTCGAGCGTCGGCGGCAACGCGTCGTCGGGCGGAAATGCCGGCGCGAGATTCGGAAACTCGGCGTCCTCGAGCACCTCGAGGTTCATGCGTTCCTTCCAGCGTGCGACATTCGGCGCGCGCGTCGACATGATCTGCGCCGGCACCGGGTCGCGACCGAGGTGCGCGTAGAGCGATGCCATGAAGCCGAAGTCGGCGATGCTGGGATGCCCGCCGAGCAGATAGGGCACGTGCTGGAAATGGACGTCGAGCAGTTCGAGCAGATCCAGGTACACGGCCTCGATGGCAGGGGCCGTGTCTCGTGTTCCGCCCATCGCGACGTAGGTGCCGCTGAAATACTCGATCAGGCGTCCGCCGGCCGCGTTGCGCGCCGCTCGGTCGTGCCCCAGGTACGACACTCGCCCGAACTCGGCGTTCAGGAAATCACGCTGCCCGGCGAGATGCCGCTCGAACCAGCGGTAGTGCATCGCGGGCAGCAGCAGATGCTCGCAGCCGTAGGCGTCGAGCAGCCAGGCGACGGTCCGCTGCACGGGCGTCGCCGGGACCATCGGTCGGGTGCGATGTCGCGCCTCCAGGAAATCGATGATTTCGGTCGAGTCCTGCAGCACCTCGCCCTGCGACGTCTCCAGCACCGGCGCGACGACATGGCGCACGACGGGAACCACGCGCTCCCGGAAGTCCGGATGTGAACTGTAGAACTCGCGGTATGGAATCCCCTTCTTGATCAGGTAGGAACGCACCTTGCCCGTGTAGAGCGACAATGCGCCGCCCCAGAGGGTGTACGTGTCCGACGTCGGCCGGGTGTCGCTCATCGTCGTCTCCTCGCGAATCGCCACGGCCATTGCCGGCGACGGCAGGAGTCTAGAAGCACGGACCGACAAATAATGGTCAAATCAGGCCAGGGTGACACGCCCCGACGCCCTCGTCTGACCGCAACCGCAATCCTCCCGGTATGGCTGCTCCCCTTCAACGCTTGGCCACGAGCCTCCTTCGCTGGTACTACGCGCCCGAGTTCCTGCATCCGGAGCGCCTCGATCCGCGCCGGCCGACGCTGCTGGTCGGCAATCACTCGGTGTTCAACGTCTTCGATGCGATGCTGCTGGCCGACTGGCTGCACCGGACGCACGGCCTCCGACTGCGACCTCTGGCCGACCGGGCGCATTTCAGCATTCCGGTCTGGCGCGCTCTCGTCGAGCGGCAGGGAGCGGTCCTCGGCAACCGCGAGAACTGCGCCGAGCTGATGCGCCGCGGGGAATTCATCCTCGTCTTCCCGGGCGGCGCCCGCGAAGTGTTCAAACGGAAGGGCGAGGCCTACCGATTGATCTGGAAAGAGCGGTTCGGCTTCGTGCGCCTCGCGATCGAGCACGGATATGCGCTGACGCCCTACGCCACGATCGGCGCTGAGGATTCGCTCGACGTCGTCGTCGACGCGAGCGACTACCTGCGCACGCCGATCGGACGCTACCTGCAGCAGTCCGGAATTGCAGAGCGCCACCTGCGCGGCGGCGAGGAGTTGCCGCCGGTCGTGCGGGGCGTCGGGCTCACGCCCATTCCGCGCCCGGAGAAGATGTATTTCGTCATGGGCAAGCCGATCGACACGCGGCGGTACCACGGTCTTCATGACGACCCGGCAACGCTGCGCCGCGTTCGCGATCGCGTCGCTCGCGAGCTTCAGAATCTCATCCGCGAAGGTCGCGCGCACCGCACCCGAGCCGGGAACCCCGGAGGCTTGCGCGGACTATTGAACCGCTCGTAGCCCGGCTTCGGACTCGGCCCGACCTGATGGGGTCGCCGCTCAACGCGTCGTGGAGTAGCCGCCGTCGAGCGGAACGACGGCGCCGGTGATGTAGGCGGACGCCGGCGAGGCGAGGAAGATCGTGGTCCCCGCCGCATCGCCGGGCGTGCCGATGCGACGACGCGGGATCTGCTTCAGCATCTTTTCGCCGAACTGCCTGAGCACCTGGGCCGTCATCCGGGTCTCGAAGGGCCCGGGCGCGATGGCGTTGACGTTGATCCTGAACTCACCGAGATGCCTGGCGAGGTGCCGGGTCAGATGATGCAGCGCCGCCTTGCTCGCCGAGTAGGAGAAGTTCTCCATCTCGGGACTCGTGAGTCCGTCGATCGAGCCGATGTTGATCACGCGCGCGGGATCGTCGTCAGTCGCCGCTGCCTGCAGCAAGGGCAGCAGCTTCTGCGTGAGGAAGAAGACCGATCGCACATTGAGGTCCATGACCTTGTCCCAGCCGCTCACCGGAAATTCCGCCAGCGGCGCGCCCCAGGTGGCGCCGGCGTTGTTGACCAGGATGTGCAGGGCTCGCTCCCGATTGCCGATGTCGCTGGCCAGTGCCTCGACGGCGGCCACGTCGGAGATGTCGGCCGCGATGCCGATGGCCTCGCCGAACTCGCGAAGCGCGGCTTCCGCGGCCGCGCACGCGTCCGCCTTGCGCGACACGACATAGGTCTTCACCCCGGACTTCACGAGGCCCTCGGCAATCATGTAGCCGATGCCCCGGGTGCCGCCGGTGACGAGGGCAACTTTGCCCCGGACGTCGAAATAGGAAACGCCTGCTGACATGGCTCGATGTTCCGTTCGGTCGAGAGAGAAGGACTGCAGAGGATCGCGCAGAGCGGGTGCCGAAGCCAGTCGGTTGACGCACCGGCCGCCGTTCGCATCGCCGTGGTCGCCGTACCCGAATCGCCGTATGCTCCGCACCGTCAGTCACCTGAGACGCCTGCTTGACCCAGCGATCCTCACGGCCCGGGAAGACGGTGAAACGCCGGGGGGCGCGCCCCGACGCACTGGGTGCGCAGGCGCCGGCCGGGCCGGCCGCGCAGGCCGCGGACTCGCCGATCACCTTGAGCCCGATCGTCGGCATCAGCCGCGAGGACGTCTTCAAAGGCGTCAACGCGCTGCTCGGCGCCGCGATCCGGCAACCGCTGCTGCTCATGAAGCACACCGGCACGGTCGGGCGCGAGGTGGTCGACGTCGTCGGCGGACGCTCGACGATCGACGTGCCCCAGAAGGACCGCCGCTTCGCGGACCCGGCGTGGCAGACGAACCCGCTCCAGAAACGACTGGCGCAGGGCTGGCTCGCGCTGGGTGACGCGGCGCGCAGGTACGTCGCCGACCTGGAACTGGATGCGCTCGCGCGCACCCGCGTCAATCTCTTCGTGAACCTCGTCGCCGATGCGCTCGCGCCGAGCAATCTGCTGCTCACCAATCCCGCCGCCCTGAAGCGCGCCATCGACACGGGCGGGCTCTCGCTGGTCCGGGGCCTGCAGGGCCTGGTGCGCGACCTGCGGGAGAACGGCGGCATGCCCTCGCTGGTCGACAAGCGTCCCTTCAAGGTCGGCGAGAACATCGCCTGCACTCCCGGCGCGGTCGTGTATCGCAACGACACGCTGGAACTGATCCAGTACCAGCCCCAGACCGAACGCGTGCACGCCATCCCGCTGCTGTTCGTGCCACCGCAGATCAACAAGTATTACGTCCTCGACCTGTCGGCGCAGAAGAGCCTCGCCCGCTACCTCGTGTCGCTCGGCTTCCAGGTCTTCATCGTGAGCTGGCGCAACCCCGGGCCCGCCGAGCGCGACTGGGGCATGGGCCATTACGTGCAGTCGTTGGTGAAGGCGAGCGACGTCGTGCGCACGATCTCGGGCTCGAAGCGCGTCAACGTTTCGGGCGGTTGCTCCGGCGGCATCACGACTGCCATGCTGCTGAGTCACCTCGCGGCGCATCGCGACCGCCGCGTCAACTCGGTGACGTTCTGGGTGTGCGTGCTCGACCCGGTCGCGACCGACAGCGACGTCGGTGCGCTCCTCACCGAGCAGAGCATCGAGATCGCGCGCCGGCGCTCGGCGAAGCGCGGGATCCTGCCCGGATCCGACCTCGCGCGGGTCTTCGCCTGGTTGCGTCCGAACGACCTCGTCTGGAACTACGTCGTAAGCAACTACCTGCTCGGCGAGACGCCGCCGGCCTTCGACGTGCTCTTCTGGAACGCCGACTCGACGAACCTTACCGCGGCACTCCACTCCGACTACCTCGACCTCTACCTGAAACGGCCCTTCGCCCGTCCCGCAACGGTGGACCTGCTCGGCCGGCCGATCGACCTGCGCCGCGTGGACATCGATGCCTACATCGTCGGCGGCTCGACCGACCACATCACGCCGTGGAGAGCCTGCTATCGCACGACCGGCATGCTCGGCGGCCGGCGACAGTTCGTGCTGTCGAACAGCGGGCACGTGCAGGCCATCGTGAATCCGCCGGGCAATCCAAAGGCGCGCTACTTCACGAGCGACGCGCTGCCGCCCACGGCCGACGAGTGGCTGGCCGGAGCGAGAGAGCAGGAAGGCTCGTGGTGGGAGCACTGGTCCGGATGGCTGCGCGAGCATTCGGGGCCCGAAGTGACCGCGCCCCGACGGCTCGGCTCGCGCGCGCATCGGGTGCTCGCGGCGGCGCCCGGCGAGTACGTGCTCGGGTGAGCGCGCCCATCCGTACTGCAGCAGTGCAGCAAAGCCGCAAGCCGCACATCCGTCACCTGCGGCTTTTCCGGCACCGTATCCGGACCGCCGTCTGGTCTGGCCGCGCGGATCGCCCCCCGCTGCTGCTCCTGAACGGCATCGGCGCCAACCTCGAATTACTCGCGCCGGTTGCGGATAGCCTCGCGGATCTCGAGGTGATCGCGTTCGACGCGCCCGGCGTCGGTGGCTCCGGGCCGGCCCTGCATCCGTATCGTCCGTGGCAGTACGCCTTGCTCGCGACCCGGGTGCTCGATGCGCTCGGCTACCGAGGGAAGGTCGACGTGCTCGGCGTGTCCTGGGGCGGGGCGATGGCGCAACAGCTCGCGTTCCAGGCCCGCGGCCGCGTTCGACGCCTCGTGCTCGCGGCCACGGCGGCCGGAGTGCTCATGGTGCCGGGGCATCCGCGCGCATTTCTCAAGCTCGCGAGCCCGCGACGCTACCTCGACCCCGACTATCTCGAGCGCTGCTTCGAGACCCTGTATGGCGACGAGGCCATCGATGGGGGGCACGCCGCGCGCATCCGCTCGCCGAGCGTGCCCGGCTACCTGTTCCAGCTGTTTGCGGGAACCGGCTGGACCAGCGCGCCCTTCCTGCCGCTGATCCCGCACGAGACGCTGGTGCTGGCCGGCCGGCGCGACCCGATCGTGCCGGCAATCAACGGGCGCATCCTCGCGAGCCTCATTCGGCGCGCCCGGCTGCAAATCGTCGACGGCGGACACCTGTTCCTGGTGTCGAAGGCGCCGCAGGTCATGCCGATCATCGACGATTTTCTGGCCGAGAGCTGAGCCCCGCGTCACGCCCTTCTTGCGGTCGCGAAGTAGCCGGCACGCGCGAGCGAATCCGGGACCCGGGCGGCATTCGGCTGGAACAATTCGAGGAGCAGCCCGTCGGGCCCCTGGGCCATCGCGTAGGAGGCGTCGGGCAGTTCGCGCACGTCCGTCACCGACACGCCCGCGGCCCTGAGCCGCCCGACCAGCTCGCGCAACTCGTCGGTCTCCACCCCCAGGTGATGCACCGTCGCCGGCCCGGAATGCTTCGGCGGCTGGGCATACAGGTGCAGCCGTCCTTCGCCGAGCCGCAGGAAGACGTTGCGGGCCCCGGCGAAGTCATCGTCGAAGACGACCTCGGCGCCGAAGTGATCACGCCAGAAGGCGATCGTGGCATCGATGTCGGACGCCATCAGGTGGGTGTGGTGAAGACTGATCACTGGTAGCTCCCATTCGCGGCCCCCGGGGGGAGAAGCCCGCCGGAAATCACTATACTTCGCCCCGGCGCCGCGTCGCTGATTCGATGGAAATCTCATCCTGCGGGTGCGCATGGCCGACGTCTTCATTTCCTATGCACGCGAGGACGCGGAGACCGCGCGCCGTTTCGCCAGCGCATTTCAGTCCGCTGGACTGTCCGTCTGGTGGGACGACGCCCTGCGGTCGGGCGAAGCGTTCGACGAGAGCATCGAGCGCGCGCTGCGCGAGGCGAAGGCGGTCGTCGTGCTCTGGTCGACGAGCTCCGTCGTGTCGCGATGGGTGCGCGCCGAGGCGACCCTCGCCGATCGGAATCGCACGCTCGTGCCGGTGATGATCGAGGCCTGCCAGCGGCCGATCATCTTCGAGCTCACGCACACCGCCGACCTCGCGCACTGGCGAGGCGAGGCACAGGACAGGGCCTGGCAGGGCCTCGTCGCGGACGTGCAGCGACTGGTCGACGCCCAGGCGGCGCCACGCAGCAGCCCTACGAGAACGGAAGCGACCCCCGGCGCGGGCCAGTCGGCCGGGCCAACGCCGTCGTCGAAGCCCGGGGTGGTCATCCTGCCGTTCGTGAACATGAGCGGAGATCCGGAGCAGGAGTATTTCAGCGACGGCGTGACGGAGGACATCATCACTGACCTCGGGCGCGTGTCGGCCCTGTCAGTCGCCTCGCGCAACGCGGCATTCACGTACAAGGGCAAGACAGTCGCGCCGGCGCAGATCGCGCGGGCGTTGAAGGTCACGCACGTGCTCGAAGGCAGCGTCCGCAAGGCGGGCAATCGCGTCAGGATCACGGCGCAGCTGCTCGAGGCCGAGAGCGGCACCCAGGTGTGGGCGGAGCGCTACGACCGCACGCTCGATGACATCTTCGCCATCCAGGACGACATCTCGAAGGCCATCGTTGCGGCGCTGAAGCTGAAGCTCCTGCCCGAGGAACGGGCGGCAATCGAGCAGCGCGCCACGACGAACTCGGAGGCGTACGAGCTTTTCCTGATGGCCCGCGGATTCCAGCGCAGGGGCAGCGAGCGCCTGAAGCCGGTCATCATCCGGATCTGCCGGCGCGTCGTCGACCTGGATCCCGGCTTCGCGAAGGGCTGGGCGCTGATGTCGCTTGCCGAGTCGGAGCTGAGCCAGCGCGGAATCGAGGGTTACTCGACAATGGGCGCGCGGGCGTCCGCCGAACGGGCCATTGCGGCGGATCCGGCGGTCGCCGAAGGGCACGCGGCTCTCGCCGAGGCGATGCTTCGAGGCATGCGGGAGCCGACGCGGGCCGACCAGGCGCTCGAGACGGCCCTGCGGCTCGATCCGAACTGCTTCGAGGTCCACACCGTCGCAGGGGCCACGGCCATCGGGCGGCGCAATTACGAGACCGCGATCAGACACCTCGAGCGCGCCATCGAGCTCGACCCGGACGCTTACTGGCCGGCGGGCATGGTCGTGCAGGCGTACGAGGCTCTCGGTGAGCACGAGGCGACCGCCGCCGCCGAGCGGCGGGCTCTGGCATGCTGCGAGAAGATCCTGGCCGAAGAGCCCGACCACAGTGGTGCGCTCGGGTTCTTCGTGACCGCGCTGGCAGGCCTCGACCAGGCCGACCGTGCGCGCGCCTGGACGTCGCGCGCGCTGCTGTTCGATCCGGACAACGCCCGCCTGCACTACAACCTCGCCTGCGCCATGTCGCGGCTCGGGGACGCCGATGCAGCCGTCGACCTGATCGAGCCCTGGATCGACAAAGTCAGCCACGGCTGGCTGCTGTGGATGCAGAAGGACAACAGCCTCGATCCGATCCGCGAGCACCCTCGATTCGCCGCATTGATGGCGCGGGGAGCGCGGCGCCTGGAGACAGAGACGACTGCGTGACTTCGCCAGCGCTCGCCGAAATGCCCAACTCACCTCGAGCAGAGGCCCTCGCGACATGACCACGCCCGCCGACAGCCATCGCCGCCGACCCGCTCATCGCTCCTGGGCCGAGCCCTGGAAAGTCAAGGTCGTCGAGCCCATCCGGATGATGACGCGCGCCGAGCGCGAGCAGGCGATCGCGGCGGCCGGTTTCAACACGTTTCTGTTGCGCTCGGAGGATGTCTATATCGACCTGCTGACCGACAGCGGCACCAGCGCGATGAGCGACTGGCAGTGGGCCGGCATGATGATGGGCGATGAGGCCTATGCCGGGAGCCGCAACTTCTACCACCTCGAGGAAACGGTGCAGAAGCACTACGGCTACCGCTTCCTCGTGCCGACGCACCAGGGTCGCGGCGCCGAGAACCTGATCTCGCGGATCCTCATCGAGCCGGGTGACTACGTGCCCGGCAACATGTACTTCACGACCACGCGCCTGCACCAGGAACTGGCAGGCGGCACCTTCGTGGACATCGTCATCCCCGAGGCCCACGACCCGGTCAGCGAACACCCGTTCAAGGGCAACGTGGACCTCGGGGCACTGCAGTCGCTGATCGACCGGGTGGGCGCAAAGCGCATTCCCTACGTCTCGCTCGCCGCCACGGTCAACATGGCCGGCGGCCAGCCGATTGCCATGGAGAACGTCCGTGCCGTGCGCGACTTGACGCAGCGCCACGGGATCAAGATCGTGCTCGATGCCACGCGCGCCGTGGAAAACGCCTGGTTCATCAAGCAGCGCGAGACCGGATACCGCGAGCGCTCGGTGGCCTCCATCCTGCTCGAGCTGTGCTCGTACACCGACGCGTGCACGATGAGCGGCAAGAAGGACGCGCTGGTCAACATCGGCGGCTGGCTGGCCGTCAACGATCCCGGGTTATTCGAGGAGGCCGCCAACCTGGTCGTCGTCTACGAGGGCCTGCACACCTACGGCGGCATGGCCGGGCGCGACATGGAGGCGATGGCGCGCGGAATCGTCGAGTCGGTCGACGACGAGCACATCCACGCCCGCGTCGGCCAGGTGGAGTACCTCGGCCAGAAGCTGATCGGCATGGGCGTGCCGATCGTTCGGCCGATCGGCGGGCACGCCGTCTACCTCGACGCACGCGCCTTCTACCCGCACCTCGCTCAGGACGAGTTCCCTGCCCAGGCTTTGGCCGCCAACCTTTACGAAGACGCCGGCGTCCGCTCGATGGAGCGAGGCATCGTCTCGGCAGGTCGCGACCCGCAGACTGGCCAGCACCATTATCCGAAGCTGGAACTGGTGCGTCTGACGATCCCGCGTCGCGTGTACACGCAGGCGCACATGGACATCGTGGCCGAGTCGGCCGCCGCGGTGTTCGAGGAACGGGACGCGGCCCGCGGACTGAAGATGGTCCACGAACCGCGTTATCTGCGTTTCTTCCAGGCGCGTTTCGAGCGGCACTGAAGATCGGCCACGCGAACCGGAACGAGACCCCGCTCGCCTGCGATCGTCAGGTGAGGTCGGCGATCAGCGGGCAAGCGACCACCCCAGGAGCAGCAGGCCGCTGGCCGCAATCCAGCTGCCCAGCACGCGCCACACGATGCGCAGCCATCCTTCCTGAAACGACACGACGGTCGCGGTGACGAGAGTCGTCAGAACGAACACCGCGACGGCGACGCCAAGGACCCCGCGCAATCCGGGGCCGCCGCCCCCCATGGCCGCGCCGTTCGCATACCCGAGGAACACGCCGAGGAGGACGCTGAGCGCGGTGGTGACATTGCGCGGCAGCCGCGCGTCAGCGGCGACGAGGCCGCCGAGCAGGACGAACGGGAGCCAACCTAACGGCAGGACGGCGGACCGGCCGACGATGACTGCCGCACCACCGGCGACCAGCCAGGCGAGCGGGAGCACGAAGATCACGATTCGCGACTGGTTCGTGCCACGCAGGCCCGCGAGCAGAGCCAGCGCGAGCGTCGGGACGAGGTCCTCGAGCGTCACGGCGAAATGCAGGATGCCGTCATAGACCGGGCCGAGGCCCGTCGAGACCAGGTGCGCGTGAGCCGTGGGCGGACACACGGCAAGCACCAGGCCAGGCAGGACATCGACCGGGCGTGTCGAGCGGTGCCCCGTCTTCATGAAACGGCCCGCATGAGAAAGACGATGCCCGCGGCCGCGATGCCCGCACCCGCGGACTTGAGCGCCACCCGGCCCGCGGGCCAACGATGCACGGTCCCGATTGCGATGCCGACCGCGTGCAGGCAGCCCGTGGCGACCACGAAGCCCAGGCTGTAGAGCAGCCCGCTCTCGCCCGGCTCGAGTTCCGTGCCATGTGCGTCGCCGTGGAAGACCGCAAATGCGCCCACCAACAGCGCCGCAATGAACAGCGGGGGACGACGCTCGGTCGCGACGGCTGCACCCAGCAGTATCGCGGAAGCGGCGATCCCGATTTCCACCGCGGGGACCGGAACGCCGAGCAGACCGAGCAGCCCGCCGAACGCCATGACGATCGGGAACGTGACCGGCAGGATCCAGATCGCGGGCATTCCGAGCTGGGCGCCCCAGAGACCGACGGCGATCATCGCGAGCACATGGTCGAGGCCCGACAACGGATGCATCAGCCCGGTCAGAAACCCAGTCGCGGCGCCGGCCTCGGTGTGGGCCAGGACGCCGCCCGGCACGGCCATCAGCACGCCCGCCGTCGTGACAGCTCGAATGAACGGCCGTCGGTGCATCACGAACCCTGCGTCATCATCACGAGCCTCTGGATCGTCCAGAACGCGCCCAGCGTCCCGACGACGTAGCCTGGCAGCATCGCGGCCGGCCGCGTCCAGCGCACCTCGAGCACGTGGAACGCTCGCAGGAGCAGGAGAACGACGATTACGAACGCGAGCTGTCCGATTTCCACGCCGACATTGAACATGAGCAGCGCGAGGGGCACGTCCGGCGCAGGGAGTCCGACGGCGACGAGCCCGCTCGCGAACCCGAAACCGTGCAGCAACCCGAATGCGAACGCCACGACCCAGGGGTGGCGGATGGTGAAGCTCGTCTCGCCCCGCCAGGAGCGTGCGATCTCCGGACCGAGAAACAGGATCGACAGCGCAATCGCCACGTTGAGCGGTGGAGTTGGAACGTGCGCGTAACCCAGCGTCGCGATGGCCAGGGTGATGCTGTGCGCCACGGTGAACGACGTGATGGTCTTCACCAGCATGGAGGTCGAACGCACCAGCAGCAGCAGCCCGAGCACGAACAGCAGGTGATCGCCGCCGCGCAGGATGTGATCGATGCCCTGCACCAGGAACGTGCGCGCCGTCAGCGCCTTGCTCGGCATCGAAGCAATCTCGACCCACGGCTGCGAGGGCCGGGCCATCGCGGTCCACTGGCGGCCGTCGAGCATCTGCACCCGCACCAGCACGTCGGTGATGGTGAGTTGCAGGCCGGAGAATTCGATGCGTCGCCCGCCGAGGCCCTTCGGTCCCGCGTCGATCCAGCGACGCTCCAGCAGCGAGTCGGGCAGTTCCTCGATCTCTGGCACGCGCCGTGCGCGCACGTCCGGCGGAAGACGCAGCACGAGCGGCAGTCTCATGCCCGCGAGCACCGGTGTACGCCACAGCACATCGAACTGGCCTGGCGCGGTCTCGCGCAGTTCGAGATAGGCCGGCCGCGTCTCGTGCGCGCGCGCCGCCGCCGGTGCCAGCCCGACTGCCAGCAGCGCGGCGAGCACGCGGATCAGCGGCAGCCACTGGCCGCGGGTGACGGTCACGGCTGCGCGGTCTCCGGCGGTCCGGGGAGCAGCACGGTGTACCGGACCCGCATCTTCCCGTACGCCTCCTCCCAGGCCCTGGCCTTGCGCTCGCTCAGCCACGCGGTCCTCACGTCGGACTCGACTTCGGCGAAGTCCGGCACGCGACCAGGGATCACCGCGTCGATGAAGACGAGGTGCCAGCCGAACCCGGACTCCACAGGGCCCTGCCAGGATCCCGCCGGGAGTCCGTCCACCGCCCGTGCGAACTTCGGCCCGAATTCCTTGGCGAGGAAGTCCGGCGCACGGTCTCGATAGTAGTCCTGAAACATGAAAGGGTCCCCGGCCGACGAGGCGAGCGGCGAGTCTTCGGGCTGGCCCGCCAGACTCTCGAGGGCCGCCGCCGCGTCGGCGTGCGCCGCCTCACCGCGACGGCGGTCGGGCGAGAAATAGACGTGCCGGAAGCTGACGCGCTTCGGCTCGGCGAATTTCTCCGGGTTCAGCGAATACCACTCCTGCAGCTCTTCCTGCGACGGTTCGCGGAGCGCCGCCACGTCCTCCGACAGGAACTGCATCTTCTGCGCCATGCGCCGCTTGACGATCTCGTCGTCCCGGTCGAGACCCATCGCGAGGGCCTCGCGGTACAGGATCTCCTGACGCACCTTGTCTTCCACGAGCAGGTCGAGTTCCTGCGGCGTGGGTGGCCGGCCCCACCGGGCCTCGAACACCGATACGAGCTGCGCGACGTCGTCGAGCGTCAGTCGGATCTCCTTCGAGGTCGGCGCCCCGGAGGCGTCGGGTGCAAAGACCTGGTAGCCGCCGAACAGCAGCGCGCCCAGCAGAACGAAGTGAGTCAGCGGATCGCGCCAAAGCTGCTTGATTCGATGCATGGACAGGCGGGTTTCTACCTGCAAGCGGGTGGTCGGCCGACGACACCGCCCGGCGGCGTCGCCGGCCGCATCACGTACGCTTTTCGATCGAGCTCTTCACCTTCTCTGCCGCCTTGCCTGCCATCGTTTCCAACATGCGGCGGCGAGCCTCCTTCCGCAGCTCCTTGAACTTCGCCTGCTGGTCGGCGTTGAGCAACGGCGAGACCTGCGAGTCGATCGCCTCGCTCACCTGCCTGAGCTTCTCGACCTTCTGCGCCGCGGAGAGCGAGCTGTCCTTCTTGAGCGCCTCGAGCTGTTTCACCTCGGCCTTCAGGATCGGCTGGACCTGCTGCCGCTGCTGCTCAGTCAACCCGAGCTCGATCGACAGCTGGTTGAACATCGATACCAGCGGATTCACCGCGAACTGCGGGGCGGGTATGACCTCGTAGTTCGCGTAGCCGAACTCGTTGCTGCGGGCTGCGTAGTAGGTGTCGCCGAGCTTGTAGATGCTGACGGCGTACGGCGCCTGAGCGACCTTCGTCACCACCTTGCCGTCCTGGATCACGTACGGCGCGGTGTTTCCTTCGTAGCCGTCGCGCACCACGTTGCCGGTGTGGCTCGGCAGGCTGGCGCTCGTCCCCAGGCGAAACACGATGCTGTCGCCGTCAGCGGTGTAGTTCACGCTGAACTGATCGCCGGTGACGCTGTTGCGGATCCAGTGCGCCTTGCCGACGATGAGCGCCTTCAGCTGCGCATCGTTGAGCTGCGTCGCGCCCTTCTGCTTCAGGTCGGCCACGGTCAGGCCCGGCGCCGCGGCCTGGCGCGCCTCGGCGCTCGGCGTGTACCAGATCGGCGAAGACCAGGCACGCTCCTGGCCGGTCAGCGGCACGATGTCGGGCGGCGGAATCCCCGCCTTCACGGCCTGGATCAGCGTCCAGCGCGGCGTCGGAATCTCCAGCACGCGCGCGTAATAGAACGCGTGCAGGCTCGGATCGAACTCGGGATCGGTCCACACCGTCTGGAGTTCCGTCGCACCCTCGTCGTTCGTGTACGTGGCCTTCTCCACATCCACCGTGCTGCGGATCGCCGGAACCCGCCCCGACCACTTGTCCGGCTTGCGGTCGCCCGCCCAGGCAACGTCGAAGATCTTCTCGAAGCTCTGGCCGTCCTGCGTCCATCCCTTGATGACCTGGACGCGGTCGAGGTTCGCGGAGGTCGGATCCTTCACCGCCCAGACGACGAAGGTCGGCGCCGTACCCTGGCCGCCCGTCGGCATCGGCGGCAGGTCCCCGCCCATCGGCACGCCGTTCGCGTACGACTGGTGCACCCAGTCCTTCGCGTCGAAGGCGTTCTTGCGATAGCCCCAGCCGCCGAAGAAGCGCACCTTGATGTGCGGCCCGCTGACGCCGAAGGTTTCCTTGCGATACATCGCGTCCCAGATCGAGGCGCGCGTGTTCTCCTCGGCCCACACGCCGGTCAGGCCGCCGGGGTTCTCGAGGCGCACGTCCATCGTGCCGCCGATCAGGACGCCGGCAAACCGCTTCTCAACCGCATCGTCGGCGTTGGCGTGGAGACCGAAGAAATTGTCGTGACGGTAGGGGCTCGCGCTGTTGTGCGAGTCGGAGCCGCCCGCCATGCCGAACTTGTACGGGTTGTAGCCGCGCACGTCCTGCATCGTGATGCCGTCCTTCAGCGCCTGCCGTCCATAACTGCCGGCGACGCGATCGATGCGTCCGACATCGGCCGGGAGACCGAGGATGGCCTCGTACAGCTCATAGCTGGCGAACTCATCGTTCGGCGACAGCAACGGGTGCGTTTCGGACGCGCCCTTGCCCTGCTTGATCTCGACCAGACGCTCGTTGCGGTCGCGGGACGCGGCCCACGCGGCGTCGATCGGCCGCCCGGTCGTCTCGTCAACATCCGTCGGGTACATCCAGCCGTCGCTCACGTTGGCGTTGTGCGAAATGGCGAGCAG